>NZ_JAEMSS010000289.1 GCF_016462705.1 Nocardioides sp. | reverse complement strand
GCGGCCTCGATGGCCTCGTTGGTGTAGTAGAGCTTCTTCTCCAGCGGGTGGAGCACCGTCTGGACCTTGTAGGTGGCGTCACCGATGCACCACAGCGCGCGGCCCTTGTCCTGCATGGCCCACCCGGAGACGAGGTCCTGGGCGATCGGGCCGAGCCCGAGCATCGAGTCGAGCTCGCGGGCGACACGGGGCTTCTGGGCGCCGAGGATCTTGATGTCGGCCAGCTCGAGGAGGTCCTTGGCGATCATCGCGGCCTGGGAGTCGGCGTCGCCGACGGAGAGCAGGTCGGAGGGCTTGTGGAGGTTGCAGAACTGGATGTCGCCGCCCTTGCCGGCCATGCCGCGTGAGAGCCTGAGGTCGGCGTCGAAGCTCGCCACTGCGGCGGTTCCGAGGCGCATCTGCTTCCAGACCTCGTCACGGACCACGATGCGCAGGTCGCCGGGTTCGGCGATCTCCCGCAGACCGCGCCCCCAGGAGTTCATGCACAGCAGCGCGATGCCCACGGCCTCATCGCCCAGGCCGTCGAGCCGGGAGAGGCTGAACGACTGGATCGGGGCGCGCCAGTCGACCTCGATGTTGGTGAAGTCGTCGAAGAGGCCGGCCAGGGTGCCGGTGACCAGCTCGCCGAGTGCGTTGCGCAGCAGCCGGGTGTCGTCGAGGAACACGCGGGTGTTCGCGTACTCGCAGGCCCGGACGAGCTCCTCGGTGGGGTTGCGCAGCAGGTCCCACAGACGCGGGATGGTCGTCTCCTTGAGGACGGTGTTGCCGGCGGCGTAGCCGGTGAGGATCTGCAGTGCGTTGCGGACGACGTCGCTCTCGTCGGGACCGAACGGGACCCGGTGCTCGTCGTCGATCTTCATGCTGCCGACCAGGCCTCGGACCAGGACGAGCCACCGCTTGAAGATGATCGTGGCGCGGCGCTGCGCCTCCTCGGCCGAGAGCTTCTCCCACCCGTCGCCGAGCGGCCCCATGGACAGCGGGTTGACCCGGGCCCAAAACCCGGGGGCGATGACGAAGGGTTCGACACCGAGCGCGCGGCACAGCGACTCGTACTCGTCCTTGACGTCGCCAGTGACCAGGGTGCGGTAGCCGAACGGCATCATCCGGGTGCAGAACGCCTTGGTGGTGCCGGACTTGCCACTTCCCGGCTTGGCGAACTGGAAGATGTTGGGGTTGGTCGCAGGTACGTCGTCGCGCAGCACCCAACCGAACGGGTCGCAGTAGAAGCTGCCGCCGGAGAGCTGGTCGACGCCCATCTGGGCGCCCGTCGGGGGCAGGGCGGGAGCCGAGACGAAGGGCCAGAACACCGGGGCCTGGTCGCTGGTCATCCGCCAGGCCATCGCCGGGGCGGTGGCGGCGGCCCAGCCTCGGCCGCGGCGGGTGGCACCGCGGCGCGGCGCGTAGCGGAAGAGCCGGGGCTCCTTGGCCTCCGGGGCGAGCGTGGGGATCGTGGGCAGGTCGTGCCCGAAGTCGGAGAGCAGGGCTGCCATGTCGCGGCCGCCACGGCGGTTCCGGCGGGTGGTGGTCATCAGGCGTCTCCGCTCCGGGTCAGGCTCGTGCCGAGGGGGATGGTGGACGCGGCGAACCCGACGTCCTGGGCGAGGTCGAGGCGCAGCGGTGCGAACCCGGCGCGTCGGACCGAGGCGTCCAGGCGGCGGCCGAACTCGGTGATCCGCATCGACTTGGGCACGGTGACCGTGCACACGCCGTAGGGCCGGGTCAGCGAGTTGCCGCGGGCCAGCTTGGCGTCCAGGCCGCGGGCCTTGTGGGCTTCGTCGCGCTGCTTGGCGCGGGTCTTGCGGCCGAGCTTCTCGTTCATGCCCTCGGCCAGGTCCGCGGCCCACTCGGCGTTGCCGGACTGCCGGTCGGCCTTGGACTGGGACACGATCGGGAAGGCGACGACGAACGAGCGCCGCTCCCCTGACTCGCTGGGGGTGAGGATCGGCGCGAGTGCGCCCATCGCGACGCCGCGGGTCGGGAGCTTGATGGTGGCGCTGATCGAGTTCCACGCGTCGTGGCTGTAGTGCCGCACCGTCGCGTCGGCGCCAGAGGGGCCAGCCAGCGCCCAAGGCACGTCGGCGTTCACGTTCGGGTCCTTCTCCCGCATGGCGAGGGCCTCGACGATGCTGGCGCGGTCGCCGGGGGCGAACCCGGTCCGGGACGCCAGGGCGAGTTCCGGTGAGGTGAGCCAGCGGACCGACGTCATGCCCATCGGGCCGCGCAGCTGGGCCTCGATCTCGGCCATGAGCAGGTAGAGCTCGCGGCATCGGCCCTCGAACCCGCCACCGGACTCCTTGGCCGACCGGGCGATCCGGGTCTCCGGGACGACGATCGTGACGAACTGCTCGGTGCGCACCGACGCCTGGGTGAGGCCCACCGCGAGGTCGCTGTTGACGACCTCGGACAGCTCCGGCGCGTTGCCGCGGCGGTGCTTGGTGACCCACAGCTCGCGCTCGGCACCGTCCTCGGGGACGGTGCGGATCATGAACAGGATCTCGTCGATCTTCTCGGTGCGGCCGGCGACGTCGAGCAGCCCGGCCAGCGCCTCGCCGTAGCGGCTGCGCTCCTCGGCGTCCTTCATGCCGATGCCGGGGTGGACGACCGCGGCGGTGACCGCCCAGGTCTTCGTGGCGTCGTCGTGGATCACTCCCACGCGCTGCAGCTGCGAGCCGTGCGGCGGGCCGTCGTGGATCTTGATGCCCTGCAGCACCCCGGGTAGGTCGGGGGTGTCGAGGTCCTCAGCGCGACCCTGGGCGGCCTTGGCCCGGAAGGAGGTCCAGCCGAGCAGCCCGCCGACGGCGTACATGCTCGAGGCGAACACCCAGCCGGTGGCCGAGCGGCCCCGGACCGGGATGACGGTGATGCCCAGCAGGAACAGCCAGACCAGCGCGAACAGGAACGCGGAGAACCACGCTCCGCGACTGATCGCCCAGAACGCCGGCAGGCTGGCCAGCGCCAGGAACATCAGCTGGCCTCCGGAGAGGCCGAAGAACCAGCCGATGCGGTCGCGCTGGTAGTCGGCGTAGATGGTCATCGTCGGCTTCCTTCCGGGTCAGTAGGCGTCGATCAGGGTTGGGGGCAGGTGGCGGGGCGCATCGGCTACACCGCCACCGGTGGGATCCCGCCGGCGGCCGCACCAGCCCCGCCGGCACCTCCGGCCGCTCCCCCGCCACCGGCGGCGGGAGTCTTGGGCGTCGCTGCGGCTCCGAAAAAGGACATGTTTTAGATAGAGGAGAGT
>NZ_JAEMSS010000288.1 GCF_016462705.1 Nocardioides sp. | reverse complement strand
CTCTCCCGGATGCTCGACCCCGACCCCGCCGAGCGCTGGTCCATGGCGGAGGTGGCAGAGGAGCTGAGGGGCGTCCAGGCGCCGGGCATCCCTGTCGCCGAGGAGCCGACGAGGGTCATGGACGCGGCACCCCCGGCGGCCGCCGTCCCCGTGCCGGCGCCGTTGCCACCGCCACCGGCGCCGCCAGCGCGAGAAGAGCCTCCGCCTCCGGAGGACACCGCGCCGCGCCCCGTGCCGGCGGCCGCACCTCCGTCTCGCGACAACCGGGCCGCCTTGGTCGCCGTCCTGGTGCTGCTGTTGGTCGCGGCCGCGGTCGGCGGCTGGTACCTCACCCGTGACCCGTCCTCGTCGACGGCCGAGCCGGGCACCGAGCAGACGCCCGACGACGAGAAGCCGACCCGCACCCGCGATCCGTCCCCGTCAGCGACGGAGTCAGGGCAGCCGTCTGGCGAGCAGACCCAGTCGACGCCCGAGACGACCGAGGAGCCGGAGGCCGAGGACGAGTCGCCCGACACGGGTGCGAGCGACCCCGCCGCGTTCGTCGCCGAGTACTACTCGCTCCTCCCGGAGGACACCGAGACCAGCTGGGCGATGCTCGCCCCCGCGCTCCAGGACGAGGTCGGCCGCGGCTCTTTCGAGGGGTTCTGGGCGAGCGTCCTGGACCTCAGCGTCGACGAGGTCACCGAGGACTCCGGCGGTGTGGTCCTCGCGACCATCACGTACACGACGTCGCGGGGCGAGGAGCAGGAGACGAGGAAGCTCATCGTCGACGAGGCCGACGGCGGCTTCGTCATCTCCGACGACCAGGGTGCCGTCGCGCCACCCGATCAGTAGAGCCTGACGGCCAGCACCGTGGTGTCGTCCTCACCGGAGCCGGACGTCTCGACCACCAGGTCGACGAAGTCCTCGACCCCGAGGTCCCCGACCCGGGGGGCCAGGGCGCTGAGCCGCTCGACGGCGGTCTCGACGTCGGCGTGGCGGCGTTCCACCAGTCCGTCGGTGTAGAAGAGCACCGTCACGTCCGGACCCACGTCGAGGACCGTGGACTCGGCGCGGCCCTCGCCCAGCCCGAGCAGCGGACGGCCGGTGGCGACCGTCTCGGTCACGTCGGAGCCCGCGAACACCATGGCCGGGGGGTGGCCGGCCGAGCAGATCTCCAGCCGCCGGCTCCCGGCGTCCCACACCGCGATGACGGCGGTGGCGACCTGGTCGGGCAGCAGGCTCACCATCAGCAGGTCGAGCCTGTCCAGTGCCTGCGCCGGCCCGGCGCCACCCATCAGGTAGGCCCGCAGCGCCGCGCGTACCTGGGTCATCGCCCCCACGACCGAGACGCCGTGGCCGGCCGTGTCGCCGACGACGAAGGCGACCCGCCCGTCGTCGAGGCTGACCGCGTCCCACCAGTCGCCGCCGAGCTGGTACGTCGTGGCGGGGACGTAGCGGACCGCGATGTCCATCCCCTCGAAGCGCGGCACCTCGCTGGGCAGGACCGTGCGCAGCAGCGACTCCGCGACCTCGATCTGGTCCCTCGAGCGGCGCAGCATCAGGGCGTTCATGTGGGTGCGCAGCCGGGTGGCCACCTCGAGCTCCCAGGCCTGCCAGGGGGCGCTGCGTCCGCTGCGCACCTCACGCCAGCGCTCGAAGGAGAGCCGCGGCGACAGCCGGACCCCCTCACCCTCGGTCTCCTCGAGGCGCTTGTTGGTCGGGTCGCCGCCCCAGTCGACGACCTGGGGCAGCTCGGGTCGCAGCCACAGCAGCCAGGAGTCGGCGTGCGAGGCGATCCCGAGCACGCCCGCAGCGGTCCTCGACAGGTCCGGCACGACCGGCAGCAGCGCCGCGGCGTGGTCGGTCGCGACCGGCTGGCCGTAGGGGTCGCTGAGCAGTCCGTCCGCCAGCCGGTCGAGGGTCTCCGCGTCGGGGACGGTGCCGGCGGTGAGGAAGTGACCGCGCGAGCGGAGCGCCGCGCCCGAGGCCCCGACCAGGTCGAGCAGCTCGGGGTCCTCCATCATCGTGCGCAGCGGCGACTCGCCGGACGCGTCGATCCGGCCCATGATCCGGGCGAGGGTCGCCTGCGCGCTGAGCGCCGCCTCCCGGACGTCGGCCTGCTCCCGCTGGCCGATCTGCTGCGAGGCCACCTGGCCGAGGAACTCGGCGGCGGCCCGCGCGTCCTGGCTCGGCCGGTGCGGCCCGCGGTAGTGGTGGCAGGCGATCAGCCCCCACAGCTCGCCGTCGACGACGAGCGAGACCGACATCGACGCCCGCACGCCCATGTTGGCGAGGTACTCCAGGTGGATCGGCGACACGCTGCGCAACGTGGCGTACGTCAGGTCCAGCGGCGCGCCGGTCCCCGGGTCGAGCACCGGGGACAGGTGCACGGGCTCGTAGCCGACGTCCGCGATCAGCCGGGTCCAGTTCAGCGTGTAGAGCCGTCTCGCCTGCGCCGGGATGTCGGAGGCCGGGTAGTGCAGGCCGAGGAACGAGTTGAGGTCGTCGCGCTTGTCCTCGGCGACCACCTCACCGTTCCAGTCGGCGTCGAAGCGGTAGACCATCACCCGGTCGTACTCGGTCAGCTTGCGGACCTCCCGGACCAGCTGCGTGACCAGCTGCTCGATGGAGTGCCCGGACGACAGGCGGGCCATCGCGGCGCGCGCCGACTGGTAGGTCATCAGTGTCGACCGCGGCCTCCCGAGCGACTCCAGCTCGACCACGAGCCGCTCCCCCGACTCGTGCAGCCGGACGTCGATCTCCTGCCCGGCCAGCGCGCCGTCCCGGTCGCGCGGCAGCGTCAGGATCAGCGGCTCCCCAGGGGCCCACTCCCGCACCCGCGTGGTGATCTCGACCGCGGCCTCCGACCCGACGAACGCCGAGAGCGGTCGCCCCAGTCCGGCGTCCGGGGCGACGCCGAGCAGCTCCTCGGTGTTGGCCGAGACCATGACCGCGGTCATCGTGGCCGGGTCCAGGGCGAGCAGCACGCCGTGCGGCTGGATCGCGCCCGGCACGTGGATCGGCTCGCGGTCGCAGGTGGTGAGGTCGGCCTCCTCGTACCCGGGGGTGTGGGAGGCCGCGGAGGTCACGCGGGGACCCTAATGCGGGTACCGGAAGGGTCAGCCACGACCCGAAGGAGGCACCCCCATGACCACCGCAGGCGACGCCCGACCCGACCCGCACAACGACCCCGAGCCGCACGAGACCGACGCCCTGCCGCTGGAGGAGGACATCGACCCGGCGAAGGTCGACGAGCAGCTGGCCAC
>NZ_JAEMSS010000128.1 GCF_016462705.1 Nocardioides sp. | reverse complement strand
CGCTGGTCGCGATGGTGCCGGTCGGCCTCAACGCCAAGCAGTCCCAGGTCGCCTCCTCCGAGGGCGGCAACGCCGTCGGCGCGGTCATGGTGCAGATGGCGACCGACCAGGACGACCCGGCCCAGCGGCTCGCGAGCATCCACCGGTCGATGAAGGACGGCAAGCAGGCGCTGTCGTCGATGACGCCGGTGCAGATCCTGGCGATGAGCGCGATCGGGCAGGCGCCCGCGATCCTCACCCCGATGCTGCGGATGCAGGGCATCATCCGGCCGCCCTACAACGTGATCATCAGCAACGTCCCCGGGCCGCGGACCACCCACTACTGGAACGGCGCCCGGCTCACCGGCACCTATCCGCTGTCCATCCCGATCAACGGGATGGCCCTCAACATCACCTGCACGTCGTACGACGGCCAGATGGCGTTCGGGCTCACCGGCTGCCGGCGGACCGTGCCGCACCTGCAGCGGCTGCTGACCCACCTGGACGACGAGCTCGCGGCCCTGGAGAAGGCCGCGGGGGTCTGAGGACCGGTCAGCCGGCCAGCACCGGCTCCCGCTGGGGCGGCTCGTCGACCACGGTCCGGGCACCGGTCCGCTCCGCGCCGATGCCCGCGGCGATGACGAACCCGATGCCGACGACGGCCAGGTCGTCGGGGACCTGGCCGAGTGCGACCAGTCCCACCAGCATCGCGAAGGCCGGCTCCAGGCACATCAGGGTCCCGAAGGCGGCGGTGGTGAGCCGGCGCAGGGCCAGCAGCTCGAGGGCGAACGGGACGACCGGCAGCAGGACGGCGAGCCCCACGCCGATCAGCAGGAGCTCCGGCGTGACCCGGCCGAACACGCTCGGCCCGGCGACCACGGTGGCGACGATCCCGGCGACCGGCATCGACACGGCCAGCCCGCCGAGCCCGGCGACCTCGTCGCCGACGCGCTGGGTGAGCAGGATGTACGCCGCCCAGCAACAGGCGGCCGCGAGCGCGTAGGCCACCCCCAGCGGGTCGGCGCCGCCGGCCCACGGCTGGGTCAGCAGCAGGACGCCGAGCCCGGCCAGCAGCGGCCAGACCTGACGGCCGCCGCCGCGGCCCCGCCACACGGCGACGCCGAGCGGCCCGAGGAACTCGATGGCGGTCGCCGTGCCGAGCGGCAGCCGGGAGACGGCCGCCATGAACAGCATCGTCACGCCGGCCGTCACCACACCGAGCGCGATGCCGTACCTCAGCGCGGTCCGGGAGAACTGGGCGGGCCGCGGCCGGACCACCAGCACCATCAGGACCCCTGCCCAGAACAGCCGCAGCCAGGCGGCGCCCTCGGCGCCGACCTGGTCGATCAGGCCCACGGACACGGCGAGCCCGAGCTGCACGCAGAGCATCGACACGACGGCCATGCCGGCGCCGGTGCGGGTCTGGCTCCTCATCCGTCCAGTGAAGCCGGAGACAACCGTTCGCGTCCACGTGAGATTCCTGGACATACCGTTCACCGATCCTGGACAATACGGAGATGGATGTCCGTCGGCTGCGGCTGCTGCTGGAGCTGTCGCGGCTCGGCTCGATGCACGCCGTCGCCGACGAGCTCGGGACCACGACCTCGACGGTCTCCCAGCAGATCGCCGCCCTGGCCCGCGAGGTGGGGATGCCGCTGGTGGAGCCGGACGGGCGGCGGGTGCGGCTGACCCCCGCGGGCCACCGCCTGGCCGAGCACGCCGTGACGATCCTGGCCGCGGTCGAGGCGGCGCGGCTCGACCTGGACCCCGACGCCGAGCCGTCCGGCACCGTGCGGGTGGCGGGGTTCGCCACCGCCATCCGGCGCTCGCTGCTGCCGGTGGTCGACGAGCTGGAGGACAGCCATCCGGGCGTGCAGGTGCTGATCAACGAGCACGAGCCGCTCGAGGCCTTCGACCTGCTCGCCCGCGACGACATCGACCTGGCCCTGACCTACGACTACAACGTGGCCCCCGCGGCGCTGCGCAGCGAGTTCGAGGCGCGTGAGCTCTGGTCGTTCGACTGGGGCCTCGGGATCCCGGCGGCGGAGCGGCGGGCGCCGTTCGCGGCGTACGCCGACCGGGACTGGATCGTGAACTCCCGCAACACCGCGGACGAGGAGGCGGTCCGGGTGCTGGCCGCCCTTGCGGGCTTCACCCCGCGGGTCGTCCACCGCATCGACAGCCTCGAGCTCGTGGACGACCTGATCGTCGCGGGGCGGGGCATCGGGCTGCTCCCCCGTGGGCGGGCCTCGCGGCGCGGCGTCCGGGTCGTGCCGCTCACCGACCCGCGGGTCACCCTGCGGGCGTACGCCGTGACCCGGCGCGGCCGGGACCGCTGGCCGCCCCTCGCGCTGGTGCTCGACCGGCTCGCCTCCCCCTGAGCCGCCTACCGCTCGGCGTACCCGCCACCGACGACGTCGGCGACGGCCCGGAGCCGGGCCCGGGTGATGTCGGCGACGGTCGCGTAGCCGGCATTGCGGGCGTTGGACCCCTCCCGGGTCGGCTCGGCGGAGTTGACGCTGACGCACCGGCGAGTGCCGCCGTCGGCGAGGTTGGCGAGCGCGACGGCGTGCCCGGTGGTGCCGCTGCCTGCGAAGAAGTCCAGCACCAGCACGTCGTCCGGCATCGTGCCGAGGATCCGCCGGACCAGCCCCGTCGGCTTCGGGGACTCGAAGACGTGGCCGACGATCTCCTTGAGCTCGGCCACGGCCGTGTCGGTCGAGCCCACCTCCTCGGCCAGCCAGATGGTGCGCAGCTTCTTGCGCCGGACGCCTCGGTGGTCGCGGTCGAGCCAGTCCTTCTGGAAGACGTCGACCCGCTCGCCGCCCCGGCCGTTGATCCGTCGGCACACCAGGTCGCCGGGCCGCTCGTCGATCAGCGGGCGGCTCCAGCGCCACACCGCCGGCGTGCCGTCCCCGAACACCGGCGTCACCTCGACCGCCCCCTCGAACGGCACGGTCCGGACCGCGCCACTCACGGGGTCACCCCAGACCGGGAAGTGCAGGGTCCGCGCGGTGACCGGGTTGAACTTCTTGTTGGTGTTGCGCAGCGGCAGGTGCCGGTAGCGCCGCCCCTCCGGGTCGTCGGGGTCGGTCAGCGGGAAGTCGCGCTCGTCGACGGTCTCGGTGCTGCTCGCGTGCAGCGCCGTACGCCGGGCGTCGCGGGCGTAGACCAGCAGGTACTCGTGGCTGGTCGCGAACCCGTTGCCCAGCTGGCGGCCCTTGGGGTTGAGGTTCACCACCACCTGCGCCAGGAAGTTGGCCTCCCCGAACACCTCGTCCATCAGCAGCCGCAGGTGCGCCGCCTCGTTGTCGTCGATGCTCACCCAGATCGCCGAGCGCTCGCTCATCACGTCCCGCGCCGCCACCAGCCGCGGCCGCATCATCGCGACCCACGCCTCGTGCCGGGTCAGCCCCGCCCCGGCCCGGATGTCGTCGGCGTAGGCAAAGTCGTTGCCGGTGTTGTACGGCGGGTCGATGTAGACCAGGTCGACCTCGCCGAACTCGGCGCCGATCGTGGGCAGCACGTCGAGGTTGTCGCCCTCGACGAACGTGTTCCACGGTGGCACGCGGTCAACCTAGCCGGGCGGCTGTCCACAGATCGCGTACGCCGGGTGCTCGGCGTTCCCCTCGGGGAAGGCTCCGCCGCGTGACCGAACCTGCCAAGCCGCGCCTCGACACCGAGGCGCTCGACCACCTCCTGACCTGGGTGCAGTCGGGCGTGGTCTCGCGACGGCAGATCCTCGAGCTGCACGGGACCGACCGGGACATCGCCCGGATGGTGCGACGTCGCGAGCTCGTGGCCATCCATTCCGGCGTCTACATCAACGACACCGGCGAGCCGTCGCGGCACCAACGCGAGTGGGCAGCGGTCCTCCACTACTGGCCGGCCGCGCTCACCCGTGAGTCCGCACTGCCATCACCCAGCAGGTCGGGGCCGGTTCACGTCGCCGTGTCCGACCGCCGGTCGCTCGGGCGCGTGCCCGGCGTCACGGTGCACCGGACCGCTGGGTTCGACGGGCGGGTGCAGTGGATCAAGAGCCCGCCCCGGCTGGCCTACGACCACGCGGCGATCGACGTCGCGGCCGCCAAGAACGATCTCGCGGCTGCCTTCCAGGTGTTCGCCGACGCGTGCCAGACCCGAGCGACGACGGCCGCTGCCATCGCCGAGACGTTGAGATCGCGGCGGCGGGTCCGCGGTCGAGCAGAGCTGCTCGAGCTGCTCGCCGACCTGGAAACCGGCGCCTGCTCGGTCCTCGAGCGCGGCTACCTCGACCTCGAACGCCGGCACGGCCTGCCCACCGTCGGCCGCCGGCAGGTGCCGGCGCAGGTCGCCGGCAGGAAGGCCTACCGCGACGTCGACCACAGCGACCACGGCGTCCTCGTCGAGCTCGACGGTCGGCCCTTCCACGACAACGCCGCCGCACGGGACCGGGACGCGAGCCGCGACCTGGCCGCGACCGTCACGAGCGAGCTGACAACGGTGCGCCTGACCTACGGCCAGGTCTTCCGCGACGGCTGCGCGACCGTCGCCCAGATCTCCACCCTGCTCGCGCGAGGCGGATGGTCGGGTCCCTTCGTACCGTGCCCCGAGTGCCCGGATCGCACAAGCGCATGATCTACACGCACCTGGTGCGTGCAATCCATGCGCTTGTCGGAGCCGGCCTCAGTAGCCGACGAGGACCGGGGTCGCGGTCAGCACCTCCAGGCCCACGGGCTCGCCGGGCACGGTCACGCTGCCGGGAACCTCCGCCCACGGACCGCCATTGACCCGGTAGGTCGCGGTGTACGTCGTGTCCACCGCCGGGGCCACCTCGCCCTTGCGCTGGTAGGTGTGGGTGATCCGCAGGTCCGGGTAGGGCGCCCCGGCGTCCGCGGTGGTCAGCACCTGCCCGTCCCCGAACCGCCACCCGAACCCGCTCGGCACGATGTGCAGGTCGACCCGCTGCCCGAGCAACGTCACGGTCCGGTCGAACGGCGCGGTGTCGGTGAAGAAGTTCGTCGCGAAGTTCACCAGCGTGCGCCCGTTGGCCGGCTGCACCTGCAGCTCGGAAGCAGGGAGGGGGATGTTGCGGAACGCCGTCGCGACGAGGCCCGGCGTGATGACGTCCGCCGCGTCCTCGGGAGGGATATCGCAGAAGGTGAAGGGGTCTGTCCCGAGCGAGATGGCGGTCTGCACACAGATTGAGTCGAGGTCAAAGTCGGTCGGCGGAGGCACGTCGATTGTGGCCACACTCTGGACGTCGTCCTGGGAGCACACCTGCACCACATGCGTCTGAACATGGCCGTCTAGAAGTTCCGTAACCGTGGTCCATTGGCAGCTTGCTTCAGCAGCACTGGGAACAACCACGATGCCTGCGCATGACAGCATGAGCACGAGGACAGGGGCCCTCACGACAGGAACCCCACGAAGTCGATGACCAGTGCGCCGTTGGCAGCATGCAGCTTGAAGACGACGATGCGGCGGTCGGGTGGATACGCCACTGGGGCCTCACCGGCGGCATTGATCGTTGACCCACCGGCAATGACCATCGCTGCGTCGACGGTTGGCCGTGACGCAGCACCTTTGCTCTTCATTGACTTGATTCGCCAGCCCTTGGTCCGGTACTCGCCGCCGGCCTCGTACACCTCCTCGATGCTCTCGATGAGCCCAATGCAGCCCTCACACGTTGGATCTGTGAGCGCGCGAACCTGCCCGGTGTCCCCGTCCTGCAGCGCCTGGTTCCTCGCATCCACCCACGCCCGCACCGTCTCCTCCGGCGACAACTCCTCGACCGTCGGCGAGGAGGTAGGGCTCGACGCGCTCTCGCTGGGGCTGGGCGCCGAGGAGGACGGCGTCGGGTCGGCGATGTCGGGGCTCGGCTCGTCCTCGCAGGCGACCAGCGTGGTGAGGACCAGAGCCACCACGAGTGCGCGTAGTCGGGCCACGAGCACGTCCTTCCCCGAGAAAGCCGACGATCCGAAAGTACCGACTCCCGGCGCGGCTGAGAACGCCTCGGCCGAGATCTGTGGATGACCGGACACGCACGGATCGGGAACCGATACTCGTCGCATGGGGGAGATGGCCGGGGAGACCTCGACGTCCCTGCTGCCACCCCCGCCCCTGGTGGCCCGGCCGCGCAGCAAGGTCCGCAGGATCGTCGTCCGGGTCGTGCTGGGTCTGGTCCTGCTGGTCTGCGGGCTCACGTTCTGCGCCGTGCTCGACGGCGGCCGCGGCAGCTACGCCTACATGCACACGACCAGCGACGGCGACCCGGTCAGCTGGGACCACTGCACGGCGATCCGCTACCAGGTCAACCCCGAGGGTGCTCCTGGCAACTGGCGCGAGCTGGTCGACGGCGCGTTCGACGAGATGGCCGCGAACAGCGGCTTCGTCTTCCTCGACGCCGGCGAGACCGCCAACCGGACGCTCGCCGGCACCTTCGACCCCCGCGGCACCCGCGGCGAGCCGGTCCTCGTCATCTGGTCGAGCCAGGGGCGGTTGCACGGTCTCCAGGGCGACACGGTGGGGCTCGGCGGCGGCGCGGTCCTCGAGGTCAGGGGGCTCCCCCGGCTGGTCACGGGCGTGATCGCCCTGGACGCCGAGTCGCACAGCCGCACGTACGACGCCATGTCGACCCGGGACCAGCAGCTCATCCTCATGCACGAGATCGGGCACGTGCTGGGGCTCGACCACGTCAACGACGACCGCCAGCTCATGAACACCTACTTCGACGAGCAGACGGGTCTCGGGAAGGGCGACATCGCCGGCCTGAAGGCCCTGCACGACATCCCGTGCGGCTGAGCCCCGCTTGGACGGGTTGGCGAGGATCTAGGCATGGACGAGTCCCGGCGCGCGCGCAGGGAGCGGCAGCGCTGGGAGCGCGAGATGCTGCGCCGGCTGGAGGAGCTCGACGAGCTCGACCGGCGTTACGGGCTCGGGGCCTCGCCGGCCAGCCAGCCCCCGTCCCGGGCCCGGCACCGGGGCATGCCCCGGGTCGAGCGGCACAAGCGCCGGACGACCGGCCCGGTCATGCCCGGCCTGCTGGTCGTGTTCTGCCTGCTGGTCTTCGTCTTCTTCAAGAGCCCGACGACGACCGGCGAGCGGCTGCGGCAGTTCGTCGACGGGCTGATGGGCGGTGAGGAGTCGTACGCCTTCATCGCGGAGGAGCCCAACGGCCTGCCGGTCTCCTGGGACGCCTGCAAGCCGATCCACTACGTCGTCAACCCCGACGGGGCACCCGAGAACTGGGAGGACCTGGTCGAGGACGCGATCTCCGAGGTCGAGGACGCCAGCGGGTTCCAGTTCGACTACGAGGGCACCAGCAAGGACAGCTGGGCCGACCGCCGCCAGGACGACGCCCGAGGTGGGCTGCCGGTCCTCATCGACTGGGCCACGCCCACCGAGGTGCCCAAGCTCGACGGCGACACCGTCGGCATCGGGGGCGCCAGCGCGGTGACCAGCAACGGCGAGACCCGCTACGTCACGGGCGTCGTGGTCCTCGACGAGGAGGAGTACCAGCGGATGCGCGGCACCGGGCGCTACGTCGCCGCCAAGCTGATCCTGGCGCACGAGCTGGGGCACGTGCTCGGGCTCGACCACTTCGACGACGCCAACCAGCTCATGCACGCGTCGTACGTCGGGCAGCGCGGGTTCGGCGACGGCGACCGGGCCGGGTTCCAGGAGCTCCACGACATCCCCTGCGGCTGACCGCGCGGCAGCACGTGGAGGACCGGGGCCGTGACCTGGTCGCGGCTGGGCAGTTAACCCGTCAGTAACACTCCTTCGCCACACGCCTTCGCCACCGACCCCGGGGACCTCATGACGTCGCGCTTCGCCCTCGCCTCTGCCGGCCTGGCCACCGCCCTCGCGGGCACGCTCGCCGTGCTGCCCGGCACCGCAGCGAGCATCCCGGCGAGCACCGCGGCCGCGCCGGCGGTCACCGTGACCAACGCCTGCCTCACCAGCGTGCCGGGCCCGGACTCGGCCGCCCCCGTGGAGATCTGCTACTCGCTGTTCAAGCCGGCCCGGGCGACCCGCAAGCACCAGGTGCCGATGATCCTGCACAGCCACGGCTGGGGCGGCTCGCGCACCACGGACCCCGCCGACGTCAAGCGGTTCACCGACGCCGGCTACGGCGTGCTCTCCTTCGACCAGCGCGGCTTCGGCGAGAGCGGCGGCAAGGCGCAGGTCATGAACCCCGACTACGAGGGCCACGACGTGCGCGCGCTGGTCCGGCTGGTCAGCAGGCTGCCGTGGGTCGAGAAGGACCGCCCGGGCGACCCTCGGCTCGGGGCGATCGGGGGGAGCTACGGCGGGGGCTACCAGTTCCTCGGCGCGTTCGAGGAGATCCGGGTCCAGGGCCGCCAGGTCTTCGACGCGCTGGCTCCCGAGATCACCTGGCACGACCTGTCGCAGAGCCTCGCCCCCGAGGGCGTCGTCCGCACCGAGTGGGCGCTGGCGCTGAGCGCGGCCGCCCTGCCGACCGACGCGCTCCCGCCGAAGATCTACAAGGCGCTCGTCGAGGGCGCGGCCACCGGCACCTGGCCGGACGGGTCGGTGCCGGGCACCGAGGACCTGACCGAGTTCTTCCGGAAGAACGGCCCCCGCCACCACGTGCGCCAGGGCCGCCGGATCACCGTGCCGGTGCTCCTCGGCCAGGGCATGACCGACACCCTGTTCCCGGCCGAGCAGGGGCTCCGCAACTGGCGGTTCGCGCTGGGCCGGAAGGCCCGCAAGCGCAGCATCTTCGTGGGCTACAACGGCGGCCACGTGCTGCCGTCGGTCTACCCCCAGGGCATCAACGTCACCTCCGACCCGTGCAGCCAGAAGCTGGCCGGCGGCGACTTCGAGGCGCTGACCCTGCGGTTCTTCGACGAGCAGCTCAAGGGCCGCAAGACCAAGCTCAAGGGCTACGGCCGCCTGCACCTGGCCACCCGGGACAGCGGCTGCGTGAGCGTGCGCAGGATCCAGCCGGACACGGCGGTCGACCTCGGCACCGTCGTCGCCCAGACCGGGCCCGCCGGACCGGCCGTGGCCACCGAGGTCGCCCGGGGTCCGATCACGGTCGCCGGGTCGTCGTACCTCACCGCGGACGTGACCTCCGTCGGACCCGAGGCGCGGGCCTTCCTGGGCCTCGCGGTCGGCACCTCGCCGCTGGACGCGACGCTCGTCCAGAACAACGTCCTCCCGCTCCGGGAGGCCACGCCGGTCACCGGCGCCAAGCGTCGGGTGAAGCTCCCGTCGGTCGCCGTGGAGGTGCCGGCCGGGCAGTCCCTCTTCCTCATCGCCAGCCCCACGAGCGAGACGTTCCTGACCATGGGCAGCCGCACGCCCGGGCTCCTGACCTTGGACAACACGATCCTGCATCTCCCGGTGGTCTAGCCCCCCACGACCTACCCTCGTGTGGTGACGCTGAGTTCTCGGAGAGTTCGTACGACGCTGGGCATCGCGGCGATCTCCGCCGCCCTCGTCGGGTCGACCCTGTTGCCGGCACCGGCGGCGGGCGACCCACAGCAGCCCCGCGTGCACCCGGCCGCTCCCGACCGGCAGCGCGCGCCCCAGACCTCGGACGGCGTGCCCGGCGAGATCGCCCCGTGGGTCCCGGTCACCCAGCGCGGTCCGGAGTCCTGGACGTGGACCACGCTGGCCGGCTGGCAGGTCGCCCCCGGCGTGTCGTTCGAGCGGTTCGACCTCAGCGACGCACGGGGACCGGTGCGCGGGCACCTGCTCCGCATCGAGTACAACACTCCCGGGATCAGCCTCGACTACGCCGGGCGCCCCAAGATCGCCTCCACCGCGCCGCTGCTCGACACCGTGCTCGCCGACCAGGCGATCGCCGGGGTCAACGGTGACTTCTTCGACATCGGCGACACCGGGGCTCCCCTGGGCGTCGGACGCGACCGGCAGCGCAAGCTGCTGCACGGCGTCGCGAGCGGCTGGAACTGCGCGTTCTTCATCAAGCGGGACGGGCAGCCCGACATCGACTTCCTCTACGCGACCGGCCGGATCAAGCAGTACCCGGAGATCGAGATCCCGACGGTCAACGCCCCGTCGGTGCGCCAGGGCGGGATCGGGCTCTACACCGACAAGTGGGGCGAGCTGAAGCGCTACCAGGTCACCGACGGGCAGAAGAAGGACGTCCGGATGCTCGTCGTCAAGAACGGCGTCGTGACCGAGCGCTACACGAAGTTCCCCAAGTCGCTCCCGGTGCGCGGCAAGATCCTGATCGGCCGGGGCGAGGGCGCCAAGCAGCTGCGGCGGCTCAAGAAGGGCACCCGCCTCACCATCAAGGCACGCGTCGACCCGCGGCCCCAGATGGCCATCACCGGCAACGTGTTCCTCATCCGGGACGGCGAGCGCAAGGCCCGGGACGACCGCGAGATGCACCCGAGGACCGCGGTCGGCATCGACTACGACACCGGCGTCATCTTCCTGCTGGTGATCGACGGCAGGCAGTCCCACAGTCGGGGCTACACGATGGTGGAGACCGCCACCCTCATGGAGTACCTCGGCGCGGACGAGGCGCTCAACCTCGACGGCGGCGGCTCGTCGACGATGGTCGCGCAACAGCCCGACGGCAAGGTCAAGGTCCTCAACTCGCCCTCGGACGGCCGCCAGCGGTGGGTGCCCAACGGCCTCGAGGTCCTCTACGACCCGACGGCCACGCCGCCGCCGGTGACCCCCGTGCCGCCGCCCGCGCCCTAGCGTCAGCCGACGACGGACTCGTCCACCAGGACGACCGCGACGCTGGTCATCGGCGCCAGGCACTGGACCGGCTTGGTGGTCGGCTTGACCGCCTCGATGAGGATGCCGGTGTCGGTGCTGGTCACCGTCACCTCGGTGGGCGCATCGCAGCCGATCGCGACGACCGCGGCGTACGCCGCCTGGTCGTCCGGCACGACGAGCTCGTCGACCAGCTGGACGAGCCGGGTCTGCATCCGGTCCTTCTCGAACTGGCCGCTGAACTGCTGGACCGCGCTCACGTCCGCCAGGGGGACCGCGCCCGGCGAGATCATCCCGCCGACGGCGGTCTCGGTGACCATCTCGACGAGCTCGAAGTCGATCGGCCCGCGGGGCTCGTCGTCGGCCTCGCCGGGCGTCTCGTCGCCGCACCCGGCCAGGACGAGCGACCCGAGGAGGGCGAACACTCCGAGAGCCCTGCGCGGTGTCGTGAGCATGATCCTGGGACGGTAGCCCAACCGGCCGGGTTCCGGCTGCCTTGGTGAGCCCGCGTGGTTGGCTGGCCGGGTGCCTCGCTTCACCCGCGCCGAGCTCGAGGCGTTCTACGACGCCGAGGTGCCGGACCTGCTGCCCGCCCCGGACCAGCCGCTCCGGCTCCTGTTCGTCGGGATCAACCCGGGCCTGTGGACCGCGGCCGTGCAGACCCACTTCGCGCGCCGCGGCAACCGCTTCTACCCCGCTCTCCTGCAGGCCGGGATCATCGACCGGCCGATCGACGCGGGCGAGGGCATGACCGACGCGGAGCGGGAGTACTTCCGCTCGCGCGGCATCGGGATCACCAACGTCGTCCGGCGCGCCACGGCCCGGGCCGACGAGCTGTCGGACGAGGAGCTCCGCCAGGGTGGCCGGCGGCTCGTGGAGACCATCGCCCGGACCCGGCCGAAGGTCGTCGCCGTCCTGGGCGTCACGGCCTACCGGACGGCGTTCGGGTACCGGCGGGCGGTGACCGGCCGCCAGCCCGAGCCGCTGGCCGGCGCCGAGCTGTGGGTGGTGCCCAACCCGAGCGGCCTCAACGCCCACGAGACCGTGGAATCGCTGGCGACGGCGTACGCCGAGGCCGCGCGGGCCGCCGGAGTGCTGTAGATCAGACCGGGAACGGCTGGTCCTTGCCGAGCACGGTCAGCCCGTCCTGGACGACGAACCCGCGGGCCTGGTCGGCCGCGTGGTCCACGCCGACCGTGGCGCCGGGCGGGACCACGACGTTCTTGTCCAGGATCGCGTTGCGGACGTGCGCCCCCTCGCCGACCTTGACGCCGTTGAGCAGCACCGACCCCTCCACCGTCGCGCCCGACTCGACCCGGACCGAGGGCGAGAGCACCGAGTGGTCGACCGAGCCGCCCGTGACGACCACGCCGGGCGACAGGACCGCCGCGTCGACGCGGGCGGTGGTGCCGTCGGCACCCCGGACCAGCTTGGCCGGCGGCTGGGGGCCGTAGGAGGTGTAGATCGGCCACTCGAAGTTGTAGAGGTTGAACTCCGGCAGCGGTGAGACGACGTCCATGTGCGCGGCGTGGTACGACGCCAGCGTCCCGACGTCGCGCCAGTAGTCCCGGTCCCGGTCGGTCGACCCGGGGACGTGGTTGTCCTTGTAGTCGTAGACGCCGGCCTGCGCGCGGCGTACGAACGACGGCACGATGTCGCCGCCCATGTCGTGCTTCGAGCCCTGCGTCTCGGAGTCGCGGGTGACCGCCTCGACCAGCGCGTCCGCGTCGAAGACGTAGTTGCCCATGCTCGCCAGCACCTCGCCGGGGCTGTCGGGCAGGCCGACCGGGTGGGTG
>NZ_JAEMSS010000287.1 GCF_016462705.1 Nocardioides sp. | reverse complement strand
TCTCCAGGGTGGTCGTCCGGGTCACCGCGGAGTCCGTGGGGCCGGGCAGGTCCGTCGCCGGGGGGCCGGCGGCCAGGAAGTCGCGCACCTGCGCCGCGGTCCACCTCTCCGCGGGGTCCTTGACCATCGAGCGCACCAGCACGGGGGCGAGCCAGCCGGCGTTGGCGGGCCGCGGTGGGTCGTCGTTGACGATCCGGTAGAGCGCCCCCATCACGTTGTCGCCGACCTCGTAGGGCGGCTTCCCGACCAGCGCGTGGCACAGCGTGGCGCCCAGCGACCACACGTCGCTCGCCTCCGTGGCGATCTGCCCGCTGGCCACCTCGGGCGCCAGGTAGGCGGGGGAGCCGGTGACCAGCCCCGTCTGCGTCAGCGCCGCGTCGGCCTCGGTGCGGGCGATGCCGAAGTCCGTGAGCTTCACGTTGCCGTCGGGGCCGACCAGGATGTTGGACGGCTTGACGTCGCGGTGGACGATCCCGGCGGTGTGCGCGGCGGCCAGGGCGTCGGCGACCTGGGTCAGGATCGGCGCGACCTGGTCCGGCGGCAGCGCGCCGTTGGCCCGGACGATCTCGCTGAGGTTGGTGCCCTCCACGTGCTCCATGACCATCCACTGGTCGCCGGACTCGGGCTCGTCGACGAGGTCGA
Organism: Nocardioides sp.; assembly: GCF_016462705.1. Taxonomy (GTDB): domain Bacteria; phylum Actinomycetota; class Actinomycetes; order Propionibacteriales; family Nocardioidaceae; genus Nocardioides. The sequence continues at coordinate 2,644 of NZ_JAEMSS010000287.1, read as the reverse complement.
ACACGGCGACGACGTGGGGGTGGTTGAGCCGTGCGGCGAGCCTGGCCTCCCGCTCGGCACGCTTGACGTCCGGCGTACCCCCTCCCGGGGCGGTGCCGATCCGCTTGAGCGCGACGGTCCGGCCGAGCGTGAGGTCGGTGCCGCTCCACACGGCCCCCATCCCGCCCCGGCCGATCTCCCGGTCGAGCGTGTACCTACCCGCGATCACCCAAGCCGCCCCTCGCTGTCGACGCCAACGGTCGAGCCTAGGCGCAAGGTGGAGGTAACCGGGTGGGAGGAGTGTCACGCCATGGGGCAGGCTTGGTCCGTGTCCGATGCTGTGCCGACCGACGTACCGATCGACCCGCACCTGCTCGACGACCTCGTCTGGCGGGGCATGGTCGCGCACTCGACGGACCTCGACGCCCTGCGCGAGGCCCTGACCGCGGGGAGCGTGCGCTTCTACGTGGGGTTCGACCCGACGGCACCCAGCCTTCACATGGGCAACCTGGTCCAGCTGGTGACGGCCATCCGGCTCCAGCGCGCCGGCCACACGCCCTACGTCCTGGTCGGCGGGGCCACCGGGATGATCGGTGACCCCAAGGACTCCAGCGAGCGCAGCCTCAACGACACCGGCACCGTCAAGGACTGGACCGAGCGGGTACGCCGCCAGGTCGAGCCGTTCGTGTCGTTCGAGGGGGCCAACGCCGCCACGATCGTCAACAACTACGACTGGACCGAGAACCTCTCGACCATCGACTTCCTCAGGGACATCGGCAAGCACTTCCCGGTCAACCGGATGCTCGCCCGCGACGTCGTCCGCACCCGTCTCGAGAGCGGCATCAGCTACACCGAGTTCAGCTACGTGCTCCTCCAGTCGATGGACTTCCTCACGCTCTTCCGGGACCACGGGGTCACGCTCCAGTTCGGTGGTTCCGACCAGTGGGGCAACCTCACCGGCGGTGTCGAGCTGATCCGGAGGGCCGACGGCGGGCACGCCCACGCGTTCGCCACCCCGCTGGTGACCAAGGCCGACGGCACGAAGTACGGCAAGACCGAGGGTGGGGCGCTCTGGCTCGACCCCGAGATGATGTCCCCCTACGCCTTCTACCAGTTCTGGCTCAACGTCGAGGACGAGAAGGTCGGGGAGCTGCTCCGGATCTTCACCTTCCTCACCCGCGAGGAGATCGAGGCCCTCGAGGCCGAGCACGCCGAGAAGCCGTTCCTGCGCCGGGGTCAGCGGACCCTGGCCGAGCAGGTCACGACACTGGTGCACGGTGCGGAGGCGACCGCACGCATCGAGGCGGCGTCCGCGGCGCTGTTCAGCGGCGGCTCGCTGGCCGACGCCGACGTCCAGGTGCTGCGCGAGGCGCTGGCGACGGCGCGCCCACTGGTGACCGGAGCCGCGGGCCGCAGCGTCACCGACCTCTTCGTCGAGGCCGGCCTGGTGCAGAGCCGCGGCGAGGCGCGCCGGGCGGTCGCGGAGGGCGGCGCCTACCTCAACAACGCGCGGGTGGACGACCCCGACTACGTGCCCGACGAGAGCGACTTCCTGGGCGGCGAGGTCCTGGTCCTGCGGCGGGGCAAGAAGAGCTTCGCGGGCGTTGCCGCCCCGTGAGCAGGTTCCCGTGACCTGGCTGTCCGACCTGGAGGGCGCGGCGCGGACGGCGCTGCCCGCGCCCGTCTTCGAGTACCTCGCCCAGGGGGCGCGGGACTCGGTCAGCACCCTCGAGTCGACGTGGGGCTGGTCCGAGCGACGGTTCCTGCCGCACGTGCTGCGGGACGTGACCGACGTCGACCTCTCGGTGCCCATGCTCGGTTCGCCGGCCCGGGTGCCGTGGGGCATCGCGCCCACGACCCAGCAGCGGGCGGTCCATCCCGACGGGGAGCTGGCCATGGCCCAGGCGACGGCAGCCGCCGGCAGCGTCCTGGTCGTGTCCAGCAACGCCGGGACGACCTTCGCCGACATCGCCTCCACCGGGGTGCGCTGGTGGCTGCAGGCCTACCTCCCGGCGGACCGGGCGCTCGCCGAGCCGATGCTCGCGCGGGCGGTCGACGCGGGGGCGGAGGCGGTCGTCCTCACGGTCGACACCCCGGTCGTGGCGACGAAGTACGCCGCCGGCGACCAGGTCGTCTGGGACGTCGTCGACCCGGAGCTGCTCCGGGTCAACTTCGACCCGGGCTACGAGGACGCCCCCGGGGCCGAGAAGGCGCTCGACCTCGGGCCCCACGACATCGTCTGGCTCGCCGAGCAGACCGGCCTGCCGGTCGTCGCCAAAGGCGTGCTGCGCCCGGACGACGCCCGGCGCTGCGTCCAGGCGGGCGCGGCCGCGGTATGGGTGTCCAACCACGGCGGCCGTCAGCTCGACCGGGCCGCGAGCACCGCGTCGTGCCTCCCGGCGGTCGTCACCGCGGTCGAGGGTGCGGCGCAGGTCTACGTCGACGGCGGGATCCGCAGCGGGCTCGACGTCCTGGCCGCCCTGGCGCTCGGCGCGGACGCGGTCTTCCTCGGCCGGCTGCCGCTCTACGCGCTCGTCGAGGGCGTGGGCGGCGTGGCCCGGATGCACGGCGACCTCCTCGACGAGGCGGTCGAGGCGTTCCGGCTGGCCGGCTGCCGGCTGGTCGCCGATGCGCGCGGAGTTGTGCGGGAGCCCTAACCTGGTTC
>NZ_JAEMSS010000127.1 GCF_016462705.1 Nocardioides sp. | reverse complement strand
AGCAGGAGACTTTTAATCTCTTGGTTGTGGGTTCGAGTCCCACGGGGCCTACCGACCTCGGTCCCCCTGTGAGACGCCCCCGCGGCTCGCACCACCAGGTCCACGCTGCCCGGACCCGAGGTCCGGGCGTCCTATCATCGGCGAGTGGTCGACCTCGTCATCTACGCCATCCCGCTGTTCTTCGTGTGCCTCGCGCTGGAGGCGGCCTCGTTCCGCTACCTGCCGGACGACGACGAGCGCGGCTACGAGATGCGGGACAGCCTGACGAGCCTGTCGATGGGGCTGGGCAACGTCTTCACCGACGGCGCCATGAAGCTGGTCGCCCTGGCCGTCTTCGCGGCGGCGTACACCGTCTCGCCGTTCCAGCTCTCCGCGGACACCTGGTGGGTGTGGGTCGCGCTGTTCTTCGCCGACGACCTCCTCTACTACCTGTTCCACCGCGCCCACCACGAGGTGCGGGTCCTGTGGGCCAGCCACGTCGTGCACCACTCGAGCCAGTTCTTCAACCTCAGCACGGCGCTGCGCCAGCCGTGGACGCCGATGAGCATCTACCCGTTCTGGCTGCCGATGGCGTTCTTCTTCCCGCCCTGGATGATCCTGTTCCAGCAGTCGGTCAGCCTGATCTACCAGTTCTTCCTGCACACCGAGCGGATCGGCACCCTGTGGCGCCCGGTGGAGCTGGTGATGAACACGCCGTCGCACCACCGGGTCCACCACGGGTCGAACGACGTCTACCTCGACCGCAACTACGGCGGGATCCTCATCATCTGGGACCGGCTGTTCGGCAGCTTCGAGCCCGAGGGGGAACGGGTCACCTACGGGCTGACCCGCAACATCGAGACCTACCACCCGGTCACGGTGGCGTTCCACGAGTTCCGTGACCTCTGGCGCGACCTGCGCCGTGCCGACTCCTGGCGGACCCGGTTCAACCACCTGCTCCGCGGGCCGGAGTGGACGCCGGACGGTCGGCCGTCCACCACCGGTCACGCCTGACCCGAGCGGTCGAGGCGCCGTCCCGCGGACTCAGTCCGGGCGCGACGGCGGGATCTCCCGGCACCGCGCGACCATGCCGGCGAAGGCCTGGTCCGCGGCACCGGGCTCGGGGACCGCGAGCACCAGCCCGTCGCACACACCGGCGTACCAGCTCGCCAGGACGGCAGGGATCTCGTCGTACGTGCCCTGCGGCAGCAGGGTGTCGATGACCGCGTCGGTGAGGTGGCTCGGGAGGTCGGCCCAGTCCTCCCGGGCCGCCATCGAGCTGAGCGTGGCCCCCAGGTCCTCGAGGCCGAACACCTCGAGCTGACGCCGGTAGGCAGGGGTGCTGTAGAGGAACGCCAGCTCCGAGCGTCGCCGGTCCCGCACCGCCGCCAGCTCGCCCTCGGTGGCCGCCATCAGCGGCTGCGGCCCCGCGACGACCTTCGGGCGCCCGTTCCGGCCACCGGCGACCGCCCCCTCGTCCAGCACGGGCAGGGTCGCCGTCCTCAGCATCCTCGGATGCGAGCTGGTGGGATGGGAGACGAACCCGTCGGCCAGCCGCCCGGCCAGCAGCGTCATCCCCCGGTTGACCCCGCCCGTCCAGATCGCCGGCGCGGGATGCTCCATCGGGCCGGGGTTGAAGTAGGGCTGCAGCCGGGTGAAGCGGTAGTGGCTGCCGACGTGGTCCAGCGGACCTCCGTCCTGGAAGCAGGCGAAGATCGCCCGGAGCGCCCCGATGTAGTCACCGAGCTGGGCGACCGGATCCGTCCAGGGCGTCGAGAAGCGGCCGACGACGTTGCCCCGCACCTGCGACGCGATCCCGAGCTGGAAGCGCCCGCCGGAGAGCTGGGCGAGGTCCCAGGCCGCGTAGGCGGTGAGCATCGGGCTGCGGGGGAAGGCCACCACCATGCTGGTGCGCACGACCAGCCGAGTGGTGCTGGTCGCGACCAGCGCGGAGACCGTGAATGGGTCGTGGATCGTCTCCGGCACGTGCACCGCGTCGAAGCCGAGCTCCTCGATCCGTCTGGCCGCCGGTCCCACCTCGGCAAGGGGGAGCCTCGACGGCAGGGAGGCGACGACCTCCATCAGCGAGCCCCGCCGGCCGGGTCCGCGGTGACCGTGACGCCGCCGGCCACCATCGCCACGGCCCGGTCGACCCACGCCCGGTCCAGGTCTCGCTCGTTCGACAGCGCCATGAACACGGTGCCGCTGACCAGGTCGAGCACGTCGGTCGCGACCGTGCCCGGTCGTACCGTTCCGGCAGCCGCGGCTCGGTCGAGACACCGCTGCAGCCGGTCGTACGACGGCTCCTGCAGCTGGCCGAGGAGGTTGCGGGACAGCCCGGGCCGGCCGGGCATCTCGGCCAGCAGCCCCGCGACGGCGGCGCGGATGGCGGGCCGCCCGAAGAACGCGATGCTCGACTCGACCAGCGACCTGACCGCGGCCACCGGGCTGGTCCGCCACAGCGTCTCCTCCGCCCACGGCAGCTGGTCCTCGGACGGGGTGGCGAAGGCGGCACGGTAGACCAGCTCGGGCTTCGACGGGAACCGGCGGTAGAGCGCCGGCGTCGTCGAGCCGGCCCGTTCCGCCACCGCGGACATCGTCAGCTCGGCGTACCCGACCTCCCCGAGCAGCTCCAGGGTGGCCCGCAGCATCGCCGCGTCGATGCGCTCGTCTCGGGGGCGTCCCGGCGAGGTCCTCCGCGGGGCGCTGGTGGACGCGCTCGTTGACTCCATTACGTAACGGATCCTAATGTAACTGCTCGTGGTCGTCGACGTCCCCCGGAAGCCGCTGCCGATCCGGGCGTTGAACACCGCGTACCGGCTGGCCCGGCGGACCGGCTGGCGACCCGGCCGGCTCCGCAAGGACGACCTGATGGCGGCGGCCAGCCGACGGGCCGGCGGACTCACCGACTTCGGGGACCCTCGTTTCGAGGAGGGCCTCGACCAGCTCGTCGACTCGATCGAGACCGAGGACCGGCTCAACGGCTTCGGCCGGGTCATGGCCCGTGCGCACCTCACGCACCTGCTCCACCAGCGGCTGCTGATGACCCGGCACCTCGAGGAGCACCCCGAGATCCGCGAGGAGCCGATCCAGCGGCCGCTGTTCATCATCGGCGCCCCCCGCACCGGGACCACGATCACCCACCACCTGCTCAGCCAGGACGAGCGGTTCCGCTACCCGTTCACCTGGGAGTGCGACGAGATCCACCCGCCCCTCGACCCGGCGACCATGCGCACCGACCCGCGGATCGCCAGGAGCCAGAAGGGCGTGGACCGCAGCCTTCGGCTCGCCCCCGGGCTGGACGCCGCGCACCCGATGGGCGCCTGGGAGGCCCAGGAGTGCGCCCTGCTCCACGCCTACGACTTCGCCAGCGCCACCTTCAACGTCATGTTCAACTGCCAGGGCTACGGCCGCTGGCTGCTCGGCCAGGACCGCACCTGGGTCTACGAGCAGCAGAAGCTGATGCTGCAGTACCTGCAGAGTGGCGGCCTCCGCCCCCGGGAGAGCTGGCTGCTCAAGACCCCGCCGCACATGGAGCAGATCGACACGATCCTCACCGTCTTCCCCGACGCCCGGTTCGTCACGACCTTCCGCGAGCCGACCGAGGTCATCGCCTCGAGCTGCAGCCTGACCTCGACTGTCATCGCGATGGCCCAGGACGACATCGACTGGCACGAGCACGGCCGGAACACGAGCTGGGGGGTCGAGATGATGCTGGCCCGCAACGTCGAGCTGCGGAAGCAGTACGCCGACCGCGGTGACCAGTTCATCGACTTCCCGATGGAGCGCCTGGTCCGCGAGCCCGTCACCTGCGTGGCGGAGATCTACGAGAAGTTCGGGATCGAGCTCAGCGACGAGACCCGGCGGCGGATGGTCGCGTTCGCCGCGCAGCGCGCGGCCCGCAAGCCGCATGTGTACGACGCCGCCGACTACGGCCTCGACCTCGCGGCCATCTGGCCGCGGCTGCAGTACTACCGCGACTACTACGGCATCCCCACGCCCGCAGGAGGCATCCCGACGTGAGCCGGCCCGACGACGACGCCACGACCGCCCTGCGCGCGGCCTGGTCCGACTACGCGAGGCTCAACGACGAGCTGATGACGGTCGCGCTCGGCACCGGGGACCTCGACGAGGGGTCCGCAGCCGCCCTGCTGCGCCGGCTGGTCGGCCACCTCGCCTTCAGCGCGCTCCAGCTCCACGGCGACCCGGCCCGACCCGAGCTGGTCAACACGCAGTACTCGCCGTGGAACTGGGGCCACTCCAACCCCGACACCCTCTACCTCTCGGCCAAGGTCGACGACGCCCACGACTACCGGGTGTCCGGAGTACTCGGCTCCGCCTCGGCGACCACGTTCGGCATGTACACGGGCATGGCCGACCAGAGCTCGGCGGTCAAGGTGCTGGCCGACGACCTCGACATCGGCCCGGACGGCGAGTTCGAGCTCTTCTTCACCCGCGAGCGCCACGAGGGCAACTGGTTCGAGCTGCCGCGCGGCGCCACCAGCTTCGCGAGCTACCAGACCTTCGGGGACTGGGAGAGCCAGCGGCGCGGCACGATCCGCCTGGAGTGCCTCACCGACCCGGCGCCGGCGTCCCCCGCGACGCTGGACGAGGCCCTGGCGGCGTTCCGGGCCCACCTCGAGGACTCGCGCAGCCTCTTCACGATGTGGGTGCGCGACATCCCCGCCGGTGTGTTCGGCGCCCTGCCCAGGAACGCCGCGATCCCGCCGATGCAGCCGCCCTCCGCGATGGCGGGCACCTGGTTCAGCCCGATCCCGTGGGAGCTCGGTACCGACGAGGCCCTGGTCATCGAGTACGACGTACCGGACCGGTCCCCCTACCTCGGGCTCTGCCTCACCAACAGGTGGAGCGAGATGATCGACGTCGCCGACCGGCAGACCAGCCTCAACCTCGCCCAGTCACAGGTCGTGGACGGCCGGGTGCGGGTGCTGCTGTCCACGCAGGACCACGGCGTCCACAACTGGCTCGACGCGCGCGGCTACCGCAGCGGGATCGCCACCTGGAGGGTCACCCGCGCCGAAGCCCCACCTGGGCCCACGGTCACCGTCATCTCGACGAGCGAGGTCGACGACTGGTTCGACCCCGCGCAGCGGGTCAGCGAGGCCGAGCGGAGCGCGGCGCTCGCCCGGCGCCGGCGCCACTTCGCGGCGCGCAACACGCCGTAGCGTCTGAGCCGGTCTCCTGGGTCAGACCGACGAGGGCGTCGAGGGCCGGTCGGTGGGCGAGGCCTCGGAGGAGCGAGTCGCGTGGGCCAGGGCCTGCGACAGCGGCTCGCCGGCGACGCAGGTCCGGTTGCGTCCGGTGGTCTTCGCCTCGTAGAGCGCGAGGTCCGCGCGGCGCATGACGCCGCCCGGTGCGTCGCCGGCTCGCACCGTCACCACACCGGCCGAGAACGCCCCGTCCTTCCCGGTCTCGGTCCGCAGGTCGGCGAGCATGCTGACGACCTCGGCCTCCGAGCGGTCCAGGACCAGGACGGCGAACTCGTCGCCGCCCAGGCGCGAGACGACTCCGGTGCTCGCGAACGTGGTGCGCAGTCCGTCGGCCGCCGAGCAGAGCAGCGCGTCGCCGCGGTCGTGGCCGAGGGTGTCGTTGACCTTCTTGAGCTGGTCCAGGTCGATCAGGGCCACGACCCGGACCCGGGCGGCCGGTGGCTTGCGGCCGAAGTGCGTGTCCACCGCGTCGTCCCAGCCACGCCGGTTCAGCAGACCGGTGAGCCGGTCGTGGTTGGCGTCGTGCCGCAGCCGGTCCGTGAGCCGCACGATCTGGCGGGTCGTCGCGGCGAGGCCCAGCAGGACCGAGCAGTTCACCAGGGCGAGCGTGGTCGCGAGACCGACGTCCACGGGATAGGCCGGCGGACCGATCACCAGCATCGGCACGAAGCAGCAGGCGATGGTCACGGCGATGCCGGCCCGGAGCTCCCCGTCGGAGGCCATCAGCCCGAACCAGATCATGCCCATCACCAGGAGGATCGCGTAGGGCGAGCCGACGCCACCGGTCTCGGCCTGCAGCAGGGTCAGGCCGGGCAGCCCGCTGAACGCGAAGGGCCAGCGGAGCCAACGCCGGTGCGGCGAGGCGAGGATCGAGCCGACGGGGGCCGCGGCGGCCAGCGCTGCCCCGACCAGGAAGGTAGGGCTGTGGCTGCCGAAGTCGTCGACGGTGACGATGACGACGGGCAGGATGCTCCCCAGCGCGGCCATCGTGAGCGCGATGCGGCGCTGCTCGGGCGTCAGGATCCTGGGCCCCATGTGGCGTCACCCCCGCCTCGGGACACTACGGTCACGCGCGGTGCGGCGCTGGCGTTTCGTGAATCCGAGCGCACGACCCGAGGGTCTCGTCGTGCTCGCTGCGGCCGGCGGGGGTGTGGCCCGCCCTCCGCCGGCCGCAGCAGGGTTGCGCTAGTTGGTGCTGAAGTCGCCGGCGAAGACGCAGGCGTCGCCGGCACCGTAGGGACCGTCGCCACCGGCGAGGGTGCCGTTCTTCGCGCCGACCGCGACCGTCCCGGCGATCGCGGTTCCGTCAGGAGCGTGGGCCGTGAGGATGCTCCGCCAGTAGTCCGCGTCGTTGGCCCCGGCGCTGGCGTCCTCGAGCTCACGGTCGATCTCGGGCGTGTCGGTGTTGAGGTAGTCGGCGATGGCACCGCCCTCGAGGGTGTCGTTGCCACCGGCGTAGACCGAGCGGTTCGCGGTGGTCTTGATGTACGTGGTCGCGTACGTCGTCGGGCCCGACGTGTCCGTGTAGCACTTGCCGTAGACGGTCAGGGGACCGTCGGTGAAGAGCACCTGCTCGGGGGCTGCCGCGCGGGCGGCGTCCTCCGTGGCCGCGGCGGTCGCGCCGACGCGGACCGACTTCGCCGTGGACACCAGGGTGCCGGGCGCCAGGTCGCCCGCAGCGACGGAGCCGTCCTTGAGGTCGGCACCGGTCAGGGACTTGTCCTTGACCTGCTTGCCCTTGAGCGAGTTCTTCTTGATGTCCTTGCCCGTGATCGAGCCGTTCTTGATGTCCTTGCCGGTCAGGAGCTGCGCGGCGTACGACCCCCCACCGAGCGAGGCGACGAGTGCGAGGAGGGCGACGACCAGCGCCGCGGTCGAGATGTGTTTCTGACGAGTCATGTGTTCTCCATGGTCAGGCCCGGCGAGCGCCGGGCCTCGTGGTCTCCCGCCGGTCGGCGGGGGTCTTGCGTGGGCTCTTGCGTGCCCCGACCCGGCATCATGACAAGTCCCGGTGGCCGGGAGGTGCGAGCGACACGCGGCTGTCTAGCCAAATGCATAGGATCAGCGGCCACAGCCGGTGCATGACCCGAGGAGCAGTCCCATGACCCGTTCGACCAGCACCTTCAGCGGCACGGGTGGCACCACCATCGAGTACGACGTCTACGAGCCGGACGGCCCACCGAAGGGGCTCCTCCTCGTCGCGCACGGGCTGGGCGAGCACCGCGGCCGGTACGGTCACGTCGCCGACCGCTTCACCGCGCTCGGGCTCCGGGTCGCCGTGCCCGACCACCGCGGCCACGGCAGGTCGGGCGGACCGCGCTGTGACACCCGCGACGTCAGCGACTTCACCGCCGACCTCGAGACGCTCCGCCGGCTCGTCGTGGTCGAGGGCGCGCCGACGTACCTCCTCGGCCACAGCATGGGCGGCCTGATCGCGCTCGACTACGCGCTGGACCACCAGTCCGACCTGGCCGCCCTGATGCTGTCCGGCCCGCTGGTGCTGCCCGGTGAGGACCAGCCGCCGTGGCTGGTCGCGATCGCCAAGGTCCTCGGCAAGGTCGTGCCGACGCTCGGCACCCTCGCGCTCGACCCCAAGAGCGTCTCGCGCGACCCGAAGGTCGTCGAGGCCTACGAGAACGACCCGCTCAACTACCACGGCAAGGTCAAGGCCGGCATCGGTGCCGCGCTGCTCACGCGGCTCCAGACCTTCCCCGGCCGGCTGCCGTCACTGAGCCTCCCCCTGCTGGTGGTGCACGGGGAGAAGGACAAGCTGACCAACCCCGAGGGCAGCAAGCTGGTCCACGAGCTGGCCGGCTCGACCGACAAGACGCTGACGATCTACCCGGGGCTGTTCCACGAGATCTTCAACGAGCCCGAGCAGGACCAGGTGCTCACCGATGTGACGACCTGGCTAGCGGCGCGCATGTGAGCGCAGCGAACTAGCGCCGCGGCGGTGGTCGAGGAGGGCGCTCCGCGCCCGTCTCGAGACCTCGCAAGCCGTGGCTGGGGCGTGACTATCGACCTTTCCACACCGGAGCGCGCTTCTCGGCGAACGCGGTCGCGCCCTCCTGGGCGTCCTCGGAGGTGAACACCGGCAGCATCAGCTCGGACTGCTGCTGCCAGCCCTCGGCGGTCGACCAGTCAGGGGCCGAGGTCGCGATCTGCTTGGTCACCGCGACCGCCAGCGGCCCGTTGGCGGCGATCGTCGCGGCCAGCGCGAGGGCGCCGTCGAGGGCGCCGCCCTCGGGGGTGAGCCGGTTGACCAGACCCAGGTCCGCGGCCCGCGGGGCGTCGACCGGCTCGCCGGTGAGGAGCAGCTCGAGCGCGATGGTGCGCGGGATCCGTTGCGGGAGCAGCAGCGCGGCTCCGGCACCGGCGACCAGGCCGCGCTTGACCTCGGGTACGCCGAAGCGCGCGGTCTCCGCGGCCACGACCAGGTCGCACGCCAGCACCATCTCGAAGCCACCGGCCAGCGCCCAGCCCTCGACCGCCGCGATGAGCGGCTTGCGCGGGGGCGCCTCGGTGAGCCCGCCCAGCCCGCGCCCCTCGATAACCGGCACCTCACCGGTCAGGAACGCCTTGAGGTCCATCCCCGCCGAGAAGACGCCGCCGGCACCCGTGAGCACGCCGACCCGCAGGTCGTCGTCGGCGTCCAGCTCGTCGAGCCCGGCCGCGATGCCAGCGGCGACCGCGCCGTTGACGGCGTTCTTGGCCTCCGGCCGGTTGATCGTGATGACCAGGACGCCGTCGTGCCGCTCGGTCAGGACAGCGTCGGACTCCGGCTCGCTCATCCGTGGTCCCCGATCCGGAACGTGGGCTCGCGGGTCAGCTCGTGCCGGCCCAACGAGGCCAGGTGCACCTCGTCCGGGCCGTCGAAGATGCGCATCGCCCGGTGCCAGCCGTAGAGCGCGGCCAGCGGGGTCGCGCTGGAGATGCCCGCGCCGCCGTGCACCTGGATCGCCCGGTCGATGACGCCGGTGACGATGCGCGGCACCGACACCTTGGCGGCCGCGATGAGGTGGCGGGCCGCCTTGTTGCCCTCGCTGTCGACGGCGTACGCCGCCCGGTGGCACAGCGCCCGGGCCTGCTCGAGCTCGACCCGGGACTCGGCGATCCGCTCGCGCACCGCGGACTGCTCGGCCAGGGTCTTGCCGAAGGCGGTCCGCGACTTCGCGCGCTCGACCATCAGCTGCAGCGCCCGCTCCCCGGCGCCGAGGGCCCGCATGACGTGGTGGATCCGGCCGGGCCCGAGCCGGGCCTGCGCGTTGGCGAACCCGCCGCCCTCCTCGCCGAGCAGGTTCGCGACCGGGACCCGGACGTCGTGGAAGTCGATCATGCAGTGGCCGTGCCGGTCGTAGCCGCCGAAGACCGGGTAGTCGCGCACGACCTCGACGCCCGGGGTGTCGGCCGGGACGATCACCATCGACTGCTGGCGGTGGGTGGGCGCGTCCGGGTCGGTCTTGCCCATCACGATCAGCACCCGGCAGCGCGGGTCGGCCGCGCCGCTGATCCACCACTTGCGCCCGCTGATGACGTACTCGTCGCCGTCGCGCACGATCCGGGTCTCGATGTTGGTCGCATCGGAGCTCGCCACCGCCGGTTCGGTCATCGCGAACGCCGAGCGGAACTGCCCGTCGAGCAGCGGCTCGAGCCACTCCTCCTTCTGCTCGTCGGTGCCGACGAGGTGGAGCAGCTCCATGTTGCCGGTGTCCGGCGCCGCGCAGTTGGTGGCCTCGGGGGCGAGCTCGAGGGACCAGCCGGTGAGCTCGGCCATCGGGGCGTACTCGAGCTGGGTGAGGCCCGACTCCGAGGGCAGGAAGAGGTTCCAGAGACCGCGCTCCTTGGCCTTGGCCTTGAGCTCCTCGAGCACCGGCGGTGGGTCGCGGTCCTCGAGCCCGGCCGGCGTCTGGCCGCGCTCGAGCTGTGCCTCGGCCGGGAACACCTCGTCCTGCATGAAGGCCACCAGCGCGTCGTACAGCTCGACGGCCTTGGCGGAGGGAGCGGGGAACGCGGGGTACATCGCGGAACCGGTCACGAGGTGCAGACTGCCACGCTCAGCCCTGCCGCATAACGTGGGCCCATGACCGCCCGTCGCGTGCTGCCCACCGAGGAGACCGCTGAGCTGCTGAGGCTCGTGCGGCAGATCGCGACCGACCAGCTGGCACCCCGGTCGGCGGCGGCCGAGGCGGACTCGACGTTCCCCCGCGACGTGTTCCTGATGCTCGGCCGGACCGGGCTGCTGGGGCTCCCCTACCCGGAGGAGCACGGCGGCGGCGGGGTGCCCTACGAGGTCTACCTGCAGGTGCTCGAGGAGATCGGCGCGGTCTGGGCCTCGGTGGGCGTGGGGGTGTCGGTGCACGCGCTGTCCTGCTTCGGGCTGGTCACCCGCGGCACCGAGGAGCAGAAGCAGCGGTGGCTGCCCGACATGCTCGGCGGCGAGCTGCTGGGCGCCTACTGCCTGTCCGAGCCGCACGCCGGGTCCGACCCCGCCGCCATGCGGACCAGCGCCCGTCGCGACGGCGACGAGTGGGTGATCAAGGGCACCAAGGCGTGGACGACGCACGGCGGCTTCGCCGACTTCTACAAGGTGATGGCGCGCACGGGCGACGGACGCAACGACATCTCCTGCTTCCTGGTCCCGGCCGACGCGCCCGGCCTCTCGGCGAACCCTCCGGAGAAGAAGATGGGCCTCACCGGGTCCACGACCACGGCGATGAACTTCGACGACGTCCGGATCCCGCTTGATCGGTTGCTGGGCGCCGAGGGCGAGGGTCTGAAGATCGCGCTGGAGGGCCTCGACTCCGGACGGCTCGGCATCGCCGCGGTGGCCACCGGGCTTGCCCAGGGCGCCCTGGACGCCGCGCTGGCCTACGCCCAGGAGCGGGAGACCTTCGGCAGGCGGATCATCGGCCACCAGGGGCTCGCGTTCGTGCTGGCCGACATGGAGGCGAACACCCAGGCCGCGCGGGCCATCACGCTGCACGCCGCGCGGCTCAAGGACGCCGGCCTGCCGTTCCGGCGCGAGGCCTCGGTCGCCAAGCTGGTCGCCACCGACAACGCGATGAAGGTCACGACCGACGCCGTGCAGGTCTTCGGCGGCTACGGCTACACCCGCGACTTCCCGGTGGAGCGCTACATGCGCGAGGCCAAGGTGATGCAGATCTTCGAGGGCACCAACCAGATCCAGCGGATGGTCATCGGCCGCTCGCTCGACACCGACCAGCCCGGCGGGATCAGCGCCGGCTGACCCGGTGAGGGGCGTGCGGCCGGCCGGTCCTGGGTAGTTGGAAAGGGACGACGAACCCCGGGGAGGAGCGCCGTGCCACCAGACCTGATCGCCGGCCGCTACCGCGTCGTACGCGAGGTCGGCCGCGGCGGCATGGGCATGGTCTGGCTCTGCCGCGACGAGCGCCTGGGCCGCGAGGTCGCCGTGAAGCAGGTCGGCGGGCTGCCCGGTGAGTCGAGCATGCACTTCGCGCGGGCGCTGCGGGAGGCCCGGCACTCGGCGGCCCTGCACCACCCGCACGTGGTCGCGATCTTCGACGCGATCGAGGACGGCAACGTCGTCTGGCTGGTCATGGAGTACGTGCCGTCGCGGACGCTCAGCCAGATCATCCGGTCCGACGGCGCCCTGTCCCCCGAGCGGGCGGCCGGGATCGGCGCACAGGTCGCCGACGGCCTCGCGGCCGCGCATGCCCGCGGCACCGTCCACCGGGACGTCAAGCCGAGCAACATCCTGGTCGGCGAGGGAGACCTCGCGAAGATCTCGGACTTCGGCATCGCCCGCGCCGTCGACGAGGAGCAGCTGACCCGCAGCGGGCTGGTCACCGGCACGCCGTCGTACTTCTCGCCCGAGCAGGCGCGCGGGGAGGAGCCCACCCCTGCCTCCGACGTGTGGGCACTCGGCGCCACCCTGTACGCCCTGGGCGCACCGACGGCATGGGTGCTGGCCGCGGTGGCGCTGGTGATGCTGCTGGAGTACCTGCGGGCCCGCGCCCAGGCGGTCGGGATGCCGGGCGTCGGATGCGTCACCGTCGCCGAACGCCCCACCCGACTGATCGTGGTCGGGCTGGCCGCCGGCGGGGCGGCGGCGTTCCCGGCGGGCGTGCCGCCGCTGGGCTGGAGTTGGGGCGCGCTGTTCACGATCGTGTGGACCGCTCTCGGATGCGTCGGATTGGCCCAGTTGCTGCGCGGGGTGCGGCGCTCGATGCCGGCGTCGTTCCCGCCGGGCCGATGAGTCCTGCGACGATCTCGGCCGACATCAGCACCAGCGGGATGCCGCCGCCCGGATGCGCGGACCCGCCGACGAGGAACAACCCCGGGATCGGGCTGCGGTTGGCGGGCCGGCGCAGCGCGGCGCGCGGGCCGTGCGACGCGGTGCCGTAGATCGCGCCGCCCGGTGCGCCGGTGCGGCGTTCCA
>NZ_JAEMSS010000126.1 GCF_016462705.1 Nocardioides sp. | reverse complement strand
GAGGTGCGCGTCGCCCAGGGCCGCTTCGTCGGCAAGGGCGTCTACGTGGCCTCGGAGCAGCGGGTGACGAAGAAGCTCAAGGGCCGGGCCCGGGTCGCGACCTTCGAGGTGCGGGTGACCAACCGGGGTGACGCCACCGACAAGGTCGTGGTCCTGGGCACGCGGAGGAACGCGAAGTTCTCCGTGGTCTACCTCGCCGACGGCAAGAACGTCACCGCGGCCGTGCTCGACGGCAGCTACGAGACCGCGGCTCTCAGGTCCGGTGAGTCGGCCACCCTCGTGGTGCGGGTGACCAGGGCCAAGGGGGTCGAGGCGGGCAGCCGGACCTTCGAGATCCGGTCCACCTCCTCCCACGACAAGCAGGTGCGGGACACCGTCAGGGCCGCGGTCAAGGTCGGCTGATCCGCAGCACGACGGAGTCGACCTGCGGCGGAGGCCGGAAGGCGCTGCGCGGCAGCGCCCTCACGATCTCCAGGTCGAAGGTGCGGCCCCACCGCCCGGCGCCCGGAGCTCGTCCCTCGACCCAGCGCCGCGCCAGCTGACGCTGCACCACCAAGTCGGCCGTGACCAGGCGAGAGCCGGGGCCGAGCAACCGGGCGATCAGCGCGCTCGCTCTGGCGTACGGCGGGCTGCTGACGACCCGGAACTGCTGGCGGGGCAGCCGCAGCTCCGTCGCGTCGGCGCGGACGACGGTCAGTCCCGGCTGGTGCGCGGCGAGTCGACGCAGTGCGGCGGCCCGACCGGGGTGCAGCTCGACCGCGAGCACCCTGGCTCCGGTCGCCAGCAGCGGCCGGGTCAGCGCGCCCGTGCCGGCGCCCACGTCGACGACGAGGTCGCCCGGTCCCACGTCGGCCTCGGCCACGATCCGGCGCGCCCAGGAGTCAGCGAGCGGGTGCCATCCCCAGGAGCGACGAGAACCGCGCCGTTCCGGCTTCCCGGACACGGCGCACCATCACGAACATCGGCATGGACCCGACGCTAGTGGCCGGCCGTCGACCGCCCAACCGGTTTACCCGCGCGGCTGGGCGGCCAGCCACGTCGCCCAGTCGATGCCTCGGAGCAGGACGTCGTCACCCTCCGGCAGCATCGCGCCGGCCATGAGGCTCGCCGGGCCGTCGACCGGGACGACGCGGACGTCGGAGCCGACGTGCGAGGCGTATCGCTCGGCCAGGTCGACCAGCCGCTCCGGCCGCGGGCCGGCGAGCTCGGCGTCGTGGGGGAGCTCACCGGTGGCCTGGTCGAGCAGGACCCGCGCGATCTCCGAGGTGTCGACGGGCTGGGTCGGGACGTCGATCACGCGGGTGACGTCGCCCTCCCGGTTCCACTCGACCATCTGCCGCGCGAAGTCGTGGAACTGGGTCGCCCGCAGCACCACGGCCCCGGCGTGGGCCTCGCGGGCGGCCCGCTCCTGGGCCAGCTTGGCGACGTAGTAGCCGTAGTCGGGGCTCTTGTCGATCCCGACGATGGACAGCGTCACCGTGCGTGCCGAGCCCGCGGCGGTCGCGGCGTGACCGAGGTTGCGGGCCACGCCCGTGAAGAAGTCGAGCGTCTCCTGGTCGGACAGGAGGCCGCCGGTGGAGGTGACGTCGACGACGGCGTCGGCGCCGGCGAGCGCGGCCTCGAGGGACGCGGTGCCGGAGGGGTCGGCAGCGAGCAGGTCGAACCCGGTCTCCCGGGCGATCTCGACCACCTCGTGTCCTTCCTTGCGGGCCAGGGCGGTGAGCTGGGAGCCGATCAGGCCGGTCGCGCCGGCGATGGCGATGCGCATGCTGTCTCCTCGATGAAATACGCGGATAAATCTTATCCGCGTTCAGTCAAGCACAGAACTCGGACACCTGTCATCCGGGTAGGCTGCGTCCGTGAAGATGTCCGCCGGGGTGGAGTGGGCGGTCCATTGCTGCGTCGTGCTCTCCCAGGCGCCTGCGCCCGTCCCGGCCCAGCGCCTGGCGGAGTACCACGGCGTCTCCCGGACCTACCTGGCCAAGCACCTGCAGCAGCTGTCCCGGGCCGGGCTGATCACCTCGACCGAGGGTCGGGTGGGCGGCTACCGGCTGACCCGTGCGGCGCAGGACATCACGGTGCTGGACGTCGTCCTGGCGATCGAGGGTGACGAGCCGGCGTTCCGCTGCACCGAGATCCGGCAGAACGGCCCGTTCCCGGCCGGCGACGCGCAGTGCCGGCGGCCCTGCGGGATCGCCCGGGCCATGTACGCCGCCGAGGACGCCTGGCGCGCCTCGCTCGCCGGCGTCACCGTCGCCGACCTGGCGGCCGGCGTCGAGCGCGACAACGGCGCCCAGACCTTCGTCAGGCTGCGCGGCTGGCTGACCGAGCCCTAGCCGATTCGTCTGAGCGGCTGCGCGGAGGAGGACCCTCCGGACCGCAGACGAATCGGTCAGCGGCGGCGTTCAGCGGATGGTGCCGACCCCGGCGATCAGGGGCAGGTCGAGCGGGGTGACCCAGCCGGGCGGGAGGTCGTTGACGGCGGGTACGGCGTTGAGCGCGCGCATCCCGGTCGCCAGGCAGCCGGCGACCGCGGGCGCGCGGCCGGAGCCGTCGGTGAACCGGAACGCCGTCTCCTGGACGATCGACGGCGAGCCCTCGATGTCGACCCGGTAGACGTCGTCGCCGGAGCCGGCCGGCCAGTCCGGGGCGGCGTCCAGGCCGATCCGGTTGACGTGCTCCAGCGAGATGACCTCGCGGCCCTGGAAGACCCCGTTGATCGTGAACCGGATGGCCGCGACGTTCCCGGCCTCGATGACGCCCTTGGCCGTCTTGCGGTCCTCCGGCGTCACCCACTTCTCCCAGGTGGTGGTGATGTCGTCGAGCTCGATGCCGGCGGCGTGCGCGATCATCGGGACGGTGGCGCCCCACGCCATGATCAGCAGGTCCGGGATCTCGAGGAGCGGGGTGAACTCGGGCGAGCGGCCGATGCCCATCTCGTCCTCGTAGTCGCCCTCGTAGTCGGTGTAGTCGAGCAGCTCGGACGCGCGCACCGAGTCGACCCGGCCGCACAGCCCCATCAGGGTCATCGGGAACAGGTCGTTGGCGAAGCCCGGGTCGATGCCCGTGGTGAAGCAGGAGGCGCCGCCTTCGGCGCACGCGTCCTCGATGGGCTTGAGCCAGCTGGACGGGGTCTGGGTCATCGACGGCCAGACCCACGGGGTCATCGCGGTGGAGCAGACGTCGATCCCGGCGCGCAGGAACGCCGTCATCACCCGGATGTTCTCGTCGGCGTGCTGCGCGGTGGGGCCGTAGTGGACCAGCGCGTCCGGCTGCAGCGCGACGAGCTCCTCCACGGAGTCGGTCGCGAGGACACCGCTGGGCTCGGTCCGGCCGCACAGCTCGCTGGCGTCCTTGCCGACCTTGTCCGGGTTGGAGACGCCGACGCCGACCAGCTCGAAGGCGGGGTGTCCGTCCAGGATCTCGGCGAGCACCATCGAGCCGACGACGCCGGTGCCCCAGAGGACGACGCGCTTTTTCTCCACCACGGTTCCTAACGGTCGAAGGCCGCGAGCACCTGCTGCTCGGTCAGCCCGTAGTCCTTGAGGTCGTACTTGTGCTTCGGTGCCGCGTGACCGGTCTTGGACTCGCGGTCGATCTCGGTGATCGCCGCCTCGACCTCGGGCGTCCAGTCGAGCCCGAACTGCTCGTAGATCCCGCGGGTCACGCCGAGCGGGTCGTCGCGCAGGTCCTTGAAGGCGACGTCGGCGAACTGCGCCTGGTCGTACTTCGGCCGCGCGTCCCAGAACGCGTGGAACGACCGCGACCACAGGTCCAGCTGGGTGTGGCCGATGACCCCGCCGACGAAGGTGTCGGACTGGCCGGCGGTCGTCTCTGCCGACAGCGACGCGGACGAGGCGATGCAGGTGACCGGGTCACGGTGCGTGTAGATGATCAGCGCGTCGGGGTAGACCGTCATCAACGCGTCCAGCGCCGTCATGTGCGACGGGTTCTTCAGGATCCAGCGCTTCTCGGGGTCGTTGAGCCCGACGAGCTGGAGGTTCTTCTTGTGCCGCGCGTAGGCGTCGGTCCAGTCCTGCCGCTGCAGCCACTCGGTGTAGCGCGGCAGGTTGGCGAGCGACTCGTAGGAGTTCGACTTGCCGGTCTGGCGCAGCAACCGCCAGCACTCCTCGACCGTGGTCGCATCCATGTAGTGGATGCCCATGAAGTCGGGGTCGTCGACGTGGTGCGCCGCGAACGCCTGCTGCATCGCGTTGAAGATCGGGTCCTGCTCCCAGGTCTCGCGCGGAGGACGCGGCTGCGGGTACTGCGTCAGCCACATCTCCAGGCCCTGCGTCGACGGGTCCGCGTGCAGGTAGCGGTGCAGTGCGGTGGTTCCGGTGCGGGGCAGCCCCATCAGGAAGACCGGCCGCTCGATCGGGACGTTCTCGTGCTCCGGGTGCGTGGCGAACTGCGCCTGGGTGAGCAGCACGCCCACCAGTGCGGACTTCACCTCGGACCGCTGGAAGTAGTTGCCGCGCGGCGTGAGCCCGGCCTCGGGGGAGTTGAGGTCCTCGACCAGGACCCGCAGGCCCTCCTCGTGGGCGCTCCCGCCGAAGTCGGTCATGCCGGTGGTGCGCTGCGCCGCGGCGACGATGTCCTCGTAGGAACCGACGTCGGGGCGCTCGCGCACCATGATGTTGTCGCTCATGGTTTCGAGGCTCGCCTCGCTCGCACCGCCACCACCACTACGAGTGGAACTCGCCGCAGTCGACGGTCAGCATCTGACCGGTGACCGCGGAGGCCAGGTCGGAGGCGAGGAAGAGGGTCGCCCGGGCGACCTCCTCGGACGACGCGAGCCGCTGCAGGTCCGTCGGTGCGGCCTTGTCGGCGTAGACCTGCTCGTGGGTCTTGTTCTCGACCGCGGCGAGGAAGTCGAAGTAGCCGCGGTTGACGTCCTCGTAGATGTACGACGGCGCCACGCTGTTGACCCGGATCCCGCGCGGGCCGAGCTCGGTCGCCAGCGACGAGGCGAGGTGCTCCAGGGCGCCCTTGGACAGCTTGTAGCCGGCGTACTCCGGCTGGGAGCTGAACGAGACGCAGCTGTTGAGCATGATGATCGAGCCCTTGCTCTCCGACAGCGTGTCGGCGAACAGCGCGGCCAGCCGCAGGGGGCCGAAGACGTTGGTCTCGTTGACCTTGGCGAGCTTGGCCGGGTCGATCTGGGTGATCGGGTCCATCGGCGGGATCGCGAAGGCGTTGTTGATGACGCAGTCGACCCGGCCGAACGCCTCGAGCGCCTGGTCGCGCAGGTTGACCCGCGACTCCTCGTTGCGGACGTCGGTGACGACAGGCACGACCTTCACCCCGTACGGCGCCAGGTCGGCCTGCAGCTCGAGGAGCCGCTCCTCGGTGCGGCTGGCGATCACCAGGTCGGCGCCCATCTTGGCCGCCTCGAAGGCCAACGACCTGCCCAGGCCCGGACCGATGCCGGAGATCACGACGACCTTGCCCTGCAGCAGCGGGACCGGCTGGTACCGCTCCTCGATCGAGGTGTCGTGGGCCTCGGCGTAGCCCAGGGTCTGCTCGCTCAACTGATCATCCTTCTGGCAACGGAGCGCTGCCGGGCGGCGATCCGCGCGGCGTACTCCTCGGTGGTGATGGGGGTGAAGTGCGGCAGGAGGTCCGGTACGTCGGCCAGCGCGACCTTCTGCACCGTCGGTCCGTCCTCCGGGCCGAGGTCACGCTCGAGACGCTGCCAGCGCAGCATCATCGAGCCGGTCCGGTGGCCGGTGGTCTCCAGCCAGTTCGCGATCGCCTGCCCCTCTCCTGCAGGCGAGCGCTCCGAGACCACGAACCTCATCACCCCGTCGGGGTCGACGTCGGCCTGGGCCTTGGTCAGCGAGGTCTGGTGGGTCTCGTAGTCCGTGGAGACGTACCAGTCGGAGCCGATCTGGGCCCCCTGGTAGCTGCAGTCGGTGCACTCCGGGACGCTGATGACGAGCGCCTCGTCGTCCTCGAGCTCGTAGTGGCCGATCGACGAGCGCTGCGACTCCAGGCCGCCGGGCGTCGACCTCGGGGCGGTCAGCGTGTTGACCGGCTCCTTGCGCTCGAAGAACTGCGGGAACGCGAACCAGGTGTGGATCGAGCCGACCAGCGAGCGGGCCGCGACGTCGTACTTCTTGCGCAGCACGGCCTCGGTGAGCGGCTTGGCCGGCTGGTCGATGGTGTCCGGTCGCTCGATGGTGAGGGTGCCGCGCTCCTCGGTGTCCCAGTCGTTGTAGACCTCGCGCACGATCATCGACTTGGCGCCGGGCTCGGCCACGTAGCGGAACTCGAAGTTGCCGTCCGCGTCCTTCTCGAGCTCCCGGTCGTCGAAGGCCATCAGCGACGTGGCAGCCGAGTCGGCGGAGTACATGCCGCCCATGACCTGGAAAGAGAGGTCCGCGGTGGTGCCGCGCCGGCCGCGGACGACGTACTCCACGCCCTCGCGCAGGAACGCGTTGAAGTAGACCGCGTCCGGGTTGTCCAGGCCCTGCCGTGAGAACTGGTGGGTCGGGTTCACGAAGAGCGGCCGGTCGAGGTCGTAGTCGAAGGCCATCTGCATGGCCATCCGGATCCGGCCCGAGAGGTAGTCGTAGCCCTCCAGCAGGTCCTGCTCGGTGCGGATGAACGGCGCGTTGGCGATGAGCTCCTCCGCCTCCGCGATGGCCTCCTGGAGCGGGGCAGTGAGGCCGAGGTTCTTCACCCGTTCACCTTGTGGATGATGTTCTCGGCGTACGACTCGAGGTTCTTGATCTTGGTCTCGAGCGGCTCGGTGTCCGGGCCCTTGATGTAGGGCACCCGGAAGCCGACGATGCAGTCGGTCACGCCCTTGTCCTCGAGGCGCTTGACGCCGTCCACGGTGTAGGCGTCGTAGGAGATGACGTGCACCTCGAAGTTGTCACGGGTGTCGCCCTCCTCCTTGCGGATCTCGGCGAGCCGGGCGAGCAGCCGGTCCAGCTCCTCACCGTCGCCGCCGGCGTGCATCCAGCCGTCGCCCTTGAGCACGGCCCGGCGCAGCGCGTTGTCGACATGGCCGCCGACCAGCAGCGGGATCGGCTCGGTCGGTGCCGGGCTCTGCTTCAGCTCGTCGATCGAGTAGAACTCGCCCTGGTAGCCGAAGAAGCTGGCCTGTTCTCCGGCAATGGTCAGCCCCTTGAGGATGTCCATGCACTCGTCCATCCGCTTGCCCCGCCTGGCCCAGTCGACCTGGAGGTTCGCGAAGTCCTCCGGCCACGGCGAGATGCCGACCCCGAGACCGAGCCGGTTGCCCGACAGGAACGCCAGCGACGACGCCTGCTTGGCGACCAGCACCGGGGGGCGCACCGGGAGCTTGAGGACGAACGGCGTCAGGCGCAGCGTCGTGGTCACGGCGAAGAGGTGCGCGCACAGGATCATGCACTCGATGAACTCCTTCCCCTCGAGGAACTCCCGGTCGCCCGTGTCGGTGTAGGGGTACTTCGAGTCCGACTCCTTGGGGTAGATCAGGGAGTCCGCCACGGTCATCGACGTGTAGCCGGCGGCCTCCGCGGCCTGCGCCAGGGGGGCGTAGTAGGTCGCGTTGGTCATCGCCTCGGCGTAGGAGAAGCGCATAAGCGCACAGACTAGAACGTGTTCCAGTTTTGTGCCAGGGTGCAGACGTGGACCTGCAGGAGATCAGCGACCGGATCGAGATCACCGACGTGATCACCCGCTACACCCGGGCCATCGACACGGGGGACTGGGACAAGCTCGACACGGTGTTCACCCCGGACGCCGACATCGACTACACCGAGTCCGAGGGGATCGCGGCCACCTTCGACAAGGTCAAGCCCTGGCTCGCCGAGGTGCTGCCGGCGTTCTTCCCGAAGCGGATGCACACCATCGGCCAGGTCGACGTCGACCTGCACTACTCGGGGCAGGATGACGGGCGGGGTGACGAGGCCGACGTGACGGCGTACTTCCACAACCCGATGCCGATGGACGACGGACAGGGCGGGACCAAGATCGTCGAGATCGGCGGCTACTACCACCACACGATGACCCGCACCCCGGACGGCTGGCGGTCCCGCAAGCTGCACGAAGAGGTCGTCTGGAAGCACAACATCTGATGAGGGCGCACTGATGGGCCTGCCCGAGGAGCGCCCGGCCGGTCTCGACTCTCCGGTGACCGTGAAGGTCATCAAGTACATGGCCAAGGCGCAGGTCGCCGCGTTCAAGGCGACCAACGGCCGGATCGGCAACAAGTGGCGGATCGGCGCCGGCTGGAAGAAGCCGGTCCCCACGCTGCTGCTCGAGCACGTCGGACGGAAGTCCGGGAAGACCTTCGAGACCCCTCTGCTCTACCTGGAGGACGGCCGCGACCTCGTCGTCGTCGCCTCCCAGGGAGGGCTGCCGAAGAACCCGCAGTGGTACGCCAACCTCGCCGAACATCCGGACACCCGGGTCAGCCTCAAGGGCGAGAAGCACCGGCCGGTGCGGGCCAGGACGGCGACCCCCGACGAGCGCGAGGTGCTGTGGCCCCGGCTGGTCGACCTCTACGCTGACTTCGAGAAGTACCAGCGCTGGACCGAACGGACCATCCCGGTCGTGGTCCTCGAGCCCCGATGATGCTCCGATGACCACGCAGGAGTCCTGATGCCGACGTTCAGCAAGGTCGAGCTCGAGGCCGCGCTCGACCACTACACCGCGGTGGTCGAGGAGTGCTCGCGCAGCGGGGAGTGGGCGCCGTTCGCCGACCTCTTCACCGAGGACGTGCACTACATCGAGCACGCCTACGGCGAGATGGACGGTCGCGAGACCGTCCGGACCTGGATCCAGGAGGTCATGGCGCCGTTCCCGCACATGCGCTTCCCGTCGGAGTGGCAGGCGTACGACGAGGAGAACGGCGCCGTCGTGATCCACATCAAGAACCTCCTCGACCATCCGACCGACCCGGACGGCGAGCCGTTCTGGTTCCCCAACTGGACCCGGCTCGTCTACGCCGGCGACAACCAGTGGTCCTCGGAGGAGGACATCTACAACCCGCGTCGCGACGCGGCCCGGGTCGTCGGCGCCTGGCTCGCCGCCGGCGGTGAGCTGGCCACGGACACGATCCCCAGCCCCAAGCACTAGCTGTCTACCCTCGCGAGCTTCGGCCCCGGGACCATGACGACGCTCGCTGCGCTCGCCGGCTTCGCCGTCGTCATGGCCGCCGAGGCCGATCGCGAGGAGCGCTCGCTCCGCTCGCCATCGCTCGCCTCGGTCGCTGCGCGCCCTCGCTCGCAGCGACTGATCGGGCTCGCTGCCCCCAGGCGTCTCGGGGGTGGGTCCGCGGATGCGGGATTGGGTGCGTGAGGGATCCTGTCCGAGAATGCTCTCGTCGTAGGGCCGGGACCGAGCGGAGGTGTGGCATGGCGGATCGTGCTCCGGAGTCGGAGGGACACCCGGTCGTCGCCGGTCTGCTCGCGCTGCTCGGTGTCGGGCTGGCGATCGGGCTCCTCATCAGCGGTGCCGCGCTGGCGGGTACGTCGATGCTCGGCCTCGGCGAGAGCGACGACAGCGGCCAGGCGTCGAGCGACCAGACGATCAACGTCCCCAAGCCGGAGCCGACCGACCCGCCCACCGGCCCGCTCATCACCCTCGAGCCGAAACCGTCCAACGAGGGCAACAGTGCCGAGACGGAGGCTCCCCCCGAGCCCGAGGACGCGATCTCGCTGTCAGCGGCCGTGACCGAGGTCCGGCCGGGAGAGCCGATCGACCTCTCCGGCGTCTACCCCGGGGGTGAGGGAGCGACGCTCGTCGTCCAGCGGCTCGAGGATGGCAAGTGGGTCGACTTCGCCGGCGGAGACGTGACCGCGTCGGTGACCAACGAGACGTTCTCGACCTACGTCATCACCGAGCGCACCGGTCTCAACACCTGGCGGGTCCGGGACAACCGGACCGACGAGGTCTCGAACGAGGTTCGGGTCCAGATCGGCTGAGCGCCGAGGAACGGGGCGCCGAAGCCGATCTGGACGAGAAGGTCGAGCAGCGAGCGAGCAACGAGCGAGCGTGTCGAGACCACCGCAGCCCGCGCTGGTACCTGACCGCAACAGCCGTCCTGGTAGGCGACAACCCTCCTACTGGACCGGCACCCACTGCTCCAGCGCCGTCGCCAGGGACGACCGGCTCATCGGCTTGGTCAGGTAGTCGTCCATCCCTGCGGCCAGGCATCGTTCCCGCTCGCCCTCGCTGGCGCCGGCCGTCAGCGCGAGGACCGGCGTCCGGCGGGAGCCGCTCTCCTGCCGCCGGATCTCGGCGGTCGCCCGGTAGCCGTCCATGTCGGGCATCCGCACGTCCATGAGGACGGCGTCGTACGACGTCCGGGTCATGGCCGCGATCGCGTCCGCACCGCTGTCGACGATGTCGGCGTCGAAGCCCAGGCTGCGCAGGATGCCGGCGGCGACGATCTGGTTGACCTCGTCGTCGTCGACGACGAGCACCCGGCCCCGGGCCTGCTTGGCGCTCGGTCCGGCCGGAGGGGGCTCGACCTGCGAGCCGACCGCCGCGGCGAGGGTGACCCGCAGCCGGGACATCAGCACCGGCTTGGTCAACGCGCTGGCGAGTCCCGCTGACTCGGCCTCGGCGCGGTGGACGTCGGGGCCGGACGTCATGAGGACGAGCGGGGTCGACGCCAGCGTGTCGTCGGCCTTGATGAGCCTGGCGAGCTCGAGCCCGTCCATCTCCGGCATGCACAGGTCGAGCAGCACGAGGTCGTAGGGCACCTCGTGACGTGCGGCGGCACGGAGTGCGTCGAGGGCCTCGGCCGCGCTGTCGACGGTGTCGACCGACATCCCCCACACCTGCAGCTGGTCGTGGAGGATCGTCCGGTTGGTGTGGTTGTCGTCGACGACCAGCGCGCGGAGCCCGGCGAGGTCCGCGGGCCGCGGCAGGGGTTCCGCCGGCTGGGCCGCCTCGACCAGCGGCACGGTGAACCAGAAGGTGCTGCCCTCGCCGATCTCGCTCTCCACGCCCAAGGTGCCGCCCATCGCGGTCACGAGCTGCTGGCAGATGGCCAGCCCGAGCCCGCTGCCGCCGAAGCGGCGGGTGATCGAGGAGTCGGCCTGGGAGAACGCCTCGAACATGCGAGGGACGTCGTCGGCCGCGATGCCGATCCCGGTGTCGACGACCTCGAAGCGCACCACCACGCCGTCCTCCGTGCGTCCGGCGAGGTGGGCGCGCACGAGGACCTCGCCGGTCGAGGTGAACTTCACGGCATTGCCCGCCAGGTTGATGAGGACCTGCCGGATCCGTCCAGGGTCACCGCGGAGCCCGAGTGGCAGCTCCGGTGAGGAGTAGGCGAGCAGCTCGATGTCCTTGGCGCGGGCCGACTCGGCCACGACCTCGGCCACGCCCTCCAGGAGCTCGACGGGGTCGAAGTCCAGCTGCTCCAGCTCCAGCCGGCCGGCTTCGATCTTCGAGAAGTCCAGGACGTCGTTGATGACGGAGAGCAGCGCGTGGCCGGAGGTGCGCACCCCTTCGGCGTACTGGCGCTGACGTTCGTCGAGCTCCGTGGACAGCAGCAGCTGGTTGAGGCCGATGACGCCGTTCATGGGGGTGCGGATCTCGTGGCTCATGGTCGCCAGGAAGGCGGACTTGGCCCGCGACGCCTCGAGGGCCGCGTCGCGTGCCGTCGCGAGCTCGGCGCGGATCCGCGACTCGGTGGACAGGAGCCTGGCCATCCGGACGATCACGACGGCGACGACCAGCATCATCGCGACCAGCCCGTCGACCTCGTGGACCTCCTTCCCCCGCAGCGAGCTGAGGAGGAGCAGGGCCGGCGGGACCAGGAGCGGGAACGTCGCGAGGCCGAGCCGGGGAAGGATGGCGCCCGGGTGGGCCGGCTCCTCGTCGGCCTCGTCCGGGGCGGGGGTCCGCCAGGTCGACGCCGCCATCAGGAGGCCCCCCAGCATCCACCCCACGTCGAGCAGGCCCGACAGCAGGTCCGAGGTGTCGAGGAACAGGTAACCGAGGTCGGACGCGAGCCAGCAGGCTGCACCGAGGGCGAACCTGATGCCCAGGGTCGCCCGGTGCCGGCGCACGGAGAGGACGCGGAGCACCAGTGCCAGCAGGACGGCGTCGAGGATCGGGTACGCCGCCAGGACCACCCGGGTCGGGATCGTCGTCGAGCCGTCGTCGACGATGTCGCGGACGGCGACGCTCCACAGCACCATCACCGACACGATGACGACGGTCAGGGCGTCGATGACCGCGTCGACGTCGAGCCGCGCACGCGACCCACGGTGGCTGCTGCGCACGGCGATCACCAGCAGTGCCGCACCGAGGGCGAGGTAGCCCCCGAGGTAGGGCACGTCCGCGACGGAGGCGTCCGGATCGCCGCCCGACCACCAGATGGAGACCCAGATCAGGTCTCCCACTGCCGACGCCGCGATGCCGGTGGCGATCAGGCCGGGCACGAGCCGACGCCCTGGTGGGGCGCGCCACGTCCCCGTCCAGGCGACCACTGCGGCGGTCCCGACGACGAGCAGGTAGGTGACGTCGGTCCATCGTCCGTAGGGCAGGACGAGGTACCCGGCGACAGCGACCGCGGCTGCCCCGATCAGGACGGCCGGCCCGGGCCTCACGGGCGCTCTCATCACTGAAACCTCCGGGCACCAGAGTAGGGTTCCGGGTCCGGCTCGCGAGGCCGATTCACGGTTCTCACCCGGGGCTTGACCGGTAGGAAAGCATCGAGGAGTGACGGGACCCGCGGCTCGCCTCCTCGCGCTGGCCGCGGTCCTCAGCCTGACGGCCTGTTCCGGCACGACGAACTGCCGCCCGGCGACTACG
>NZ_JAEMSS010000007.1 GCF_016462705.1 Nocardioides sp. | reverse complement strand
ATGTGGGGGACTCCCGAGGCAGGGGACAGGTCGCTGGGCTCCCCCCGCAGAGCTCCTGCAGCACCCTAGGGCAGGCCCAGGGGACTCCGCACGGGGTCTCCGGAATCGGTCACCCCGGGCGACCTGCCCCGGCGTGAGCCGTGGGTCAGGGCAGCAGCCCACGCTCCCGGAGCGCGTCGCGCAGGCCGAAGCCGTCCGGGGCCCGGACCTCGAGACCCGCTGCCGGACCGGCGGGCGTCTCGTCGCGGGCCACGGCCGTCCCGTGACCCACGACCTGCTCGCCGAGGCTCAGCTCGCGGATCGCGATGCCGGCGACCCGGTCGGGATGCTCGGCGGCCACGTCGGCGTAGATCGTCGGGTCGTGCTGCCCGTCGTCCCCCACCAGCAGCCACGCCAGGTCGGGCAGCTCCGCCAGGAGCCGACGGAGCTGGGCGTGCTTGTGCTCCGCCCCGGACCGGAACCAGCCGGTGGGGGTGGGTCCCCAGTCCGTCAGCAGCAGGGGGCCAGGCGGGTATCCGTGGTGGTGGAGGAACCGGGCCAGGGCTCCGGCGGTGTTCCAGGCTCCGGTGGACAGATAGGCGACGAAGACGTCCGGGTGCGCTCGCCCCACCTCGGCGTAGAGCTCGGCCATGCCGGGCACCGGCGTACGAGCGCTCTCGCGGAGCAGGAAGGCGTTGCGGAAGGCGACCAGCGGCCGCGGCAGCATCGTCACGATCACGGTGTCGTCGATGTCGCTCACCAGGCCGAGGCGGGTGCCCGGGCCGACGACCCGCACGGACGCGGATGCCTCGGGGGCGTCCCCGGTCCTCATCGCGACCCGGTGCCAACCCGGCTCGAGGCTCGCCGGGACCTGGACGTCGACGTAGCCGTCCCGGTCGCTGGTGACCTCGTGAGCGCGCCCGTCGACGGTGACGGTGACGGGCTCACCGACCGCGGACGTCGAGACGAACCGGCGCCAGCCCCGCAGGTCGCTCGGCACGCCCGGCCCCTCGCGGTCCGGGCGCGGGCCGCCGGGGGGCGCCAGCAGCACTCGCGCGAGCACCCGCACCCAGGTGGTCGTCCCGTAGCCGACGTGCGGCACCACCCGGGGGACCCAGCCGCGTCCGAGGAGGGTGTCCTCGAGGACGCCGTGGAGCCGGGCCTCGACGCGGGCGGCCCGGTGCGGCTGGTCGGTCACCGCCCCATCATGGGCCAGCCCGGTCAGGCGCCGTCGAAGCCGTTGAGGAGGAGGAAGAAGACGAGGGTGCCGAGGGCGACCATCGCCACGCCCACCAGGGCTCCCGTCCAGCGGCCCTTGGTGGTGCTGGCGTGCGGACCCGCGATGCCAGGGAGCACCGACCCGACGATCGCCCCGAAGACGGCCATGGCCACGAACGCCGCCGGGAGGACCCAGTTCTCCGTGTCCTCGCCGTCGAGGAACAGCGCGGCGAGCGGGAGGCTGAAGACTCCGGCGGCGAGCAGCACCACGACCGCGAGGGGCCGGTGGAGCCCGGGGTGGCCCTCGGCCATCGCCCCACGACTTGAATCCATCTGTGACACAGCGGGACCGTATCGGCTTCGGGCGGTCTTTGACACCCCCGATGTGGGTGGCAGGATGACCCCGCGGTCCACGCGGTCCACGCGGGTCCGGCCGACCGGGCTCCCGACGCCGGCGGCGCCGCCCTGTAGTCAGGAGTTCCTGTGAAGCGTTTGACGTCCCTGCTCGCTGTGACCGCGTTCTCCGCGAGCCTCCTGACCGGCTGTGGCGGCGACGGCGGCGGTGGTGACGCCGACAGCTACTGCGACTCGCTCGAGTCGATCCAGAAGGACTTCGAGGACTTCGAGGCCGCCGACTTCTCCAACTTCGACGAGTTCACCGACCGCGTGGAGGCGCTGGCGGACGACGCTCCCGACGAGGTCAAGGAGGACTGGGAGGTCCTGACCAAGGCGTTCACGGCGTTCGTCGACGCGCTCGAGGAGGCTGGGCTCGAGCCGGCCGATCTCGAGGGCCTCGCCAACAACGAGCTGCCCGAGGGCGTCGACATGGAGGCGCTCACCGAGGCGATGACCGAGGCGCAGGCGCTCGGCAGCGAGGAGGTCGAGAAGGCCACCGAGAACATCGAGAAGCACGCCAAGGACGAGTGCAACATCGACCTCAGCGCGTCCTGAGGCGTCGGGGCCGACGGCTGCGGTGGCCGCGACGGCACCGCAGCCGGCCCCGCAACCAGCCTCGCAACCAGCCCCAGGGGCCGGTGTCGGGCTCCGGCCCTAGACTGAGGGCCCCGTGACCGACCTGCTGCTCCTGGCCCTCGCGCTGCTGCTCATCGCGGCCTGTGGGGTCTTCGTCGCGGCTGAGTTCGCCTTCGTCACGGTCGACCGCAGCACCGTCGACCGGGCGGCGGCTGACGGTGACAAGGCTGCGGCCGGTGTCCAGGACGCGCTGCGCACCCTCTCGACCCAGCTGTCCGGTGCCCAGGTGGGGATCACCGTGACCAACCTGGCCGTGGGCTTCCTGGCCGAACCGGTCGTCGCCGACGTGGTGCGCGGTCCGTTGACGACCATCGGGGTTCCGGACGGGGCGGTCGGTCCCACGGCCGTGGGCCTGGGACTGGTGGTGGGCACCGTGGTCACGATGATCTTCGGCGAGCTCGTGCCCAAGAACCTGGCGATCGCGCTGCCGTTGGCCACCGCGCGCGCCACCCAGGGCTTCATGCGTGGGTTCACCCGGGCCATCCGGCTACCGATCCGCGTGTTGAACGACACGGCCAACGCCATCGTTCGCAGGCTCGGGCTCGAACCGCAGGAGGAGCTGCGCTCCGCACGCAGCTCTGCCGAGCTGGCCTCGCTGATCCAGCGCTCCGCGTCGGTCGGGACCCTGGATCCGGACACCGCCGAGCTCATGGAGCGCTCGGTGGAGTTCGGCACCCGGACGGCGGGCGAGATCATGACGCCGCGGGTGCGGACCCTGTCCCTCGAGGACGGGGACCGGGCGATCAAGGTGATCGAGCTGGCCAGGTCCAGCGGGCACTCCCGATTCCCGGTCCTCGACGCGGACGACGCCGTGGTGGGCACCGTCCACGTCAAGAACGCGGTGGCGCTCCCGGTGCACGAGCGGGCGACGACCAGGGTCAAGCACCTCATGGCCAAGCCGATCGTGGTGCCCGACTCGCTACGGCTCGACCCCCTGCTGACGCTGTTGCGCGAGGACGGCTTCCAGCTGGCGGTGGTGCTGGACGAGTACGGCGGCCACGCGGGCATCGTGACGCTCGAGGACGTGGTGGAGGAGATCGTCGGGGACATCGCCGACGAGCACGACCGGTTCGGTTCGCGGGCTCGCAAGCGACGGGACGGGACCTGGCTGCTGTCCGGCCTGCTCCGTCCGGACGAGGTGGAGGACCTCACCGGGGTCCCGCTCCCGGAGTCGGAGGACTACGACACGGTCGCCGGCCTGGTCCTGCAGGTGCTCGGCCGCATCCCCGAGCGCGGGGACATCGCCGAGGTCCCCGTGGCCGACACCTCCGACGCCGACCAACCCCGGCAGCAGCTCGCCGTGCTCAGCGTCGAGCACATGGACGGGCTGCGGATCGACCGACTGGCGCTCCGCCTCCTCGACGGGGGCACGGACGCGTGAGCCTCCTCACCGCCCTCCTGGTGACCGCAGGACTCCTGGCCGCCAACGCGTTCTTCGTCGGCGCCGAGTTCGCGCTGATCTCGGCGCGCCGCAGCCAGATCGAGCCGCGTGCCCAGCAGGGCTCCCGGATGGCCAGGACGACCATTCGCGCGATGGAGGACATCTCACTGATCCTCGCCGGCGCGCAGCTCGGCATCACCGTGTGCTCGCTGGCGCTGGGCGCCGTGAGCGAGCCGGCCATCGCCCACTTCATCGAGCCGGCGTTCGAGGCGGTGGGCGTACCCGAGGAGTTCCTGCACCCGATCGCGCTGGTCATCGCCCTGAGCCTGGTCGTCTACCTGCACGTCGTGCTCGGTGAGATGGTGCCCAAGAACATCGCGATCGCCGGGCCCGAGCGGGCGGCGATCGTGCTCGGCCCGCCGATGTGGGCGATCGTCACCGTCCTCCGGCCGGTGATCACCAGCCTCAACGCCATCGCCAACCTGACCCTGCGGCTGCTCCGGGTCGAGCCCCAGGACGAGGTCAGCTCGACCTACACCCGTGAGGAGGTCGCAGCCCTGGTCGAGGAGTCCCGCGGCGAGGGCCTGATCGAGCCGGGCGAGTACGACCGGCTCGCAGGTGCGCTGGGCTTCACGGAGCGGACGGTGTCCACGGTGCTCATGCCGCCGGACTCGCTCACCACCGTGCGGCGCGGGTCGACCGCAGCGGACGTGGAGGCGCTGTGCGCCGCCACGGGCTACAGCCGGTTCCCCGTGGTCGACGACCAGGACGGCGGCCTGCTCGGCTACCTGCACATCAAGGACGTGCTCGAGACCGACGAGACCCTGCGTCAGCGGGTGGTCGAGGACAAGTGGGTGCGCCCGTTCGCGTCGGTCGCCGCAGATGACCT
Source organism: Nocardioides sp. (assembly GCF_016462705.1). GTDB lineage: Bacteria > Actinomycetota > Actinomycetes > Propionibacteriales > Nocardioidaceae > Nocardioides. The sequence goes on along the minus strand of NZ_JAEMSS010000007.1, from coordinate 40,442 downwards.
GCTGCACGACGCGCTCGAGACCCTGCAGCGCAAGGGAGCGCACATGGCCGTGGTCGTCGACGGGGACGGTGCGACCTTGGGCCTGGCCACGCTGGAGGACGTCATCGAGGAGCTCGTCGGCGAGATCCGGGACGCCGCGCACCACGAGGACCGTCCCGACGAGCGGCCCCCCGAGCGGCCTGCCGAGCGGCCTGCCGAGTCACTGTGAGGCCCACCATTACCCTTTGGTCGTGACTGAGCAGGAGCGGGGGGCGGATCGCGGGACGGAGGCCCGGAGCACCCGCGTCTGGACGCTGCCCAACCTGCTCAGCATGGCCCGGCTGGCGGGCGTGCCGGTGTTCCTCTACCTCGTCCTCGGCCCCGAGGAGGACGGCTGGGCCCTGGCCCTCCTGATGGTCTCCGGCGTCACCGACTACCTCGACGGTTATCTGGCCCGCAAGCTCGACCAGCAGACGGTGGTCGGCCAGATCCTCGACCCGGTCGCGGACCGCCTCTACATCCTCGCGGTCGTGGTCGGCCTCGCCCTCCGCGACGTCATCCCGTGGTGGCTGGCGATCTCGCTGCCGCTGCGTGACCTGCTGATGTGGGGGCTGGTGCCGCTCCTGCGCACCCGCGGCTACAGCGCGCTACCGGTCCACTTCCTCGGCAAGGCCGCGACCTTCAACCTCCTCTACGCCTTCCCCCTGCTCCTTCTGGGCGATGGCGAGGGGACGGTGGCCCGGCTGGCCGAGGTGTTCGGCTGGGCGTTCGCCTTCTGGGGTGTCGGGCTCTACTGGTGGGCGGGCGTGCTCTACGCCTACCAGGTCCACCGGCTCCTGGCGACCACCGAGCGCCGTCCGGCACGCCACCATCACCCGTCGCCTGCCGATGACTGAGACCCGCGAGCGGACGGCCGGCGACCGGGCCCGCACGCCGTTGCTGGAGCTGGTCACCCGGGAGTCGCTCGACCTCGACTACCAGGACGTCGCCCGGCGTCGTGGCGGTGCGGGCGGTGCGGGCGGTGCCGGCGGTGCCGGGGGGCCGACCCCGCACCGCGGGGCAGCGGTGGCCGTCGCCGTCTTCGGCCTGCTCGTGGCCGTCGCTGCGGTACAGAACTCGCGCAACGCCGACGTCGACGAGGCCAGCCGGAAGGCCTTGATCGACCGGGTCGAGACGCGGAAGGAGTCGGTGTCCTCCCTCCAGGACCGGATCATCGCGCTGAGGGAGCAGAACGACACGCTTTCAGAGCGCCTGGTGAGCCTGTCCTCCACCGCCCAGAACCTCGAGCGGACCCGGCTGGAGCTGGCGCTCGGCACGGGGTTCGTCGCGGCGGAGGGGTCAGGCTTGCGGGTCACCGTCGACGACCAGCCGCGAGGCGACCCCGACGGCCTCGTCCGGGCGACCGACCTCAGGGTCCTGGTCAACGGGCTGTGGGAGGCGGGGGCCGAGGCGATCGCGATCAACGGGCGGCGGCTGACCGCGCTCAGCGCGATCGTCAACTCCGACATCGCGATCCAGGTCAACAAGGGACCGCTGTCCCCGCCGTACGTGGTGGCGGCGGTGGGTGGGCAGAACCTGGACGCGGATTTCGTCGAGACCCAGTCCGGCCTCACCTTCCTGGCCCTGGCCGACCAGTTCGGATTCGTCGTCGAACGTGACAGTGTGCCGTCATTGCTCGTGCCTGCCGCACCACCGTCGATGCAGCAGCTGCGCTACGCCGAACGACCGTCGGCTGCCGGACCTGATGACGAGGAGGGGACGACCCCGTGATCGCAGTGCTCGGACTGGTGGTCGGGATCGTGCTGGGCCTGGTCCTGCAGCCCGATGTGCCGCGCGGCCTGGAGCCCTACCTGCCGATCGCGGTCGTGGCCGCGCTCGACGCCGTGTTCGGCGGGCTCCGCGCCTATCTGGACGGCATCTTCGACGACAAGGTGTTCGTCATCTCGTTCGCCAGCAACGTGGTGATCGCCGCCGGGATCGTGTTCCTCGGCGACCAGCTCGGGGTCGGGGGACAGCTGTCGACCGGGGTCATCGTGGTGCTGGGCATCCGGATCTTCGCCAACGTCGCGGCCATCCGCCGCCACCTGTTCCATGCCTGAGCCGCACGGGCCGGTCGAGCCGAGCGAGCCGGGCACGCCCGCCGCCGACGCGGACCCCGCCCGGGGGCGGCTCTGGCGCGCCCTGGTCCGGCCGGCCCGTCGTCAGCTGATCGTGGCGGCGCTGCTGGCCGTGGTCGGGTTCGCCGGGGTGACGCAGGTGCGCACCAACACCGTCGACGACACGTACGACGGCCTGCGCCAGCAGGACCTCATCGACATCCTCAACGACCTCGCCGGGACAGCTGTCGACCGGGGTCATCGTGGTGCTGGGCATCCGGATCTTCGCCAACGTCGCGGCCATCCGCCGCCACCTGTTCCATGCCTGAGCCGCACGGGCCGGTCGAGCCGAGCGAGCCGGGCACGCCCGCCGCCGACGCGGACCCCGCCCGGGGGCGGCTCTGGCGCGCCCTGGTCCGGCCGGCCCGTCGTCAGCTGATCGTGGCGGCGCTGCTGGCCGTGGTCGGGTTCGCCGGGGTGACGCAGGTGCGCACCAACACCGTCGACGACACGTACGACGGCCTGCGCCAGCAGGACCTCATCGACATCCTCAACGACCTCGCCGGGACGACGCAGCGCGCCCAGGCCGAGATCCAGCGACTCGAGACGACCCGCGACGACCTGCTGTCCGAGACCAGCTCTCGCGAGGCGGCGCTCGAGGCGGCCCGCAACGAGGTCGACACGCTGTCGATCATCGCCGGGACCGTCGCCGTCACCGGGCCCGGTGTGCGGATCACGATCAAGGAGGTCGCCGGCCAGGTCCGCGTGGAGCCGTTCATCGACATGGTGCAGGCGCTGCGCAGCGCCGGCGCGGAGGCGATCCAGATCAACGGGTCGGTCCGGGTGGTGGCCTCGACGTCGTTCCAGGACGCCGCAGGCGGGATCCTGGCCGGCGGGCAGGTCCTCAAGGCGCCGTTCGTCGTCGACGTCATCGGCGATCCCGAGGCCCTGGGGGCGGCACTGCGCTTCCCGGACGGCCCCGAGGACCAGTTCGCAGAGGACGACGTCGCAGAGCTGACCTACGACGAGCTGACCTCGCTCGACATCGAGTCGGTGCACGAGCCCACCCCACCGGAGGTCGCCGAGCCCGGGGGTGATGAGTAGGTTGGCGGCCATGTATCCAGATGACCTGCTGTACACCTCCGAGCACGAGTGGCTGCGCCGTCCCGGTGAGGCCGAGGGCTCGGTGCGGGTCGGCATCACCCACTACGCCCAGGACGCCCTGGGCGACATCGTCTACGTCTCCCTTCCCGAGATCGGCCAGAGCGTCGAGGCCGGGTCGACCTGTGGCGAGCTGGAGTCCACCAAGTCGGTCAGCGACGTCTACGCCCCGGTGTCGGGAGAGGTGGTCGCCCGCAACGACTCGCTCGACGCGACCCCCGAGCTGGTCAACAACGACCCCTACGGCGGTGGCTGGCTCTTCGAGGTCGTGCCGAGCGACCCCGGGCAGCTCGACGGGCTGCTCGACTCGGCCTCCTACGAGCAGTCGCTCGGCGGCTGAGCCCCGATCCGGGCGCGGATCGGGCCCGGGGACCGCGTGTCCGTGATCGGATACGGGGCTTCTTGATAGGTTCCGAGGACAGCACCAGCACAGCCCAGCCGGCCGCTCACGAGGGGAATGCACGATGCCGTTCTGCACGAACTGCGGGCATCGCAACCCTGACGAGGCGCGCTTCTGCTCGCAGTGCGGCACTCGCCTGGAGACCGCCCCGCCGGTCTCGTCGGAGGGGGCGGGGGAGTCGACGGCCACCATCCAGATCGGTGGTCCCCCGGACGCGACACCCAAGACCGACACCTCCGACCGGCTCAACCCGGTCGACGCCGCGGCGGTCGACGCGCTGCCGAGCGGTCACGCGCTGCTCGTCGTCCAGCGCGGACCGGGCTCGGGCAGCCGGTTCCTGCTCGACAAGGACGTGGTGCACGCCGGGCGCAACCCCGACAGCGACATCTTCCTCGACGACGTCACGGTCTCCCGTCAGCACGCCGAGTTCCACCGCACCGGTGACTCCTTCACCGTGACGGACTCGGGCAGCCTCAACGGCACCTACGTCAACCGGGACCGCATCGACACGGTCCACCTCACCGACGGGGACGAGGTCCAGGTCGGGAAGTACCGGCTGGTCTTCTTCGCGGGACACGCGTCTTGACCCCGGGCGCCGCACGGCCGGGCGCCGAGGAGCCGGTCTCCGGGCTGATGAACATCGGGCAGGTCCTCGAGCTCCTGCGCCCCGAGCACCCCACGATCAGCATCCCCAAGATCCGCTTCCTCGAGGAGCAGGGCCTGGTCTCCCCGGAGCGCACGCCGGCGGGTTACCGCAAGTACTCGCACGCCGACGTCGAGCGGCTGCGCTACGTCCTGGTGCTGCAGCGGGACCACCACCAGCCGCACAAGCGGATCGCCGAGATCCTCGACGCCATCGACCGGGGGCTGGAGCCGCCTCCACTGATGTCGCTGACGCCGACCGTTCCCGAGGTGGCGCTGTCGCCCGACGGGATGCCGAGCCCGGAGTCGTTCCGGCGTCATGACGACCTGCGGCTCTCCCGCAAGGAGGTGCTCAAGATCGCCGAGATCTCCGAGGAGCTCCTGAGCCAGCTGGAGGACTTCGGTCTCGTGGCCGCCCGGCCCGGGACCGGTCACTTCGACACCGATGCGCTGGTGGTGTGCACGACCGCGCGCGAGCTTGCCGAGTACGGGCTCGAGCCACGGCACCTGAGGGCCTTCAAGGCCGCCGCCGACCGAGAGGTCGGCCTGGTGGAGCAGGTCGTCGCCCCGCAGCGGCGGGCCACCGACGCGGCGGCCAAGGCCCGGACCGAGGACACGGTCGCGCAGATCGCGGCACTCTCGCTGAGGCTGCACGCGACCCTGGTGAAGTCCGGCCTCACCCGTCTCTGACGAGACTCTCTCGAGTCTCCGGCATCGCCGGGGTCCACATCTTCCTCGGCGGCGTAGGCTGGCGACGTGCGCGAAGTGGACGTCATGGGAGTCAGGGTCGAGATGCCCTCCAACCAGCCGATCGTGCTGCTGCGCGAGGTGACCGGCGAGCGCTACCTGCCGATCTGGATCGGCGCCGTCGAGGCCACCGCCATCGCCTTCGCCCAGCAGGGCGTGATCCCACCGCGACCGCTGACCCACGACCTGATGAAGGACGTGCTGGAGGCGACCGGCAACGAGCTCGAGGAGGTCCGGATCACCGAGGTCCGGGACGGGGTCTTCTTCGCCACGCTCGTCTTCGGCTCCGGCGCCGAGGTGAGCGCCCGGCCCTCGGACTCCATCGCCCTCGCGCTGCGCACCGGCAGCCGCATCGTCTGCGCCGAGGAGGTCCTCGACGAGGCGGGACTGGCCGTCCCTGCCGAGCAGGAGGACGAGGTCGAGAAGTTCCGCGAGTTCCTGGACCAGGTCACGCCCGAGGACTTCGACGCGCACTGATTGAGCGCTTGTCTACCCCCGCGAGCTTCGGCCGGCACGCACGATGGACGCTCGCTCCGCTTCGCGGGCTTCGCAGTCCATCGTGCGCGACGGCCGATCGCGGGGCGCGCTCGCTCCGCTCGCAGATTCAAGCGCCTGTGACTTCGAGCCGTCATGATGATGCTGCTGAGGCCGCTGCCCCGCGTGGAGCCTCAGCACCCTCAACCTCAGGATGAGGGTGAGACACACCTAGGCCCGGTCGTTGACCCGCTCACCCGCCCGACGTACCTTGAACTGTCGCCGTTGTAACTCCAACGCTGTCGTACGACCCCAGTGGAGCGAGCGGTACCGGGACTTCAGAGGAGCAACCGTGAACGAGCACGGAACGCATGGGCAGGACCCGCAGGCGAGTGCCGACGCGGCGCTGGCGGCCGAGGCGGCCGACGAGCAGGGTCTGCTCTTCACCGACGACGTCTCACCGCTGCCCAGCGACACCGGCTACCGCGGTCCCACCGCGTGCAACGCCGCCGGGATCACCTACCGACAGCTTGACTACTGGGCACGCACCGGGCTGGTCGAGCCCACGGTGCGCAGCGCCACCGGCTCGGGGTCGCAGCGGCTCTACTCGTTCCGCGACATCCTCATCCTCAAGGTGATCAAGCGCCTCCTGGACGCGGGCATCTCCCTGCAGCAGATCCGCACCGCGGTCTCGCACCTGCGTGAGCGGGGCACCGACGACCTCACCCGGGTCACCCTGATGAGCGACGGTGCCTCGGTCTACGAGTGCACCAGCAACGACGAGGTCATCGACCTGCTCCAAGGCGGACAGGGCGTCTTCGGCATCGCCATCGGCGGTGTGTGGCGCGAGATCGAGGGCACGCTGGCCGAGCTCCCGAGCGAGCGCACCGCGACCGACGAGGAGCCGGTGGCCGGCGACGAGCTCGCCGCCCGCCGCGCCGCGCGCCAGACCGGCTGACCCCTGAGGTACGTTTGACCTGCTGACCATCCCGCACGGGAGAGTCCTCGGGTCTGGATGACCGGGGCGCCGAAGGGGCAATTCCTCCCCGGAACCTCTCAGGCGCCAAGGACCGAGCGGGCCAGGCAACTCTGAAGTCCCACTGTGGGGGTGACAGAGGGGGAGGTTTCCGAGCCGTTCCCGGGAGCCCCCATGTCAGGATTCGTCGACCGCCACATCGGGCTGCGCCCCGCTGACATCGAGCGGATGCTGGAGGTCGTCGGGCACGAGTCGCTCGAGGCACTCATGTCCGCGGCCGTGCCCGGTGGGATCCGCACCGCCGCGTCGCTGGACCTGCCCCCGGCAGCCACGGAGGAGGACGTCGCCGCCGAGCTCCGGGCGCTGGCCGCGCGCAACCGGGTCGCCGAGCCGATGATCGGCCTGGGCTACCACGGCACCCTCACGCCCCCGGTGATTCGCCGGAACGTCCTCGAGGACCCGAGCTGGTACACCGCCTACACGCCCTACCAGCCCGAGATCTCCCAGGGCCGGCTCGAGGCGCTGCTGAACTTCCAGACCGTCGTGGGCGACCTCACCGGCCTGCCGACCGCCAACGCGTCCCTGCTGGACGAGGGCACCGCGGCCGCGGAGGCGATGACCCTGGTCCGCCGGGGCAACCGGAAGGCCACCGGACCGTTCGTGGTGGACGCCGACGCGTTGCCCCAGACCATCGAGGTGGTACGCACCCGGGCCGACGCCATGGGGATCGACGTCGTGGTGGCGGACCTCGCCGACGGGCTGCCCGAGGGCGAGCTCTGCGGGGTCCTGGTGCAGTACCCGGGCGCGTCCGGCCGGATCATCGACCCCCGACCCGTCATCGAGGAGGCGCACCGCCGCGACGCCCTGGCCGTCGTGGCCGCCGACCTGCTGGCCCTCACCCTGCTCGAGGCGCCCGGCGCGCTGGGGGCGGACGTCGTGGTGGGCTCGACGCAGCGGTTCGGCGTACCGCTGTTCTACGGCGGCCCGCACGCCGGCTACATGGCGGTGGCCGCCGGCCTCGAGCGGCACCTGCCCGGCCGCCTCGTCGGCGTCTCCGTCGACGCCGAGGGCCGGCCGGCCTACCGCCTCGCCCTCCAGACCCGCGAGCAGCACATCCGGCGCGACAAGGCCACCTCCAACATCTGCACCGCCCAGGTGCTGCTCGCCGTGGTGGCGTCGATGTACGCCGTCTACCACGGCCCCGAGGGGCTGAAGGCCATCGCGACCCGCACCCACGGGCTCGCCGCCCGGGCCGCCGCCTCCCTGGCCCATGCCGGTCTCGACGTGCTCACCAGCGACTTCTTCGACACCTTCCGGGTGGCGGTCCCCGGCCGGGCGGAGGCGATCGTCGCGTCCGCACGGGCGGAGGGGCTGCACCTGCTGCTGGTCGACGCCGACACGGTCGGGCTGTCCTTCTCCGAGGTGAGCACCGCTGCGACGCTCCGGAGGATCCACGCGGCGTTCGGGGTGACCCCTGCGCAGGTCGACCCCGTCGAGTCCCTGCCTACGGAGCTGGAGCGCTCCACGCCGTACCTCACCCACGAGGTCTTCTCGAGCCACCACAGCGAGACCCAGATGCTGCGCTACCTGCGCCGCCTGTCGGCGCGGGACTACGCCCTCGACCGGGGGATGATCCCGCTCGGCTCCTGCACCATGAAGCTCAACGCCACCACGGAGATGGAGCCGGTGTCGCTCCCGGGCTTCGCCGACCTGCACCCGTTCGCCCCCGCGGAGGACGCGTCCGGCTACGCCGACCTGGTCGCGCAGCTGGAGTCGTGGCTGGCCGAGGTGACCGGCTACGACTCGGTCTCCATCCAGCCCAACGCCGGCTCCCAGGGTGAGCTCGCCGGTCTGCTGGCCATCCGCGGCTACCACCGGGCCAACGGCGACGCCGCCCGCAACGTCTGCCTGATCCCGTCGTCCGCGCACGGCACCAACGCCGCGTCCGCGGTCATGGCCGGCATGCGGGTGGTCGTGGTCAAGGCCAACGACGACGGGTCGGTCGACCTCGACGACCTCCGTGCCCAGTGCGAGACCCACGCCGAGGACCTGGCGGCGATCATGGTCACCTACCCGTCGACGCACGGTGCCTACGAGGACTCGATCAGCGACCTCTGCAAGATCGTCCACGACCACGGTGGGCAGGTCTACGTCGACGGCGCCAACCTCAACGCCCTGCTCGGCTACGCCAAGCCGGGGGAGTTCGGCGGGGACGTCTCCCACCTCAACCTGCACAAGACGTTCTGCATCCCGCACGGTGGTGGAGGCCCCGGCGTCGGTCCCGTCGCGGTGCGTGCCCACCTGGCGCCGTACCTGCCCTCCCACGGGATGCACCCGGACCCCGCGAAGCGGGCGGGCATCGGGCCGATCAGCGCGGCGCCGTACGGCTCGGCGGGGATCCTGCCCATCTCCTGGGCCTACGTCCGGCTGATGGGCGCCGAGGGGCTCACCCGAGCGACCGCAGCCGCGGTGCTGTCGGCCAACTACGTCGCCGCCCGCCTCGGCGAGCACTTCCCGGTGCTCTACCGCGGCCACGGCGGGCTGGTCGCCCACGAGTGCATCCTCGACGTGCGCGGTCTGACCAAGGACTCCGGTGTCACGGTGGACGACGTCGCGAAGCGGCTCGTCGACTACGGGTTCCACGCCCCGACGATGTCGTTCCCGGTCGCGGGCACCCTGATGGTCGAGCCGACCGAGTCCGAGGACCTCGGCGAGATCGACCGGTTCTGTGACGCGATGATCGCGATCAAGGCCGAGATCGACCGGGTCGCTGCGGGGGAGTGGGCCCCCGAGGACTCCCCGCTGCGCGGGGCTCCGCACACCACCCGTGCTCTCGTGGGTGAGTGGGACCGTGGCTACTCACGCGAGCTCGCGGTCTTCCCGACCGGCCCCGACCCCGACAAGTACTGGCCACCGGTGGCCCGCATCGACCAGGCGTACGGCGACCGCCACCTGGTCTGTGCCTGCCCGCCGCCGGAGGCCTTCGCCGAGAAGGACTAGGACGGTCCTAGACCGCGCTCGACCAGAGCTCGGCGAGCCGCGGTGCGAGGGACCTCCCGGCAGCGGGAGGCGTGGTGCCCGGGGGCAGCGTGATGTTCTTGATGGTGCCCTGGCGGATGAACTCGCCCTTGCGGGTGTAGGCGATCCAGTCGATCCGCGTGCGACGGACGTTGAGGACGACCGAGCTGTTCTTGGTGACCTTGACCGTGCCGTCGGGCTCCTCCTCCTCGAAGGAGCCGTACAGGAACCGGATCTTGACGTCGGCCGGGTTGGTGACCTTGATCTTGCCGGGCTTGCCGGGCAGGGCCTTCGCGGTGACCTCCGGCTCGGGCTCGATCGTCACCGTCACCGTGCCCGGCACCAGCGTCTCGAAGTCGCACGCGTAGTAGGTGAAGGTGTAGGTGCCCGGCTTCGCCTCGGGATTGGCGTAGATGAACAGGAGGCCCTCGCCGACGGGGTCGGCGAACACGTGCCGGTAGGTCTTCTCACCCATCCGGCAGACAGCCAGGTCGTCCTTGCCGTCGGCGTCCGAGTCGTTCGCGAGCACGTCGACCTCGCGGACGTTGCCGGCGTACATCGAGGTGGCGTCAGGGACCGTCACCGGCGGCGCGGCCTGTGCGGCGGGGGCGGTCACGGCCAGTCCGAGCGCCGAGAGCGCCATGGTGAGCAGGGTGGCAGCGGCACGACGGCTCCGGGTCATGGCCGGAGCCTAACCCGGCTACTGGGCCGGAGAGACGCTCGACATGTTGAAGTCGGGCACCCGGATCGCGGGGGTCGCGGTCCGCGAGAAGTAGTCGTCGCCCCACTCGCGGCTGAAGCTGGGCTCGGTCGCCGACGCATGTGAGAACCGGCGGAGCAGGTCGACCGGGCTCTCGTTCCAGCGGAAGTTGTTCACCACGCCGACGATCTCGCCCCGCTCGACCTTGTAGACGCCGTCCCGGGTGAGCCCCGTGAGCAGGAGGGACTGCGGGTCCACCTCGCGGATGTACCAGAAGCAGGTCACCAGCAGGCCGTCGTCCATGCCCGCCACCAGGTCCTCGACCGAGCCGGACCCGCCCTCGACGTCGAGGACGAGGTTGTCGATCGCCGGCGTGACCGGCTGGCTGGTCATCGCGGCCGAGTGCCGGGTCTGGATCAGCGACGTGAGCTCGCCGCCGCGGATCCAGTCGGTGCGCTCGAGGCCGATGCCGTTGTCGAAGACCGAGCTCTCGTTGGACGACGACGTCGCCAACGTGAACGGGGCGCACTCCAGCCCCGGGTAGGCAGGCTCGGAGTAGAGGGTCACCTCGGGTCGGGTGATGCTCTCGCCGATCCGGGTGCCGGTGGGCCGGCGGCTGTAGACCGACTGGCCCTCCCAGGCGACCCGCGCGCCGGCGTACCAGTAGGCGTCGATCATCACGTCCGCGACCGAGCTCGGCGGCAGGATCGTGTCGTAGCGGCCCGCCTCGAGGTGGTGGCGGTGCTTGCCCCAGCCGAGGTGCTGCGCCAGCGTGGCGTCGAAGGCGAGAGGATCGACGTCGGCGAAGTCCCGGGTCGCGCCGCCCACCCAGGCGCTCTGGCTCAGGTCGGCAGGCTTGCCGGTGCACGCCCAGTGCCCGGTGGGCTGCACGTGGCGCAGCCGCAGGCCCGTCGAGGACCCGAGGTAGGTGGTGGTGACCTCGTGGTTGACGAAGCCGTAGAGCACCCGGCTCTCGGCGCCGGCACGGCCGAAGGCCTCGCCGAGGGCGGGCGCGAACTCGTCGTAGACGGTGATGTCGGTGCGGGCCGGCTCGGTCTCCCAGTCGCCGGACTGACGGTCGCGGACCAGCTCGGCGGCGTCCTCGGCAGGTCCGGCCGCCCGGGCGGCGGCGTAGGCCGCCTCGACGAGGTCGGTCACCTGGGCCTGCGTGCTCGCGCTCCCGCTCACCGAGCCCACGGAGGTGCCGCCGGTCTGGTTGACGAAGGCGATGACGGTGACCTGGATGTGGTGCATCACCCCGTTGGTCGTGAGGGTGTTGTTGGCCCAGCGCAGGTTGGCGCTGGTGGCGTCCCGGACGATGACGACCGTGTCGTCGGCGACCGAGGTCGCGAGCGCGTGCTCGACCAGGGACTGTGGCGTAGCGGTGCCGGCGGTGCTGGCGGTGGGGGAGGTCACTGGCCACCCTCCTCGGTGGTGTTGAGGATCCGGATGTCGCGGAACAGGGAGACCGGCGCGCCATGGCTGACCGCCGCGACCTGCCCCGGTTGGGCCTTGCCACAGTTGAAGGCTCCGTGCAGCTCCCAGGTCTGGGGGCCGCCGACCGCCTCCATGGCGCCCCAGAAGTCCGTCGTGGTGGCCTGGTAGGCGACGTCGCGCACCTGGCCGACGAGCTGGCCCTTCTCGATCCGGTAGAAGCGCTGGGCGGTGAACTGGAAGTTGAACCGCTGCATGTCGATGGACCACGACTTGTCACCGACGACGTAGAGGCCGTGCTCGACGCTCCCGATCAGCTCCTCGCGGCTCGGGCCGTCGGGGGCGGCCTGCAGCGAGACGTTCGCCATCCGCTGGATGGGGATGTGGCCGGGGGAGTCGGCGTAGGCGCAGCCGTTGGACCTCCCGCCGTTCAGCTCCGGCTTCATGTGGCCCATCGGGCGGTCGAGCTGGTAGCCGACCAGTACGCCGTCCTTGACGATGTCCCACGACTGGGTCTGGACGCCCTCGTCGTCGTAGCCGACGGTGGCCAGGCCGTGTTCGACGGTGCGGTCGCCGGTGACGTTCATGATGCGGGAGCCGTACTGGAGCGTGTTGAGCTTGTCGTACGTCGCGAACGAGGTGCCCGCGTAGTTGGCCTCGTAGCCCAGCGCGCGGTCCAGCTCGGTCGCGTGCCCGATCGACTCGTGGATGGTGAGCCAGAGGTTGGACGGGTGGATCACCAGGTCGTACCGGCCGGCCTCGATGCTCGGGGCCTTGAGCTTCTCCGCGAGCAGCTCGGGAACCTCGTCGAGCTCGGCGTCCCAGTCGTGGCCGCCCGCCGAGACGGGGTCGGTGAGGTACTCCCAGCCCCGTCCGACCGGCGGCGCGATGCTGGCCATGGAGTCGAAGGTGTCCGCACCCGCGCCCATCGCCTCGAACGTCGGGTGGATCCGGATCCGCTGCTGCGTCGTCGCCGTGCCGGCCAGGTCGGCGTAGTACTTGTTCTCCTGGACCTGCTGGGCCGAGGCGGAGGCGTGGTCGACGGCGGCGCCCTGGCGCAGCCGGTCGGTCCAGTCGACGAGCAGGTCGACCTTCTCCGCGGTCGGCACGTCGAGCGGGTTGACGACGTAGGACGAGACCCAGGTGACGTCGTCGTGGACCGGCTCGGGCGCGAGCTCGACGGGGACGGTGGTCATCTCCGCGGCCACCGTGGCCACGGCGACCGCGCTCTCGGCGAGCCGGACCGCCTCGTCCGTCGTGAGAAGCACGCCGGAGGCGAAGCCCCAGGCTCCGCGGTGGATGACCCGGACCGCGAAGCCGAGGTCCTCGGTGTCGCTCGCGCCCTGCAGCGAGCCGTCGCGCACGCCGACGTGCTGGTAGCGCACCCGCTCGAACCGGAAGTCCGCGTGGGTGGCGCCGAGCTCCTGGGCGCGGGCGAGGGCCGCGGCCCCCAGCTCGCGGTAGGGGAGCGCGGTGAAGGTGGGGTCGATCTCCGGCATGTGCCGAACCTATCTAAGGTTCTCCCCATGGCGGCTCCCGCATGGCTCGGCATCGGTGCCCAGCGCAGCGGGACGACCTGGTTCACCGACCTCCTGACCCAGCACCCGCAGGTCGGCCTCGGCACCAACGGCAAGAAGGAGCAGCACCTGCTCCACAAGGTCGCCGACGGCCGGGAGCCCGCGTCCGCCTATCTCGACCTCTTCCCCGACGACGGCGTACGCCGGGGGGAGTGGACGCCGCAGTCGCTCCGGCACGCCTCGGCACCGGCTGCCGCCGCGCGTCACGTGCCGGACGCGCCGGTCCTGGTGCTGCTGCGCGAGCCGGTGGAGCGGTTCCGGTCGGCGATGCGGCTGCACGCGACCCGGTTCGCGGCCACCGGCAGGTCGTCCTGGCCCTACCCGGTCCCGATCACCGTCCAGACCTGGACCGGTTTCTACGCCGACCAGCTGGCCGCGTGGGCACACCACGTGGGGCGGGACCGGATCCGGGTGATGGTCTACGAGACCGTGCGCGCCGACCCGCAGGCGTACGTCGACGAGGTGTGGCGCTCGCTGGGCCTGGATCCGGTTCCCCTCCACGACGTCGAGAGCGCCTCCGGGTCGAGCAGCCGCGCGGGCTGGGACTGGCCTGAGGGGCTGAGGGAGTCGCTCGAGGTGCTCTACGCCCCGCAGGTCTCGCGGCTGGCCGACGAGTGGGGGCTCGACCTCAGCGTGTGGCAGCCCCGGTAGCCACCCAGGCCCACGCGGTCACCTCGAACGGGCCGTCGCCGAGCCGCTCCCGGCACCGGTCGCGGAGCGCGTCGACCTGTGCGGGCGTGCGGGTGGCCAGGTAGTCGCCCACCGACCCGGCCGGCTCGCGGTAGGGCGCCCACCACTCGTCGAACGAGGCCATGGGGACGGTGACCGACAGCTCACCACCCCGGACGTCGGTGAGTCCGGCCTCCTCGAACATCCGCACCAGCTCGCCCTCGTGCGAGCCGGCCGAGGCCTCCGCCACGCCGCCGGGGTCGAGGTCCTGCACCGCGGCCCAGAACGGCGTGAGGGGACCCCGGCCCCCGGGGTGGTCCCAGACGCTCGCAGCCAGGGGCGCGCCCGGCTTGGCGACCCGGTGCATCTCGCGCAGCCCGCGCGCGGGGTCGCGCATGAAGTGAACGACGAGCTGGGCCAGGACGGCGTCGTAGCTGTCGTCGCGCCACGGCAGCTCCTCGGCCGAGCCCTCGCGGACGTCGACCCCGGGCAGCCGGGCGCGGGCGGCCTCCACGAAGCCGGCAGCCGGGTCGATCGCGTCGACCCGGTCCGCGCCGTACCTCTCGGCCAGGACGGCGGTCAGCACCCCCGGTCCGCAGCCCACGTCCAGCACCCGTCCGCCCGGTGGCACGTCGACCAGGTCGGCGAAGGCGGGGGCGAGCGGTTCGGAGAACCGCCCCATGAAGCGCGCGTAGGCGTCTGCGTCTCCGAAGGCCACGTCAGGACCCTACGGCGGACTCCCCGGTCTGTCCCCGGTCCGCTTCCCCGGAGACGAGCTCGTCCACGTCGGGGTCGGCGCGGAACAGCGCCTCGGCCTCCGGGGGCTCGGTGCGCCGGGACCTGGGAGTCCTGCCGACCATGGGCGGGACCTGGGCGGCGTCGTCGACCAGCTCGGGCGCCTGGATCTGGCGGACCGGCTCGTCGACGCTGGTGAGTGCCTCCAGCTCCTTCTCGGTGACCTGGAGGTCGCGGAACCGGCGCGCCTGCACGAGCACCCGGCCCTCGACCGACGCGATGGTCTCGTTGTAGGCGTTGACGCTGCTGCGGATCGCCCGGCCGAGCTTGTCGAACCGGCTGCCCATCTGGCCCAGCCGCTCGTGCAGCTCGCGACCGAGCCGGAACACCTCGGCGGCCGTCTCCGCCAGCGCGGCCTGCTTCCAGCCGTAGGACACGGCGCGCAGCATGCCGATCAGGGTGGTGGGCGTCGCGATCACGACGTTGCGGCCGATGGCGTACTCGTAGAGGTCGGGGTTCTGCTCGAGCGCGGCCACGAAGAACGCCTCGCTCGGGAGGAACAGCACCACGAACTCGGGGGACTCGCCGACCTTCCAGTACTTCTTGCCGGAGAGCTGGTCGACGTGGGTGCGCACGTGCCTGGCGAACGAGGTCAGGTGCGCGGCGCGCTGCTGCTCGTCCTCGGTCTCGGCGGCGTCCAGGAACGCCGCCAGCGGGACCTTGGAGTCGACGAAGACGTACTTGCCCTCGGCCAGGTGCACCCGCATGTCCGGCCGCAGCGACTGGCCGTCGCTCTGGGCGGTCAGCTGCACGTCGAAGTCGCAGCGCTCGACCATGCCGGCCATCTCAGCGACCCGCTTGAGCTGCGTCTCGCCCCACGACCCGCGCACCTGGGGCTTGCGCAGCGCGGTGACCAGCGACGCGGTCTCCTTGCGCAGCGCCTCACCGGTGTCGCGCACCTCCCGCACGTGGGCGCGCAGGTCGGTGGTCATCGCGACCCGCTCCTTCTCGACCTCGATGAGCCGGGCCTCGAACTTCTGCAGGCTCGCGGCGACCGGGGCGAGCAGCTGCTCGGTGGCCTGCAGGCGCTGGGCGGTGACCGTGTCGACGGCCTTGCCCTGGCGCTCGGCGGTCTCGCTGGACAGCGCCTTGAACTGGGCCAGCATCGCCTCACGGTCGGCTGCGATCTCCTGGGCGCGCGCCACGGCACCGTCACGCTCGGCGACCGCCTTGGCCACCTGGGCCTGCGCGTGGGCCACCATCGCCTCGGCCTCGGCGGCGCCGGTGCGGGCCTCGGCGGCCTCGGTGCGGACCTCGGCGGTCTCGGTCCGGGCGTTGGCCAGCTCCTCCCGGGTGCGGGCGAGCTCACGCTCGTCGCGGCTCGCCGACTGCTGGCGGCCGAGCAGCCAACCCACCGCCAGGCCGACGGCACCGAGGGCCAGGGCGAGGATCAGGAGCAGCGCGGTGGTCATGGAGGCATCGTCATACAGGGCACCGACAGAACCCCGGACCCCACGCCCGGCGATGCCAGGATCGGCCGAGGATCACAGGGTGAGACGCCAGCCGGCGACGTCGATCAGGAAGTGCGCGAGCACGAGCGCGCCGAGGTAGAACGTCGAGACCGCGAGGGCCGCGCCGACGCGGAGGACGAGCGAGCGGCGTCGTACGTGCGCGAACGCCGTCGCCGCGGCCCAGCCGAGCGCAGCCTCCGCGGGCACGACGTAGACCGCCACACCGAGCAGCCGGTGCGTGTCGCCGGTCGGCTCCCAGAGGCCCAGCGTGGGGGCGAGGAGCTCGGCGCCGAGGAAGATCCCGCCCGACAGCAGTGCCGCCCGCCACGGACGGCCGCCGCTCAGGGCGATGGCGGCGAACAGCGGCGCGACCCACATCGCGGCCATGGCGAGGGGGATCACGTCGTCGACGCGCGGGCCGCCCCGGTCGGGGAAGCGCAGCGTGCCCAGCAGGTCGGCGAGCACCCAGTCGGGGAGTACCTGGAAGACCGAGACGAGGGCGAGGAATCCCGCCAGGGCGAGCAGGTCGGTGTGGCCGGTGGCGCGACAGACCCAGAGCAGCGCAGCCACGTAGGCCACGACGCACGCCAGGACCCCCCAGCCCTCGGCCGGCGGGTCGAGCGACAGTGCGACCGCTCCACCGGCCAGCAGGGCGGCGTGCACGCCGATGACCGGGGCAGCCCCACGTCGGGTCGTGGCGAGGGTCGCGGTCACGGCGACAAGGTAGCGGTGACCGAGGCACGCGTCGGTCGGGTACCGCACGCCCCGCCGGCTCCCGTCGGCCCGACGAAGAGGTGGATCGTGGCACTGGTGACCGAGGTACTGCTCGTGAGCGGGGTGGCGCTGGACCTGGTCGGTGCGGGCGTCCTGTCCCACGCCCACAATGCCGAGTCGATCGTGGAGCTGCGCGAGGAGATCGACGACGGCGACGAGGGCGCCGCAGTCGGCGAGAGCGACGCCCTGGGCACCCACGCCCAGCTGCTGGCGGAGAAGCGGATCGGGTTCTTCCTGCTGACCGTCGGCCTGGTCCTCTACCTCACCGGCCTGGTGACCAAGAGCCCCGAGGGGGTCGCGCTCATGGGGACGATCGCCGTCGCGGTGGTGCTGGCCGGCCTGGTGACCAGCGTGGTCTTCACCCGGGTGGTCGGCAGCCGGGTCCACGAGCAGGCCCGCCGGGCCCAGGAGCAGGACGACCCGGACGCGCTGCCGGAGCAGTAGCGGCTGGCCGCGGCGGCCCGACGGCCGGACCTCGTCGCTCGTGAGGGCCCCTGGGTGACGAGACCGGTCAGCAGTACTTGACGGTCCGCTCCGACGAGGTGAAGCCGAAGAGCCCGAGCCCGGCTCGCCGGGCCAGGTCGACGGCCAGGCTGGTCGGCGCGCCGACCGCGACCAGGGAGCCGACGCCCGCCGCCACCGCCTTCTGCACCAGCTCGAACCCGGCCCGGCCGCTGACGACCAGGCACGCCTCGGCGGGGGAGAGGCCGGCGAGGACCCGCGAGCCAGTCACCTTGTCGACCGCGTTGTGCCTGCCGACGTCCTCGCGCACGACCACCACCTCGCCGGCGGCCGTGACGAGCGCGGCGGCGTGCACGCCTCCGGTCCGATCGAACACCGGCTGCTGCTCGCGGACCAGGTCCGGCAGGCGGCGTACGACGCCGGGCTCGGGCAGCGCACCGGACCAGCGGACCGCGGAGGGAGCCGCCAGGGCCTCGGCGATGCTGTCCTTCCCGCACACGCCGCAGGCGGAGGACCCGGACGACGACGCGGGGTGCCGGTGGCCGGGGTCCCGCGGTGGCGCCCCGCCGAGGGTGAGCGTCACGACGTTGAACCGTTCGTCCTCGCTGAGCTCCTGGTCCGTGCAGTAGGCGACGGTGTCCACGGCGGTCGCGAGCCCCTCGTGGACCGCCCAGCCGGCCGCGAGCTCGAAGTCGTGGCCGGGCGTGCGCATCGTCACCCACACCCGTCGAGCCGGGGAGCCGGGCCAGGCCAGCCGGATCTCGAGCGGCTCCTCGGTCGCCAGCCGGTCCTCGTGGTGCCGGTCCGCCGAGTCGGTGAGCTCGTCGACGGTCGTGCGCACCGTGGGTTTGCGACGGCTCACCGCTGCTCACCCATGGGGGTAGGCGCGCCGCACCGCGAGCAGCCGCTCGAGCCCGGCGGCCTCGTCGGCCAGGCGGCGGCGCAGCGACAGGTCGAGCGAGCCGTCCGCCACCAGCGCCTGCGCCTTGTCGAGCGTCTCCTCCTCGAGCGAGGTGACCGGGAAGAAGTACTGCGCGGCGTCGGCGAGCATCCACCCGCTGCGGACCCGGACCGTGTCGGGGAGGTCGGCGAAGTACCTGTCGACGTACGGCGCGGTGACCGCGTCCTGGCCGCCGCGCCAGAGGCCCTCGCCCGCGGCCGACAGCTCGTAGTTGGCGACCTCGGTCTCACCGGTGAAGCAGGACCACGCCCAGGCCTTGGCCTCGGGACTCGGCAGCGAGGCACGCGCCTTGGCGTGACTCACGCGGGCGTCCCCGGTGGGCTCGA
The DNA here is from genome assembly GCF_016462705.1 of Nocardioides sp. Classification (GTDB taxonomy): domain Bacteria; phylum Actinomycetota; class Actinomycetes; order Propionibacteriales; family Nocardioidaceae; genus Nocardioides. Next base: position 21,800 of record NZ_JAEMSS010000007.1, on the reverse strand, counting down.
GGGCCAGCTCGGAGTCGAGCCGGGCCAGGTCGACGGCCCCGAGGGTGGCGAGACGGCTCAGGACCCGCCACCGGAGGTCGACGTCCAGCGCGGTGCCGTCGGGCAGGTCGGAGCCGCTGCACCACCGCTCGAGGGCGGCGACATCGGTGGAGGTCGCCACGACGGTGCGGAAGGCAGCGAGCTGCTGACCAGACCCGGGTTCGATGGCTGCGAGCTTGCGGACCGCCGCGTCGTGGACGCGCTCCAGGGCTCCCGCGCCCGCCAGGGGGACGACCGAGCCGAGGAGCCAGTGCATCGTGCGGCGCTCGGCGTCCTCGGTGTCCTCGATCGGCAGGCTCGCGACGGCGACGTCCAGCACGTCCGCCGGGTCCAGGCCACCCTGGTGGTAGCCGCTGCGCAGGTTGTCCCAGATCCCGGCGCGCAACAGGCCGTCGTCGACGCCCGGCAGCAGGTCGACGAGCGCACGTACGGTGGTCCGGTCGGGCACCGACGCCACCCAGCTCTCGGCGTACGCGTCGAGGATCACCGCCGCGTCGGCCGGCAGGTCCACGATCGGTGTCTCGGGCGAGTCCAGCACGAGCGTGCGGTCGGTCCAGACGCCGTCGAGGCCGACCGCGGCCCGGATGGTGTGCGGGCGGTCGGCCGGGTGCATCGCCGGAGGGGTACGTCGCACGACCCCGGCAGCGCGGTCCAGCGTCAGGGTGTCCGGGCCCGACGTGCGCAGCCAGTTGGTGGTGAAGGCGTCCAGCTCGCCGGCGCCGGCGCGCTCCCAGCTCCCGACGAGGTCGAGCATCGTGGCGTTCGCGAACCGGTGCCGGGTGAGGTGGTCGACGACGCCGTCGAAGAAGACCTGGTCACCCATGGAGGCGTTGAGCTGCTTGAGGATGCTCGAGCCCTTGGCGTAGGAGATGCCGTCGAAGTCCTGAAGTGCGGCGGACGCGTCGACGGCACCGTTGCCGGCGACGGGATGGGTGTTCGGCCCCTGGTCGGCCACCAGTCCCCACTGACGCCGGGCATAGGTCATGTCGGTCCACACGTCGTCGAACTCGGTGACGTCGGCGGTGACCCGGTTGCCGAGGTACTCGGCGAACGACTCGTTGAGCCAGAGGTCGTCCCACCATGCCGGCGTGACGATGTCCCCGAACCACTGGTGCGCCATCTCGTGCGCGATCGTGCTGGCCCGGGCGATGTGCCTGGCCCGGGTGACCCGGCTGGAGAAGACCAGCGGGTCCCGGAAGGTCACGCAGCCGGGGTTCTCCATGGCACCGGCGTTGAACTCCGGCACGAACGCCTGGTGGTAGTCGCCGAACGGGTAGCGGATGCCGAACAGCCGGTGCAGCTCGTCGAAGGACTGCTTGGTGACGGTCAGGATCTCCTCGGCGTCCTTGTCGAGGGCCGTGGCGAGGCTCAGCCGCGCGCTGAGGCCCAGGGGGATGCCGTCGTGCTCGTCGCGGATGACGTGGTACGGCCCCGCGACCAACGTGACGAAGTAGGTCGACAGCGGGGGAGTGGGCGCGAAGTCCCATCGCGACCTGCCCGCCCCGTCGTCGGCGGGCTCGACCCACGGTGCGTTGCCGATCACCACCCAGTCGGAGGGTGCGGTGACGTGCAGCGTGTACGGCGCCTTGAGGTCCGGCTGGTCGAAGCACGCGTAGACGCTCGGTGCCGCGTCCATGAAGCTCATGCCGTAGACGTAGGGACGGCCGTCCGCGGGATCGACGCTGCGGTGCAGGCCCTCGCCGTCACGGCGGAACGGCATGGTCGCGTCGACGACGACCTCGTGGTGACCCTCGGGCAGGTCGAGGGGGAACCGGCCCCGGTCCAGCAGGTCGACGTCGAGAGGTCGGCCGTCGAGCCGGACCGCGTGCAGGACCACCGGCTTGACGTCGAGGAAGGTGGCGCCACCCCGGCTGTCGAGGCTGATCGTGGTGACCGATCCGAACGTCCCCTCGTCCCGGGACAGGTCGAGCTCCACGTCGTACGACGTCAGGGTGAGGAGCCGGCGGCGCGCCAGCGCCTCGGTGTGCTGGAGGGAGGCGTGGGGAGAGCTCACCGAGCCAGCGTATGGATACGTGGTTGAGTGCCCGCAACCATTCCCATTGCCAGCGCGTCTACCGATCATCAGGGCAGCACCGTGTGAGTGTGGCGGCCCGCCACCTCGCCATGTCCAACGAGAAGGGATCCCTTCATGTCCGTACCGTCCGCCCGCCGCCGAGGCCGAGCCCTCGCGTCGCTCACCGCCGCCGCCCTCGTGGCCGGCACGGGCGCCGCCACGCTCGGCTCGTCCGCGCAGGCAGCCCCCACCCCCGACTGCAAGGCGCCCTACCCGATCGCCAGCCTCGCCCAGGGCGACCCGGTCAACGGTCTGACCGTCGACCAGGGCGTCACCCCCGAGCCGTTCACCGGTGAGGTCATCGGTGTCCTCGACGACGGCATCGCACCCGGCCTCGACATGGTGATCGTCGACCTCGACTCGCCGGCCATCCAGGCAGCCGGAGGCATCTGGCAGGGCATGTCCGGCTCGCCGGTCTACGCCGACGACGGCCGGCTCATCGGTGCCGTCTCCTACGGGCTGGCCTGGGGTTCCTCGCCCATCGCGGGCGTGACCCCCTTCGAGGACATGGATGACTACATGGCCTCCGCCAAGCCCGGGGCCGACGTCGACCGCGACACGGCCCAGGCGATCGCGGCGGCCTCGGACGTCTCGGCCGCGCAGGCGTCCCAGGGCTTCGAGCAGCTGGGCGTCGCCACCGGCGTGTCCGGCGTGGGCGCGTCCCGGCTCGGCAAGCTGACCCACGCCGAGCGCGACTACCTGCCCAAGGCGGCGTACGCCGCCGGTCGGGTCTCTCCCGGCGTCGCCTCGGTGGATGACGTCGAGGCGGGCGGCAACCTGGCCGCGTCCTTCTCCTACGGGGACATCACCATGGGTGGTGTCGGTACCGCGACGTCGGTCTGCGACAACGTGGTCGTGGGCTTCGGGCACCCGATGAACTTCCTCGGCGAGACGTCGATGAGCCTGCACCCGGCCGAGGCGCTCTACGTCCAGCCGGACCCCCTCGGGGCGCCGTTCAAGGTGGCCAACTTCGCGCCGCCGGCCGGCACGGTGAGCGAGGACCACCTGACCGGGATCACGGGCCGCTTCGGTGCGGCACCGTCCGGCACGACGGTCTCCTCCGACGTGAGCTACGCCGGTCGCAACCGGGTGGGCACCTCGACCGTGACGGTCCCCGACGCCTGGCCGTCGGTGACCTTCTACCAGCAGCTCGCCAACCACGACCGGGTGGTCGACGCGATCCGCAAGGGCTCGGAGAGCCAGTCCTGGGTCATCAAGGGATCCCAGGCCGGGACCCCGTTCACGTTCAGCCACAGCGACCGGTTCACCTCGAGCTACGACATCTCCTACGACGCCTCCTACGAGCTCGCCGACCTGGTCTACCTGCTCAGCAGCGTGGAGGGCGTCGACGTCGACAGCATCAGCGTCGACGGCGACGTCACCAACAGCTCGGCGACGTACTCCGTCGCCGGCAACGAGCAGTGGGTCAAGGGTGCGTGGACGAAGGTCAGCAACCGCAAGCCGGCCACCGTGCGCGCGGGTGGGAAGCTCCAGCTCCGCGTCGTCCTGCGTGGGACCGACGGCACCATCGCCAGGGTTCCCTACTCGTTCAAGATCCCGAAGCGAGCAGCCGGCAACCGCGGGCAGATCTACCTCACCGGTGGCAACGACTTCTTCTCGGGCGAGTTCTTCTACGAGGAGTTCGGTGGTCCGATGAGCCTGGGCGACATCAAGTCCTACATCGACGGGCTGGTCCGCAACGACCAGATCGCCGCCCAGCTGTTCATCGGTGGCGGCGGTCCCGGCGGCGAGGAGGAGTGCCGCGGCTGCAAGGGCTCCGGTGAGATCCAGAAGGACGCCACACTCGGTCCGGCCGACAAGGTCGTGAGCGGGTTCAAGCGCCTCAAGGTCGTCGTCAAGCCGGCGAAGAAGGCGAAGGGCTGACCGATCGGCCCGGTCCGGGCGGTGGTGGTGGACGTCACCTCCCGGACGGGCCGAAACGGGCATGGATCACTCCCCGTCTCGGTTAGGATGTAAGGGTCGCTTCGGCGATCTACTAGTTACATCCAGTCACACCGAATCATGGCTCCCGAGGGAGTCGAAGGGATGAGTCTCCAATGACCACGCAGCTGTACCTGGCCCGCGGGATCGTCGAGGGACGAGTTCACACGGATCAGGACCACGCTCTGGTCCGTTCCGTGGAGCTCGCCCGCCACCAGCAGCGACGCGCTGCGCGCGCGCTCCGCCGCAAGGCTCGCTGACCACCAGCGCCAGCGCCTGGCCGTCGGCCGCTCTGGCAGGCTGTGCGGCATGACCGACACCGGCATTCCGAGCGACGCCAGCACCGGCCCCGAGACGCTGCGGACGGTGGACCTCACCATCATGGGGGAGGGGCGCTACAAGGCGACCAACGTCCGCGGCGGCGTGCTGCCGATCGGCCAGGGCGAGGACCCCGACTTCACGCCCGTGGAGCTCCTCCTGGCAGCCCTCGCCGGCTGCGGGGCCATCGACCTCGAGTGGGTGACCAAGAAGCGCGCTCCGTTCTCCTCGTTCGCCGCGCGCGCCCAGGCGCACAAGGTGCGCGACGAGCAGGGCCGCCACCTCGTCGACATCACGGTGACGCTGGACGTGGGGTTCCCCGACGGGGAGGACGGCGACCGGGCCCGGGAGGTCGTGCCGCGCACCCTGCAGCAGGTCCAGGACCGGCTGTGCACCGTGGGGCGCACGGTGGCCCTGGGCGAACCGGTCAGCTACGTCGCCGGGCCGGTCGTCCCGCACACCGAGCACGGTGCCGCGGACCGGGCCGAGACCGAGGCGAGCGTGGGCTCGCTGCCCACCTGATGCCTCGCGTCCAGGCGTGGCGCGAGGTCCCGCGACAGGACGGCCGGACGTTCGTCGTCACGGGCGCCAGCAGCGGGATCGGCCTCGAGACCGCCAAGGCCCTCGCCGGGGCCGGCGCCCGGGTGGTGCTGGGCGTGCGCGACCCGGCCAAGGGACGCGCGGCCGCCGAGCAGATGACCGGCGAGGTGGAGGTGGCGCAGCTCGACGTCGCGGACCTCTCCTCGGTACGCGCGTTCGCGGACGGGCTCGATGCGGTCGACGTCCTGGTCAACAACGCCGGCGTGCTCGGTCTGCCGTACGGGTTGTCGCCCGACGGGGTGGAGCTGCACTTCGCCACCAACCACCTCGGGCACTTCGCGCTCGCCAACCTGCTGCTGCCGCGGCTGACCGACCGGGTCGTGGTCGTCGGCTCCGCCTCGCACCGGGCCGGCCGGCTCGACCTCGACGACCTCGGGTGGCAGCGGCGTCGCTACGTGCCCTACGCGGCGTACGGCGCCTCCAAGCTCGCCAACCTGCTGTTCCTGGCCGAGCTCCAGCGGCGTCTCACCGCGGTGGGCTCGAGGTTGCGGGTCACCGGAGCCCACCCGGGCACGACCTCGACCGCCATCACGTCGGGGTCGGGCAGCAGGGCCAAGCAGCTGGTCGGGAAGTACGGGCACCGGCTGATCGGCATGCCCTCCTGGCAGGGCGCGCTGCCGACCCTCTACGCAGCGACGATGGACGTGCCGGGCAACACCTACCTCGGTCCGCACCGGCTGCGCGAGATGGTGGGGTGGCCCACTCCCGTCGGCCGCAGCGACCGGGCACTGGACCCGGACCTCGCCAGGGCGCTCTGGGACGAGTCGGAGCGGCTCAGCGGAGTGACGTTCCCGTTCGTCCAGCCGTAGCCGTCACTGCCAGACGAGCTGCTGGATGTCGACGTCCTCGGTCGGGGCGGTGACCCCGGTGTCGAGCGTGACGGTCCCCTTGTCGGCCAGCTCGACCACGGGCGCCACGTCGGCGATGCTGCCGAAGACCGTGTAGCTCGGGGGCAGCGGCGTGTCGTCGTAGACGATGAAGAACTGGCTGCCGTTGGTGTCCTCACCGCGGTTGGCCATCGCCAAGGTGCCGGGCCCGTAGGTCTCGGCGCCGGTGAGCTCGTCGGCGTAGTGGTAACCGGGTCCGCCCGTGCCCATACCGGTGGGGTCGCCGCACTGAAGCACCGCGATGCCGCTGTCGTCCAAGGTGGTCAGCCGGTGGCAGGGCGAGTCGTCGTAGTAGCCCTGCTCGGCGAGCGAGACGAACGAGTTGACGGTGCACGGGGCGGCGTCCGCGTCGAGGGTGACCTCCAGGTCGCCCAGGCTCGTCACCATCGTCACCTTCACCTCGCCGCCGACGGTGGGCTCCTGGGGCGGTGCGTCGACCTCCCGGGCGACGGGCATCTCCGGTGGGTCGGCGGGGTAGTCGCAGGCCACGGCGGCCGGGTCGCCGCTTCCCTCGGGAGTGCCCGAGCTGCGCGCCGACGGGTTCGCCGAGTCCTTGGCGGTGTCGTCCTCGCCGTCGTCGCCACCACAGCCGGCGAGCACGACGACGGACAGCAGGGCGAGGGCAGCCAAGCGCGTCAGCATGCCGTGAATCGTAGGGGTGTGGCTCACCCGTTGCGTCCGCGGGCCGAGGCCGGCCAGGCGCGCAGGGAGCCGTGCTCCTCGACCCACAGGCTGTCGGCGAGGTTGACCGCCGCGCAGACGTGGTTGGGCACGACCCGGACGGTCTCGCCGAGGCGGGGGAGCGGGGCCCCGCCGAGGTCGACGACGGCGTGGTGCTCGGACAGCGCCGCGATCCTGGCGTCAGGATGGTCGAGCAGGCGCCCGAAGCCGGTGGCGTAGGGCGCGCGGTCGGCACCGAGCACCTTGCTCCCCGCGTCGAGGACGGCTCGGCCACCCGCGTGGCTGACCACGGTGGCGACCGCGGTCAGCGAGATGTCCTCCGGCGCCATCGTGCCGAGCTCCCACTGCTGGGCGTCCCCGAACACGTAGACCCCCGGCCGGACCTCGGTGACGGTGCGGGTGTCGGTGTCCCACAGGCTCGGTGTCGAGCCACCACTGACGACCCGGACGTCCAGCCCGTGGGCCTGGACGGCGTCCCGGGCCGCGGCCAGCGCGCGCCGCTCGTCCTCGGCCGCGGTGGCGGCGCCGCCGGGGGAGTAGGCGTGGCCGGGGAAGGTGAAGACACCGCGGACCCGCATCCCGGCGCGGGCGGCCACCGCCGCGACCTGGCCGGCGTCGTCGGGAGGGCAGCCCGTGCGGTGCTGCCCGCTGTCCACCTCGACCAGGACCTCGACGTCCGTGCCGCCGAGCAGCCGCCCGGCGTTCGCCGCCGCCGCGACGGAGTCGACCCCGAAGGCGACGGCGGCCCGGTTGGAGAGGTCGCGGAGCCGTCCGGCGGCGCGGTCGTCGAGCCACAGCGGGTAGGCGATGAACACGTCGGTGCACCCGTGCCGGACGAAGACCTCGGCCTCGCCGATCGTGGCGACGGTCAGCCCGGCGGCGCCGGAGGAGAGCTGGAGCCGGGCGATCTCCACGCTCTTGTGGGTCTTGGCGTGGGGCCGCAGCGCGACCATTGCGACACCGGCCCGCTCGGCGGCGTCCCGGACGTTGCGCCGCATCCGGGCCAGGTCGACCTGGAGGTAGGGCGTGGGCGCAGGCACGGGACCAGGCTAGGGCTCGGCTACGGCTCGGCTACGGGGACTGCGGTCCGCTGTCGTCGGGGACCGCCTCGTGACCGGGGTCGCCGGCGGTACGCCGGTCCTCCTTCATCTCGGCCTCGTAGAGGTGGCGCCGGCCGCCGACCAGCTCGTCGCGCGCCGCCTGCTCGAGCTCCTTGAAGGTGGCGTAGTAGCCGTCGTCGTACTCCTCCATGATCTGGAACGTCCAGCGTCCCTGCAGGACGTTGCGGCCGACGAGCTCCCGGTCGATCCGGTCCGCGAGCTGGGTGTGCCCGGCCTTGCGCAGCCCGTCGACGCCCTCGCCCAGGGTCAGGTCGGCGGTCCCGGACAGTCGGTGGAAGCTGTAGAGGAACCCGCGGGCGGCCTCGACGGCCTCCAGGGCCTCGCTGACCCTTCCGAGGGCCTCGACCGTCGCGTCGCTGACGCCGTCGGGGCGCTGGTGCTGGGGGAGTGGCTCGTCCGTCACGGGCCACAGGTACCCAGGGCACCCCTAGTGTCGATGCATGCAGCTCGGCGTTCACTACGCGAACTTCACCCACCCGCAGTGGCAGGACCGCCTGGCCGACCGACTGGCCGAGACGGCCAGGGTCGCCGACCAGGGTGGCGCCTCCCTCTTCACGGTGATGGACCACTGGTTCCAGATGGAGGACCTCGGTGGGCCCGAGCAGCCGATGCTCGAGGGCTACACGACGCTCGGCTACCTCGCGGCGGTCACCGAGCGGGTGCGTCTGAGCCTCCTGGTGACCGGCACGACGTACCGGTACCCCGGCCTCCTCGCCAAGACGGTGACCACCCTCGACGTCCTGTCGGGCGGCCGCGCGATGCTCGGGCTCGGCGCCGCGTGGTACGACCGCGAGCACGCCGGGCTCGGCGTCCCGTTCCCGTCGACCGCCGAGCGGTTCGAGCGGCTCGAGGAGACCCTGCAGATCTGTCGGCAGATGTGGAGCGGCGACGACGGCGCGTTCGAGGGTCGGCACTACCGGCTGGCCGAGACGGTCTGCGTGCCGCCGCCGGTGCAGCGTCCGCACCCGCCGATCCTGGTCGGGGGGAGTGGTGAGCGGAAGACGCTGCGGATGGTCGCCCAGTACGCCGATGCCTGCAACCTGTTCGCCCAGGGCCCCGAGACGGTCGCCCACAAGCTCGAGGTGCTGCGCGGCCACTGCGACGACCAGGGCACCGACTACGACCGGATCGAGAAGTCGATCCTCGGCGTGTTCGACCCGGTGGGGGACCCGGACGGGTTCCTGGCCGAGATGGAGCAGTACGCCGCCCTCGGGATCACCTTGGTGACCACCGTCCCCATGACCGACGACCCGGTCGCGTGGGCCACCACTGTCTGCGACGGCGTGCTGCCCCGGCTCGCGACGATCTAGCCCGGGCAGCGCCTGGACGGGGCTCCGGGATTGGGGGCGCGCGCCATGCTGGTCGGATGACTGCCCGGGCACTCCTCGGCCTCACCCTCGCACTCGCCCTGCAGGCGTGCGCGGGGGACGCCGCCACGCAGGCGGAGCCGGAGCCCAGGAGATCGACCGGCTCCGCCGGCTCGTCGCCACTGCCGGCTCCGAGCACCGCACCGCCCGCGACCGGCACGCCCGAGGTCGAACCGGTCGCGGAGCCCGTGGGTCCGCAGCCAGGTGACGGCCGGCCGCGCCGCGCAGTCCTGCGGATCCCGTCGATCGACGTGCGGGTCGCCGTGGTGCCGTACGTCGGCTGGACCGACGACGCCCCCGGGACGGAGATCCAGAACGGGGGCCTCGCCGCCAGTCCGCACGGGCCGCGGGGCGGCGTGGGGCCCGGCGGCATCGGCAACTACCAGGTCACCGCGCACCGGACGTCGTCCACGCGGGCCTTCGAGTTCCTCCCCGACGTACGCCGTGGCGAACGGGTGCTCGTCGACGTCCGCGAGGCCGGGGGAGCCACCACACGTTATGTCTACCTGGTCACCGGCACCCGCGAGACATCGTTCCGATCGCCCGCCTCGCTGCGGGCGCAGCGGGCGGCGGTGCCGGGTCGTCCCGGTGCGTCACCCACCGAGGCGATGATCACGCTGTCGACCTGCGCGACGCAGGAGGACCACGCCGAGGGGAACTACTGGGCCGACGAGTTCGACAACCCGGAGCACCGGATCGACAAGATCGGGGTGCTGGTCGCAGTCCGGCAGCGCTGAGCCGGACCGACCCGGGTCGTCACCGGTCGCTGCGGAGCATCGCAAAGGTCAGGCCGTCGACCCAGCCGAGCTCGGCGTGCCAGGAGTCCTCGACGCCGTGCTGCTCGCGGCGCATGCCGACCTTCTCCAGGACCCGCACCGACGCGATGTTGTCGGCGAAGCAGCCCGCGGTGACCCGATGGACGCCGAGCTCGTCGAACGCCCTCGCCAGCACGGCGCGCACCGCCTCGGTGGCGTAGCCGTGGCCGCCGTACGCCGGGTCGAAGGTGTAGCCGAGCCCCGCCTCGGTGCGGGTCGGCATCCCGGGCTGCCCCATGCCGTCGGTCAGCTCGAACGAGACGGTGCCGATGACGACACCGTCGAGGAGCACGGCGACGCTGTGGTCGTCGGGGTTGTCGCCGGCGGCGCGCCACGCCTCGCGGAACGCGTCGGGATCCACCACGGTCCGGAGCAGCCACTGCGTGACCTCGGGCAGGTTCCGGTACTCCAGCATCCGGTCGAGGTCGGACTCGCGGACCGGGCGCAGGAGCAGACGGTCAGTGCGGAGCTCGGTCACGCCGCAGGACGATACGTGTCCGGAACCATGGAACGCGCGGCAATACCGACCAGGTCCGCAGCGGGAGCGGTGCCCGGGCGTCAGGCATGATCCCGTCATGGTGGAGGGGCACTCGGCACGTCACACGGCCGACCTGGCCGACGGTGACTCGAGCCGGCCCTGGCAGGCGCTCGCGTCGGGCTACGAGCGGGCGCGCACTCGCGAGGACTCGCTGGACCGGCTCGTCGAGTGGCCTGCGCAGCGCGCCATGCTCGGGGACGTCACCGGACTGGCGGTCCTCGACGCCGGCTGCGGCAACGGGGCCAAGCTCGCACAGCTGGCCGGGGAAGGGGCGACCCCGGCGGTCGGGGTGGACATCAGCGGGAGCTTCATCGCACCGCCACCGGGCGTCCAGCTCCTCGAGGGCGATCTCTCCGACCTGGCTGCGGTGCCCGGGCTCGCGGGCCGGAGGTTCGACCGGATCCTGTTCCTGCAGTCCTTCGGGTACGCCGCAGACGGGGTCGAGGCGTTGAGGACCGCGCGCGCGATGCTGACCGAGGACGGCTTCATCCTGCTCACCCGGACGCAACCGGTCCGGTACGCGATCGAGCGAGCGGAGCAGAACGGGACGACGCTGGGCGAGGAGTACTTCGCGACCGAGTCGTTCGCGTACCGGCACCGCAGCTGGGACGAGCAGGTGACACTCACCAAGCGCCCGTACACGATGTCGGACCTGCTGAACACGTTCAGCGCGGCCGGGCTGTGGATCGAGGCCGCCGCCGAGCCGCGGATGACCGATGACGCCGCCGCACGCCACCCGCACAAGCAGGCGGTGCTGAACAAGTATCTCGGCATCCTGGTGTTCCGGCTGAGGCCGATCCCTCATCGCTGACCGGCCCGGCCAGTGGGGCAGTGGAGCGCGGTCCGGGTCAGGTGGTGGGACCCCTCTCGCGGAGACGTATTGACATAATGTCGCTTATCGGCGATACAGGAACGGGCTGAGGCCCTGCCTCCTGAGCTTGGCTCGGCCGGCGCTTCAAGCGGCGCGGCGCGGGCGGCCGGGGCCTCGCTTCACGGCGACGATCGCGCCGTCGATCAGGATCTGGCCGCTCCACACGCCGTGCGGCTCACCACGCTCGAGCGCCGCGGAGAGGCACTCGCGCCGGATCGGGCAGTCCGCGCACAGCTCCTTGGCCAGGTCGAGCGCGCGGCCGTAGGTCTCGAAGAACAGCTCCGGCCGACGTTGGCACGGTAACGACAACACTGTCTGGCACTTCCTCGCTCGGCGTCCTGAGGTGCCTCAGGATGCCGATCTGAGGTAGGCCGAGACATCGGGAGAATGGCTTAGATCGCGATCGCTCTGAGGTGGCCGGACCGGTCGGAAGCCGTGCCTCAGAGGGTCCGGGTGATCTGGTCGGCGCGACGTAGCCGACCGTCGGGCGCGAGGGTGCCGAACATGTGCACCTCCGTCGCGACCTCGGTGCCCTTGCGCAGCTGCGCCGTCAGCACGAACCGGGCCGCCACCCGGTCGCCGACGACCAGCGCGTCGTGCACCTCGACGCCGACATCGGCGGCTCGCTTGCGTGCCGGTCGCACGTGGTCCAACAGCCGTTGGCGATCCAGCTCGATCCCGTCGTTGACCACCACGTAGTCGGGGGTGTGATACCGGTCGAGCACCGTCTCCGGGGGCTCGTCCCCGAAGGCGATCTCCCGCGGGTAGTCGATCAAGTATTGCGCCAGGTCGTCGGCGGTCCTGATTATCTTTGACATGAGTGTCAAGGTAAGCCCCTCGGACTAACATTGACAACCATGTCAGGAAAAGGTCGAGTGCGGCGCGGCGACGCGACCGCCAACCGCGCTCGGCTCCAGGCGGCGGCGCTGGACCTGCTCGGTCGCATGTCCGACCCGTCGATGGGTGAGATCGCCGCGGCTGCAGGTGTGAGCCGTCAGACCGCCTACAGCCACTTCCCGTCCCGGCAGGCGTTGTACGACGAGCTCGTCGCGTTCCTCGTGGCCCGGACGGCCGACGCGCTCGACGCGGACCTGCCGACCGATCCGGTCGCCGGCCTCGGGTCCTGGCTGGAGCGGGCGTGGGGCCTCATCGACCAGCATCCCGCGCTGCTCAACCCGGCGCTGTTCGCAGGCAGCTCGCGTGCGACCGACCCCGACGTGATGGCCGAGCACGAACCCATCGTGGGCGGGTTGCGACGCCTGCTCACGCATGCCGGTGAGGACGACCTGCTGCCCGACGGCTCGTCGCCCGACTGGCTGGTGGCCGCCGTCATCGCGCTCGGGCACGCTGCGGGTCTCGAGGTGGCAGCCGGGCGGATGAGTGCCACCGAGGCGGGCGCCGGCTTCCGCTCGGGGGCGCTGCGGCTGTGCTTGCGCAACTAGGGGTTGCGCGTCGGACCGGCCTGTCCTAGATTATGTGCAACCAAAGGTTGCGACATGAGGAGCGTCATGGAGACCGGCACCATCGAACGAGAGATCCACATCGAGGCGACACCCGACGTCGTCTACCAGGTCGTCAGCCGGCCCGAGCACCTCCGCGAGTGGTGGCCCGACGATGCCGAGCTCGACCCGGTGCCCGGGGGCACCGGCGTGATCCGGTTCGGCGACGCGGCGTCCCCGGACAGCGTCGTGGAGCAGCTGACGGTGGTCGAGGCCGACCCGCCGCGGCGGTTCTCGTTCCGCTGGGTGACCGACGAGGGTGCCGTCGCGGGTCCCGGCACGTCGCTGCTCGTCACGTTCGACCTGGAGCCCTCCGGCGCCGGGACGCTGCTGCGGCTCAGCGAGACCGGGTTCCGGGAGAAGGGCTGGGAGGCGGCGGTCCTCGAGGAGCAGCTGCGCGAGCACGTGAGCGGCTGGGACTACTTCCTCCCCCGGCTCGTCGGTTACGTCGGCCGGCTGGTGTCCACGCCATGAGCCCCACGACCACCGCGGTCGACGACGACCTCTGGTCGGCGGTCGGAGACCCGACCCGGCGCCGCATGCTCGACCTGCTGCTGGGCGACGGCGGCGGCACCGCGACCACCCTGAGCGGCCGGCTCCCGGTCACCCGGCAGGCGGTGGCCAAGCACCTCGGCGTGCTGGACCGGGCCGGCCTGGTGCACGCCACCCCGGCCGGACGCGAGCGCCGCTACGAGGTCGACGAGGCCCAGCTCGCCCGGGCGGTCGCCCAGCTCTCGTCCGTGGGAGCCGCCTGGGACGCCCGGCTGCAGCGCATCAGGCGGATCGCCGAGGCGATCCAGCGCGCCGAGCGGCAGACCGGGGAGAGCGCCGAGGACTGAGGTCCTCCCCCACACCCACGACGCCACGTCCGTGGCGCCGTCGATGAGCCGCGCCCACGAGGCCGGCCGACACAGGAAGAGGTAGTGCCATGGTCGACATCCTGCACCGGGTCGGAGTCACGAAGCCGCCCGCCGACGTCTACGCAGCCCTGACCACGCTGGACGGGCTGGCGGCCTGGTGGACCGGGGACACCACGGGTGACCCCGGCCCCGGAGGCGTGGTGAGGTTCCGGTTCGGCGGAGCACCCGAACCGGCCGGGTTCGACATGTCCGTCGTGGAGGCCGTGCCCGACAAGCTCGTGCTCTGGGAGGTGGTCCACGGACCCGAGGAGTGGATCGGCACGACCGTCCGCTTCGAGCTCTCCCAGGACGCCGGGTGGACGATCGTCCTCTTCCACCACGCCGGCTGGAAGGAGCCCGTGGAGTTCATGCACCACTGCAGCACCAAGTGGGCGACCTTCCTGCTGAGCCTGAAGGAGTCCCTCGAGACCGGCGCGGGCGCGCCCTGGCCCCACGACGTGAAGGTCGACAACTGGAACTGAGGTCATCCGCCGGGGGCGGCGAGGCGCGACCCGCACAGCTGGGAGACGTGCTTCCAGGCGGCTCGTCCGAGGCGCCGGTCCGCGGCCTCGGTGCCGCCGCGCCGCATCCGGGCCCCGCCGGAGACCACCGGCTCTCCCGGGAGGACGGTGCGGTGTCCCGCGTCCGGGTCGGTGACGAGGGTGGTGTCGAGGCCTCGGTCCGCGCGATGTCGGCGGATCCGTTCGGCATGCTCGAGCGCCGGCCACACCCGGTCGTCCCCTCCGGCGACGAGCACCACCGAGGGGATGTCCTCGACGGGGATCCTCGCCGGCTCCACCGAGTCCGGGAACCGCGCCCGCGACCGCCGGTAGAGGTCCACGTACGCCGGTGGGTCCTCCGCCGGCCGCCAGTCGTCCGCGAACGGGACGAACGGGAGCGGGACCCCGTCCCGGGTCCAGTGCGAGGTGACCCGGCCTTCGCGGGTGGCCCCCGCCCACACGACGTCTGACGGCGCGAAGGCGACGACCGCGGACACCTGGTCCGACACGGCGCCCGTGAGGAGCGCCGCCTCGGACCCGAAGGACGTCCCGAGGACGATGACGCGGTCGCAGTCCCGGCGCAGTGCGGCCACCCGGTCGAGGAACAGCTCGAGCGGGATCTCCCACGGTCCGTCGTGCTGGCCCTCCCCGCCGAACCAGCGGATGGACTCGGCCAGTGCGCCCGTCTCCGCGAGCACCCGCGCCCGGCCGGCGTCGACCCGTCCGCTCGAACCGGCCAGGACGAGCGCACCGACCCCGGAGGCGTCGTCCGGGACGACCCGGACGCCGTCGACGCCGTCGAGGGCGACCTCGCGCACGACCGGACCGTCAGCCGGCGACGTACTCGGCGAGGTGCTTGCCGGTGAGGGTCTTGGCCTTGGCTCCGACGAGCTCCGCTGGTGTGCCCTCGAACACCACCCGGCCGCCGTCGTGACCGGCTCCGGGACCCAGGTCGATGATCCAGTCGGCGTGCGCCATCACCGCCTGGTGGTGCTCGATGACGACCACCGAGCGCCCGGAGTCGACCAGGCGGTCCAGCAGTCCGAGCAGCTGCTCGACGTCGGCGAGGTGGAGCCCGCTCGTGGGCTCGTCGAGGACGTAGACCTCGCCCTTCTCGGCCATCTGGACGGCCAGCTTCAGCCGCTGCCGCTCCCCTCCCGACAGGGTGGTGAGCGGTTGGCCCAACGTGACATAACCGAGACCGACGTCCGCGAGCCGCTCGAGGACCTTGTGGGCCGCGGGTGTTGCCGCCTCGCCCTCGCCGAAGAAGTCCAGCGCCTCGGCGACCGGCATCTCGAGGACCTCGGCGATGTTCTTGCCGCCGAACCGGTGCTGCAGCACCGAGGCCTGGAACCGTCTCCCCTCGCACTCCTCGCAGGTCGACTCCACGGTGGCCATCACCCCGAGCTCGGTGAAGATGACCCCGGCGCCGTTGCAGGCGGGGCAGGCCCCCTCGGAGTTCGCACTGAAGAGGGCGGCCTTCTCCCCCGTCGCCTTCGCGAACGCCTTGCGGATCGGCTCGAGCAGGCCGGTGTACGTCGCCGGGTTGCTGCGGCGGGACCCCTTGATGGCTCCCTGGTCGACCACGACCACGCCGTCGCGCCCGGCCACCGAGCCGTGCACCAGCGAGCTCTTCCCCGACCCGGCCACGCCGGTGAGCACGCAGAGCACGCCGAGCGGGATGTCGACGTCGACGTCCTGCAGGTTGTGCGTCGAGGCCTGGCGCACCTCCAGCGCCCCGGTCGGCGAGCGGACCTCGTCCTTGAGCGACGCGCGGTCGTCGAGGTGCCGGCCGGTGACGGTGTCGCTCCTGCGGAGCTGGTCGTAGGTGCCCTCGAAGACCACCTCTCCCCCGGCCGTGCCGGCGCCCGGACCGAGATCGACGACGTGGTCGGCGATCGCGATCGTCTCGGGCTTGTGCTCGACGACCAGCACGGTGTTGCCCTTGTCGCGCAGCTGGAGCAGCAGCTGGTTCATCCGCTCGATGTCGTGCGGGTGCAGGCCGATCGTTGGCTCGTCGAAGACGTAGGTCACGTCGGTGAGCGACGAGCCGAGGTGCCGGATCATCTTGGTCCGCTGGGACTCCCCGCCGGACAGGGTGCCCGCGGACCGGTCGAGCGACAGGTAGCCGAGACCGATGTCCTCGAACGAGTCCAGCAGGTGCTGCAGACCCGCGAGCAGCGGTGCCACGCCTGGTTCCTTCACCCCGCGCAGCCACTCGGCGAGGTCGGAGATCTGCATGCTGCAGACCTCGGCGATGTTCTTGCCCTTGATCTTCGAGGCCAGGACCTCCTTCGTCAGCCGGGTGCCCCCGCACTCCGGGCAGGTCTGGAAGGTCACCGCTCGCTCGACGAACCGCCGGACGTGCGGCTGCATCGCCTCGGGGTCCTTGGAGAGCATCGACTTCTGGATCTTGGGGATGATGCCGTCGAAGGTGAGGTTGATCCCCTCGACCTTGATCTTGGTCGGCTCCGCGTAGAGCATCGTGTCGAGCTGCTTCTTGGTGAACTTCGCGATGGGCTTGTCCATCGGCAGACCGACTCCCTCGAAGAGCCGGCCGTACCACCCGTCCATCGAGTAGCCGGGGACCGTCAGCGCGCCTTCGCTCAGCGACTTGGTCTCGTCGTAGAGCGCGGTGAGGTCGATGTCGCTGACGTTGCCCATGCCCTCGCACCGCGGGCACATGCCGCCGAGGTAGACCGCCTGGCTGACGACGTTCTTCTCGACCCGGCCGCCGCTCTTCTCGGTCGACATGACGCCGCTGGCCTTGCGGGTCGGCACGTTGAACGAGTACGCCGTCGGCGGGCCGACGTGCGGGGTGCCGATCCGGCTGTACAGGATCCGCAGCATCGCGTTGGCGTCGGTGGCGGTGCCGACGGTGGACCGCGGGTTGGCGCCCATCCGCTCCTGGTCGACGATGATCGCCGTGGTGAGGCCCTCGAGCCGGTCGACCTCCGGCCGGGCCAGGGACGGCATGAAACCCTGCACGAACGCGCTGTAGGTCTCGTTGATCAGCCGCTGCGACTCGGCGGCGATCGTGTCGAAGACCAGCGAGCTCTTCCCCGACCCGGACACGCCCGTGAACGCCGTCAGCCGGCGCTTCGGCAGCTCGACGCTCACGTCCTTGAGGTTGTTCTCGCGCGCCCCCTGCACGGAGATGGTGTCGTGGCCGTCGGCCGCGTGGGCGGTGGGAGTGCGGGGCATCGTGTCCTTCGTGGGCATGTGGGTGGGAGCCTCCTGCTCGGTCCGTCCGGGTCGGCGAGCCTACTGACCCGGACGGACCCGTCGGTTCATCGATCGCGTGCGGGTCAGTCCTCGGGGAGCGCGGCGAAGGTCCGCTTGGTGTCGCGGTACCAGCCGAGGTTCTTCAGGGGGTGGCGCCAGCGGTTCTTCATGTCCTCGTGCGCCGGCTCATGGGCGGTGTCGCCGGCCCGGACGGCCTCGCGGAGGTGTCGGTCCTGCTGCTTGATCACGTCGTCCGCGCTCTCACCGCGCAGGGCGAGGTCGCAGGCGCCGCCGAGCTGGGCGCAGGTCATGGTCCTGGTCGGCTTGCGGTGCACGGTGGCGGCCACGTCACTTCACCTCCTGGATGCGGACCATGTTGCCGGAGGGGTCGCGGACGGCGCAGTCGCGCATGCCCCAGTCCTGCTCGATGGGCTCCTGGACGATCTCCACGTCCTTGGCCTGCAGCTGCTCGAACGTCGAGTCGAGGTCCGGGGTGGCCAGCATGATGCTGGCGTAGGTGCCCTTCGCCATCATCTCGGTGATGGTGCGCCGCTCCTCGTCGGTGACGCCCGGGTCGGCGGCCGGCGGGTGCAGGACCAGGTTGACCGACGGCTGGTCGGGCGGTCCGACGGTGAGCCAGTGCATGCCGTTGTAGCCGACCTCGTTGCGCAGCTCGAAGCCGAGCGCGTCGCAGTAGAACGCGATCGCTGCGTCCTTGTCGGAGTGCGGGAGGAACGTGGTGTGAATGTTGATGTCCATGCCGCTCACGCTAGGTGCGGACGGACGGCCGTGCTTCTCGATTCCTGATCGGTCTGGTGACCTTCTTCGTCTCGCACGACGGGACCCCGGCCAGGGCACTGCCGGCCTCGCGGCGGTAGGCGCTCGGCGAGACGCCGACGAGCTCGGTGAACCGGGTGCTGAACGTGCCGAGCGAGGAGCAGCCCACGGCGAAGCACACGTCGGTGACGCTCAGGTCACCTCGCCGGAGCAGCGTCATCGCCCGCTCGATGCGCCGCGTCATCAGGTACTGGTAGGGCGACTCGCCGTACGCCTTCTTGAACTCCCGGCTGAGATGGCCGGCCGACATGTGCACTCCTCGGGCGAGGGCCTCGACGTCCAGCGGCTGCGAGTACTCGCGGTCCATCCGGTCCCTGACCTGCCGCAGCCGACTCAGGTCGCGCAGCCGCTCGGCTTCCGACGAGGTCCCGGTCACGGGACCGATGGTGCCACGTCGCGAGCCGCAGCGAGGCCAGCACGATGGCGTCGCCGACCACGGCGTCGACCAGGTAGTGGTTCCCGGTCGCCACGACGGTGACCAGCATCAGCAGCGGTAGCGCGGCCCCGACCACGCGCAGCCAGGCCCGGCCGCCCTCGCGGACCAGGGCGATGCCCATGAGCAGGTCCCAGCCGACGTGGAAGCTCGGCATCGCGGCGTACTGGTTGGTGAACGCCGGCGGCTGGAGGACTCGGTAGGCCTCGGAGTGCATGGTGACCGTGTCGAGGAAGCCGAGGTCCATGAGCCGCGGTGGTGCGACGGGGAACGTCGCCACGATGACCATCCCCACGAGACCCGAGATCAGCAGGGCGTTGCGGTAGACCGGGAAGACGTCGCGTCGACGCCAGGCCAGCCAGCCGAGGACGGCCGCGATCACCGGCCAGTGCCCCCAGATGTAGATGGCGTTGAGCACCGGCACCGCGCCGTCGATCGCGAGGACGAGCCGTTGCACGTCCTGCTCCACGAACACGCCCAGGGAGCGTTCGAGCCCGACCAGCAGGTCGGCGTTGCGCTCGGCGACCGGCGCACTCCCCGCCGTCAGGCTCCGGACGACGAAGTAGGTCGCGACGGCCGCCGCCAGCAGCACCGCCTGATGAGCCGCGAAGACCAGGGCCGGACGCGACCGCAGGGACCGAGCCCTCCTGGTGGCGACCACCTCCCGGGCCCGCGAGACCGCCGGCGCGGGCAGCAGCAACGTCATGCCTCCACCTGACCACCGGCGGCCCGCCGCGTGAATCGGGGCGATCACCCCCGCAGCCCTGACGTCCTCTCAGGGTTGTCCCCTGGGTCGGCCGACGGTGGCGCCCGCCCCCAGGTATCAGGTAGCCCCTTCGGGCCATCCGAAGGACAGACGTTCGGACAGACCTTCCTCGGGTGCGGCGATTCTGCCGTGCTCGACCGGTCGGTCTCCTTACTGTCATGAGTACGAACCGTTCACTTCACCTGGGGTTCGAGGCCACGAGGGAGGCCGATGAAGATGTGGGACACCGTCCAGACGAGCCAGCCGAACGCAGATCACCTGTCGCATGACATGCCGTGCCAGCGGTGCGGCCACGCCCCCCACACGTTCCTCTCGTGCGGAGACGGCTGCGACTGCCGACCCACTCTGATGCCCGGCGAGTCGACGCTCGCTGCGGCCGTCTAGTCCTCTCGCGCGACAGGCCCCAGCGGCACGTCCACCGTCGCCACCCGGTGCAGGGTCGGGCGGTCCGTGTGGCCGTCGCGGATCTCCCCGCGGGACCAGCGGAAGTGCAGCCGGTCCGGGAGCAGCTCGAGCACTGCGAGGTTGTTGTCGTACCAGGGCCCACTGGTGAGCCGCCACCGAAGTGGGGAGCGCGGCACCCGGCCCGCCAGCAGTCGGCCCGTCGGTCTCGCCTTGCCGCGCGCCGCGCCCCGCAGCAGCATCGTCATGAACCTCGGCAGCGGGTTCCGGATCGGTGAGCAGGTCGCCTGCACCACGCGGCCGACGAGTGGAGCTCCCGCCCTGGGGTCCGCCCAGGCCTCCGCGACGTAGCTGTGGTGGACGTCGCCGGACAGGAAGGTGACCGACCGGGGTGCCGTACCCCGGAGCCCGGCAGCCACCTCGACGGTCATCCGGCTGAGGTCGACGAACCCCTGTTGGAACGCCGCCCAGTGCTCGAGGTCCGCGGTGGTCCGTGCCCACTCACCGAAGCGTGCGGCGACCCGTCCGAACCGGCCCTGTGCGAGGGCCTCGCTGAGCGCCTCGGCGTGGTGCAGGGCCGGCGCCAGCAGCACCGGCAGCGACGTGCCGACCAGCACGTGGTCGACGTCCCCCTGCATCCGCTCGTCCAGCCAGGCGAGCTCGGCGTCGTCGAGCATGGCGCGCTGATCGGGCTGCAGCACGCGCGCTGCGCGCGAGTCGACCACCACCAGGCGCGCCTGGGTGCCGAAGTCCCGGGAGAAGCTCCAGCGGTACGACTCCGGCTCCCGGTCAGCGCGGTCGGCCAGTGCGTCCAGATCCGCGGTGATGTCGAGCTCCTCCTCGGAGGCGTGCCCGGCGATGCGCTGCCACAGGGCGTCGCCGGCCCGGTCCTCGGGCCCGAGGTTGCCGAGGTGCTGGTAGACCCAGTAGGAGCCGAGCCCGGCCACGACCCGTTCGTGCCACCAGGTCGTGGCCTCCATCTCGACCCGCCAGTCGTGGCTGGTGTTCCAGTCGTCGCGGATGTCGTGGTCGTCGAAGATCATGGCGCTCGGCAGCGTGGAGAGCAGCCAGCGGTTGGCCGGGTCGCTCCACGCCAGGCCGTAGAGATGCGCGTACTCCTCGTAGTCCTTGAGCTCGGTCCACGGCGGCTTCGACGGGTCGCGCCGGGCCGCGATGAACTCCTTCATCAGTGGGCTGGTGTCGTCGGCGTAGACCTGGTCGCCGAGGAACACCACGAGGTCCGGCCAGCGGTCCGGCTCGCCGGTCAGGCCGGCCATCCGCAGCGCGTAGGCACGGAGCGCGTCCACCCCGAACTCCGCGTTGCCCTCCTCGTCGTGCGACACGCTGACCCGGCAGGAGCCGAAGGCCACCCGCAGCGGCTTGCCCGGCTCGAGGGTCGGGATGACGGGCGGCGGGAACTCCGCGAGGTCGGGGTCGTCGGAGGGCCAGACCCGCTCGTCGTCCACGAGCACGGTGTACGGCGTCGCCTGCCCGGTGGGCAGGCCGGTGACGTGGACCAGTGCGTAGTGGCGGCCGTGCGCGGCGAACGTGCGGGCCCGCGCCGTCCGGTCCCCCGCCCGGACCTCCACCTCCGAACACTCGAGTGTCTCGACCCACACCGTCGCCGAGGTGTCGTCGACGTAGCGCAGCAGGGGGCCGAGGCGCAGACCGCTCACGGCTCGAGCATGACCTTGACGGCCCGGCGCTCGTCCATCGCGCGGTAGCCCTGGGCCACGTCGTCCAGTGGGAGCGCCAGGTCGAAGACCTTGCCGGGGTCGATCCGCCCAGCCGTCACCAGTTCCAGCAGGTCGGGCAGGTAGCGCCGCACCGGCGCCATCCCGCCGGCGAGGCCGACGTTCTTGGAGAACATCCGCCCGAGGGGCAGCTCGACGCCGTGGGGGACGCCCACGAAGCCGACCGTCGCGCCCGGGCGCGCCACCGCGAACGCCAGGTCCATCGCGTCGCCGGTCCCGACACACTCCAGGAC
>NZ_JAEMSS010000125.1 GCF_016462705.1 Nocardioides sp. | reverse complement strand
CACCGTGAAGAGCCTCGTTCAGAGCAGCGCTTGACACAGAGGGGTGCCAGATCCGGATGTGTCGAGAGGGCACATCTCCAGCGCACAGATCGCGTGGATCGCGCTGGGGCCTCCGACCGCTCCCACCACCGCGCTCACCGAACAGTCAGCCGGGCGCTGAAGCTGGTGTCGCCGTCGCGGTGTCCTTGTGATGGTGGGTGATCACGTCCGCCATCGTCGGCGCCTTGACCGCGGCGGCCTTCTCCTGGCGCTCCTGCTCACGGTCGACGGCGCGTGAGTTGCGGGTGGCCTTGGCGACCCACATCCGGGCGGCTGACTCGGACATGTGGCAGAGGCCCGGGATCTGGGGGTACTGCTGGCACATCGACGGGCCGCGGCGGGTCGACGACGCCGGTGCGGCAGGCGCCGGAGCCGGGGCGCCCGAGAGGCCGACGGCTGCGAACAGCCGCCGGCCCTCGGCGCCGCAGGAAGCGCAGGACACCGACGCAGGAGGCGGCGACGGCGTCCAGTGCTCCGCGCGGGTCCCGCAGGTGCCGCACTGGTAGTCCACGAGGATCGGCATCAGGCGTGCCTCACTCGTAGCAGTACGGCGCGTGCTTGAGCTCGGCCCAGTCGTCGGGGTCGTGGGTGATCCAGATCGTGGCCTCCTCGGCCTCCGCGATCCGCTTGATCCGGCGCAGCGAGTCGAGGGCGACGCGGGTGTCCCAGTCGATCGGGAAGTGGTACTCCAGCTCGAGGGCCTGGCGCAGGTGCACGGCGTCGCCGGTGAGCAGGAACGTTCGGGAGGCGAGCCGCACCTTGAGGCTCAGCTCTCCGGGGGTGTGGCCGGGCATCGACAGCAGGACCAGCGAGCCGTCGCCGAACAGGTCCAGGTCGCAGCCGGGCACCTCGCGCCAGTCGTAGTCCTTGGTCCGCGCCAGCTGGTCGGGCATGTAGCAGAACGCCCCGATCGGAGCCGGGAAGTTCGCGAACGCCAGCTCGCCGCCGCCGATGTAGTGCTTCGCCTCCGGGAAGAGGTGGACGCCGCCGGCGTGGTCGAAGTGGAAGTGCGAGGTGATCACGTGGGTGACGTCGGAGGTCTTGTAGCCGAGCGCCTCGACCTGCTTGTCGACCGCCTGCTCCGGCGTACCTCCGATGCCGAGCCCGTCGGCCAGCTCCTGGCCGTACATCCCCACCGGGTCGGTGATCGCCTCCGGCGCGATGCCGGTGTCGAACAGCACGAGCCCCTTCGGGTGCTCGATGAGGAACGACGGCATCGGGATGGTCACCATGCCCGAGAGGCCGTACATCAGGCTGTTGGAGTCGACCGTGAGGGTCGGGCAGTCCAGCGCCCACAGCTTGCGCGCGAAACCGAGGGACATCGGCTCGTCCTTCCGTGCTCGGGTTGGTGAGCCCTCACCGTGCTGCGCCCGGGCCGGAGGCCGCCGTCCCACTTTGCGACAGGGCAGACACACTGTCGCAAACTCGCACACTCCCCGGAGCCGCGGCGGCCGTTGGATCGTCCCCATGAGCACCGGGCAGATCGCGACGCTCGTCGGTCCGGCGACCGTGGAGCTCCAGGAGTACGACGTCCCGGAGCCCGGTCCCGGCGCCGTCCTGCTCGCCGTGCGCCGCGCCAACGTCTGCGGCACCGACGTCCACCAGTGGCACTACGAGTCGCTGCTGCTGCGCGACGCAGGCCTCGGGCACGAGTTCGTCGGCGAGGTCGTCGCGCTCGGCGAGGGCGTCTCCACTGACTTCGCCGGCGAGCCACTGGCCTTGGGCGACCGGGTCGTCCCCGTCTACTACCTGACCTGCCACCGGTGCCCGCCGTGCCTGCGCTCGGAGTTCAATCTGTGCCAGAACGGCCTGGCCGAGTGGAAGCTCAAGCCCGAGGTGGCGCCGCACTTCCGCTCCGGCTTCGCCACGCACTACTACCTCTTCCCGGGGCAGTACTTCTACAAGGTCCCCGACTCGGTCCCCGACGAGACGGTGGCCGGTGCCAACTGCGGCCTGGCGCAGATGCTCTTCACCATCGACCAGGTGGGCCTGGCGGCCGGCGAGACGCTGGTCGTCCAAGGGGCCGGGGGGCTCGGGCTGTACGCCGCCGCGGTGGCCCACGAACGTGGGGCGCGGGTGATCGCGATCGACGGCGTGCCCGAGCGGCTCGAGCTCGCCCGCGCCTTCGGCGCCGACGAGACCGTCAGCCTCGCCGACTTCCCCGAGTCGGCCGACCGGGTCGCCCGGGTGCAGGAGCTCACCGGCGGTGTGGGGGCGGACCTGGTGCTCGAGGTGACCGGTGTGCCGGCGTCGTTCGTCGAGGCCATCGACCTGGCGCGCGTGGGTGGCCGGATCGCGTCGGTCGGCAACCTCAACGCCGAGGCGACGGTGACCATGACGCCGGGGTTCGTGACCCGCAAGAGCGTCCACATCCACGGCGTCCTGCGCTACCACCCGTGGTACCTCCACCAGGCCGTCCAGTTCCTCGCCCGGCGGCAGCACCTGCACCCGTTCGAGGCGTTCTCGGACCGCTCCTACCCGCTCGCCGAGGTCACCGACGCGCTCAAGGCCGGCGAGAGCCGCTCGGTCGCGCGGGTGGCCATCGTCCCGTGACAACCCTTCAAGGCAGACCGAGAGAGACGAGACCACCCGTGGACTTCCCGACCCAGCTCTTCATCGACGGCGAGTGGAGGGACGCCGACGACGGCGCGACGTTCGACGTCATCGACCCCTCGACCGGCGAGCTCGTCGCCCAGGTGGCCGACGCCACCGAGGACGACGTCCGCGCGATGGTGGACGGCGCCGCGGCGGCGCAGGACGGCTGGGCCGCGACGCCGGCCGTCGAGCGGGCCGCGATCCTCCGCCGGGCCGCCCGGATCTTCGAGGAGCGGCTCGACGAGCTCGCCCGGCTGCTGAGCCGCGAGCAGGGCAAGCCGGTCGCTCAGGCGGTCGGCGAGCTGCAGTACGGCATCGGCTTCATCGACTGGTTCGCCGAGGAGGCCCGCCGGGTCCACGGCATGACCATCCCGGCGACCACCAGCGCCAAGCGGATCATCACCATCAAGCAGCCGATCGGCGTCACCGCCTGCATCACCCCGTGGAACTTCCCGTCGCTGCAGATCCTCCGCAAGCTCGGCGCCTGCCTCGCCGCCGGCAGCACCATGGTGCTCAAGCCCGCGGAGCTCACGCCGCTGTCGGCGCTCGAGATCGGCCGGGTCCTCCACGACGCCGGCCTGCCGCCGGGCGTGCTGCAGATCGCTCCGTCCAACGACGCCCCCAAGGTCAGCGGCGTCTTCATGGCCGACAAGCGGGTCCGGATGATCTCGTTCACCGGCTCCACCGAGGTCGGCAAGATCCTGATGCGCGGCGCGGCCGACACGATGAAGCGGGTGAGCCTCGAGCTCGGCGGGCACGCGCCGTTCATCGTCTTCGAGGACGCCGACCTGGACCTCGTCCACCGCGAGGCGATGGCGGTCAAGCTCCGCAACATGGGCCAGACCTGCGTCTCGGCCAACCGGTTCTTCGTGCACGAGTCGGTGGCCGAGGAGTTCGGCAAGCGGCTCGCCGGGTCGTTCGCCGAGCTCACCGTCGGCAACGCCCTCGACGACGGCACCGACGTCGGACCGCTGGTCGAGGAGGCGGCGCTGGTCAAGGTGGAGGCGCACGTCGCCGACGCCGTCGCCAAGGGCGCCGAGGTGCTGCTCGGGGGTCACCGGGCGGAGACCGGCCACGACTCGGCGCTCTACTTCGAGCCGACCGTCATCACGGGTGCCGACGAGTCGATGCTGCTCGCCCAGGAGGAGACCTTCGGCCCGGTCGCGCCGATCTTCACGTTCACCGACGAGGACGACGTCGTACGCCGCGCCAACGACTCCGACTACGGGCTCGCGGGCTACTTCTTCACCCGCGACCTCAACCGGGCGATCCGGGTCGCCGAGCGGCTCGAGTACGGCACCGTCGGCGTCAACGACGCCCAGATCTCCGCGGTGCAGGCCCCGTTCGGCGGCGTGAAGCAGTCCGGCATCGGCCGCGAGGGCGGTCCGCTGGGCATCGAGGAGTACCTGGACACCAAGTACCTCTCCCTCGGCGGGCTGTGACCGGCACGGACCCGGGTACGACACGGTCATGGCCGACTTCACCTTCGCCGAGCTCACCCCGACCGCCTTCCTGAGGCGGTCGGCGGACGTCTACGCCGGGCGCGACGCCGTCGTCGACGGCGACCTGCGGCTGACCTACCGCGAGCTCTACGACCGCTGCCGGGCGCTGACCGGCGTGCTCGCCGGGCTGGGCGTGGACCCCGGCGACCGGGTGGCGGTGCTGGCCACCAACAGCCACGTCCTGCTGGAGATGCACCACGCCGTCCCGATGCGCGGCGCGGTGCTGGTGCCGCTCAACATCCGGCTCTCCCCGGAGGAGCTGTCCTACATCCTCGACCACTCCGGCGCCACGTTGCTCGTCCTCAGCGAGGAGTTCGCCGAGGTGGGTGCGCGGGTCGCCGCCGAGGTGGGGGTCCCGGTGCTGCAGGCCGGGCCGGGCAGCGACTACGAGCGGCTGCTGGCCGACGCGGAGCCGGCCGAGGTGCCGTGCACCGACGAGCGCGGGCTGCTCGGCATCAACTACACCAGCGGCACGACCGGACGGCCCAAGGGCGTGATGACCCACCACCGCGGCGCCTACCTGCAGAGCCTGTCGCTGCTGGTGCACAGCCGGATGGACCAGCGGACGTCGTACCTCTGGACCGTCCCGATGTTCCACTGCAACGGCTGGTGCCTCACCTGGGGCGTGACGGCCATCGGCGGCCTGCACGTCTGCCTGCGCAAGATCGACGCCGAGCACATCTGGGCGCTGCTGCGCGAGGAGGGCGTCACCCACTTCAGCGCGGCGCCGACCGTGCTGACCATGGTGGCGGACGCCGAGGGCGCCGCCGGGCCGCCGCTCGAGCACCGGGTCGCCGTCCAGACCGGCGGCTCCCCGCCGTCGCCCACGCTGCTCGCCCGGATGGACCGGCTCGGCATGGACGTCACCCACCTCTACGGACTCACCGAGACCTTCGGGCCGATCGGCATCAACGAGTGGCAGTCCCAGTGGGACGCCCTCGACGCCGACGAGCAGGCCGCGCTGCGGGCCCGGCAGGGCGTCGGCAACGTCATCGCCGAGCCGCTGCGCGTCGTGGACGAGCACGGCGCCGACGTGCCCCGCGACGGCGCCACCCCCGGCGAGATCGTCGCTCGCGGGAACGACGTGATGCTCGGCTACTACCGCGACGACGACGCCACGGCGGCGGTGACCCTGGACGGGTGGTTCCGCACCGGCGACCTCGCGGTGATGCACGCCGACGGCTACCTCGAGATAACCGACCGGGCCAAGGACGTGATCATCACCGGCGGCGAGAACGTCGCCTCGGTCGAGGTCGAGCGGGTCATCGACTCCCACCCGGACGTCGTCGAGTCCGCCGTCGTGGGCGCACCCGACGAGCGCTGGGGCGAGATCCCGGTGGCGTTCGTGACCGTGCGTGCCGGGTCGACGGTCACCGCCGACGAGATCGCGGCGCACGTGCGCGCGCACCTGGCCGGCTTCAAGGTGCCCAAGCAGATCCACTTCACCGAGATCCCCAAGACCTCCACCGGGAAGATCCAGAAGCAGGCCCTGCGGCAGACCGTCCACGAGTCCGCGCGGTCCGCCGGATGACCGCCGCGCTCACCGGGGTCGGGGTCACCAGCTTCGGCCGGCAGCCGGGGCCGGACTCCGTCGAGTGGCAGGTCGAGGCCGCCTCCCTCGCGCTGGCCGACGCGGGGGTCGACGCCGACGCGGTCGACACGCTGATCACCGGCTACTCCACGGTCGCCAGCCACCTGATGCCCGCGAACCTGTTCGCGGAGCGGTTCGGGATCCGCCCCGCGACGGCCTTCGGGATGAGCGTCGGCGGCGCGACCGGGCTGGCCATGCTCGCGCAGGCCGCGCGGCTGGTCGCCTCGGGCACGGCCCGGCACGTGCTGGTCGTGGCGGGGGAGGACCGGGCCAGCGGCCAGACCCGCGAGACCTCGACCAGGACCCTCGCCCAGGTCGGACACCGGCGCTACGAGGTGCCGCTGGGCGGGACCGTCCCGGCCTACTACGCGCTGCTGGCCTCCCGCTACCTCTGGACCTACGGCCTGGAGCCCGCGTCGCTGGCGGCGTTCCCGGTGCAGATGCGCGCGCACGCAGCGCGCAAGCTCGGAGCCCAGTTCCAGAAGGAGATCACCGTCGAGGACGTGCTGGCCTCGCGGCCGGTCGCCGAGCCCCTGCGGCTGCTCGACTGCTGCCCGGTCTCCGACGGCGGCGCGGCGTTCGTGGTCTCGGCCGCGCCCACCGGCGACCGGTCGCTGGAGATCGCCGGCACCGGCCAGGCGCACCGGCACCAGCACCTCTCCGCGATGGAGCCCGGCGCCTCCGGCGCGAGCCTGGCCGCGCAGCGCGCGCTCGCCGAGGCCGACCTGTCGTGGGAGGCGGTCGACGTCTACGGGATCTACGACAGCTTCTCGATCACCGTCACGATGCTCCTCGAGGAGCTCGGGCTGACCCCGCCCGGGCGCGCGGGCGCCTACGCCCGGGCGGGTGCGTTCGAGGTCGACGGCCGCTACCCCATGAACACCCACGGCGGCCTGCTTTCCTACGGCCACTGCGGTGTCGGTGGCGGGATGGCCCACCTCGCGGAGGTCGCGATGCAGCTGCGGCACGAGCGCGGGGCGAGCCAGGTCGGCGGCGCCGAGGTCGGCTACGTGCACGCCGACGGCGGGGTGCTGTCCGCCCACGTCGGCGTGGTGCTGCGGAGGAGGAGCTGATGGAACGCCGTCGCGACGACTGGACCGCCGACGTGCCCGTCCTGATGGTCACCGCGTGCGGCCGGTGCGGCAACCACTGGTACCTCCCGCACGAGCACTGCCCGGTCTGCGGGTCCGACGAGGTCGCGGACGTCGCGGCCTCCGGCGGCGGGCTCTGCGTGGCGGTCACCCGGCTGCACGTCACCGCCGAACCGACGGACGCCGCGGCGGGGCCGGTCCGCCTGGCCCTGGTCGAGCTCGACGAGGGGCCGGTGGTCATGGGCCGCGCCCACGACGACGCCCTGTCGCCCGGCGACCGAGCGGTCGTCTCGTTCCGTCCCGACGGGCACGACGGCGTGCTCGTCCCCAGCTTCGCCCAGGCAGGATCCGCATGAGCACCCTCGACTTCTTCCACCGGCCCGCGTCCGTCGCGGTCGTCGGCGCCTCCGACGACCCGGAGAAGATCGGTGGCCGGCCGCTGCGCTACATGCGCGAGTTCGGGTACGCCGGGACGGTCGTGGCGGTGAACCCCAAGCGGGACACCGTGCAGGGGATGCCGACCGTGCCGCGGCTCGAGGACTCGCCGGTCGTGCCCGACGTGGCGCTGGTCGCCGTGCCCGGTCAGGCCGCCGTCGACGCCGTTCGCGTGGCCGCCGAGCTGGGCGTCAAGGGCGCCATCGTGATGTCGTCCGGCTTCGGCGAGACGCACACCGCCGAGGGACTGCGGATGCAGGAGGAGCTGCTCGGACACGCGCGCTCCGCCGGGATGCGGGTGGTCGGCCCCAACTCGCAGGGGCTGGCGTCGTTCCACTCCGGCGCCGTCCTCGGCTTCTCCACGCTGTTCACCGAGGAGCCGCCGGCCGACGGCCCGGTCGGGATCATCAGCCAGAGCGGGGCGCTCGCCTCGGTGCCCTACGGCATCCTGCGCCGGCGGGGGATCGGCGTCCGCTACGCGCACGGAACCGGCAACGACCTCGACGTCACCGCCGCCGAGCTGGCCGCAGAGGCCGTGCTGGACCCGGACCTGCGTCTGCTCCTCCTCTACCTGGAGGGCGTGACCGACGCCGACTCGCTCGTCGAGCTCGGCGAACGCTCCCGCCAGGGCGGCGTCCCCGTCGTCGCCCTGGTCGGGGGGCGGTCGCAGTCCGGGTCACGGGCCGCGGCGTCCCACACCGGTGCGCTCGCGACCGAGCGCCGGGTGCTCGACGCGTTCCTCGAGCGGGTCGGGATCTGGCAGGTGCACTCGGTCAAGGAGCTGGTCTCGGCCAGCGAGCTCTACCTCCAGGACTGGCGGCCGGCGGGCGACGGGCTCGCGGTGGTGTCCAACTCCGGGGCGGTCTGCGTGCTGGCCGCCGACGCCGCCGAGGACGCCGGTCTGCCGCTGGCGACGCTGTCCGAGTCGACGGTCGCCGGGCTCAAGACCGAGCTGCCGGCGTTCGCCGCCACCGCCAACCCGGTCGACGTGACTGCCGCCCTCCTCACCGACAGCGGGCTGTTCGGCCGGGTGCTCCCGGTCCTCGGCGCGGACCCCGCCGTCGACGCCTGCCTGCTCGGTATCCCCGTGGCGGGGAGGGGGTACGACGTCGAGCGGTTCGCCCGGGACGCCGCCGCCTTCGCGGCGTCGGGCACGCCGATCGTCTGTGCGATCCCCCAGCCCAACGTCGCGGCACCGTTCGTCGAGGCCGGGCTGCCGGTCTTCGAGGAGGAGGCGTCGGCGGTCGCCGCGCTGGCCCAGTACCTCGCGCACCGCAGACGGATGGCGCGCGCGGACAGCCTCCCCCGCCCGGCCGTGGGCGCTCGTGCGGGGGAGGCGGCGGGCCCGGTCGCGGGCGCGCTCAACGAGGCGCAGAGCCTCGCCGCCCTGGCCGAGCTCGGGGTGCCGGTCGTCGCCCACGAGCTGGTCCCCACGGTCGGCGAGGTCGTCGGAGCCTTCGACCGGCTCGGCGCCGCGCAGGTCGTGGTCAAGGGCAGCAGCCCCGACGCCACGCACAAGTCCGAGCTCGGCCTGGTGCGACTGCGCTGCGCCTCCGGGGAGGAGGCAGTGGCGGCGGCCGAGGAGATCGCCTCCTCGGCCGCGTCCCACGGCGTCGCGCTCGACGGCTTCCTGGTGGCGCCGATGGTCCGCGGCCTGCACGAGGGCCTGGTCGGTGCGTCGCTCGACCCGGTCTTCGGGCCGGTGATGCTGCTCGGTGCCGGCGGCGTCTACGTCGAGGCGACTCCCGACACCCAGGTCCTGCTGGCGCCGTGCACGCTCGAGGAGGTCCACGAGGCGATCGGCCGGCTGCGGATGGCGCCGCTCCTGGCCGGCGTACGTGGCGAACCGGCGGTGGACGTCGACGCCTGGGCCAAGGCGGTGGTTCGTGCGTCCGAGGCGCTGGCCGACCCGACGAGCGAGGTGGCCGGCTTCGACGCCAACCCGCTGATGCTGCTCGAGGACGGCGTCGTCGCCGTGGACGCGGTGGTGCTGCGCCGCTGACCACGGCCGTGGTCGTGGCCGTTCAGCGGCGCACGATGGTCGACCCGAGCAGCGCGGTCACCAGCGCGGTCCCGGCGGCCGCGGTGAACGCCGCCGAGAACCCGGCACCCGAGAGCGCGATCGCCGTGAGGACCGCCGTGCCCAGCGCCGCCCCCACCTGGGTGGCCGAGCTGGCCAGGCCCGAGGCCAGGCCCGCGTGCGAGTCGGGCGCGGCTGACGCGATGACCATGGTCGTGGGGGTGAAGCTCAGCGCCACGCCGGTCGCCACCAGCAGCAGGCCCGGCAGCACGGCGACAGGGTAGGCCGCGTCGGCCGGTCCGTGCGCGAGCCACAGGTGACCGCCGGCCAGGACGGTCAGGCCCACGACCAGGCTGCGCCGCGGGCCGACCGCGCGCAGGACCCGCGGCAGCAGGGTGAGTGAGACGACGAACCCGGCCACCGACGTCGGCACCATGGCGAGCCCGCCGAGCTCGGGCGACATCCTCAGCGCCTTCTGCACGTAGAGCGCGACCAGGACGAACGTGGAGGCCCGGGCCGCTCCGCCCAGCACGGAGAGCGCGACACCGGTCGACAGCACCGGGGAGCGGAAGAGGTGCAGGGGGACCAGCGGGTCGGGCACGCGTCGCTCCACCGCGACGAACGCGGCCAGCAGCCCCACGGCGGCCGACAGCCCGATGACCGCCCGGGGCGAGGTCCACTCGCCCTCGACCGCGCCGAGTGCACCCTGGACCAGCGCGACGACCGCGGCGGTGACCAGCGCGGCTCCGAGAAGGTCGAACCGCCGGCCGGGCACCGGCGGGCTGTCGTCCAGCACCCGAGTCGCCGAGAACGCCGCCGCCACCGACACGGGGACCGTCACCAAGAAGACCGACGACCACCCGAAGGCCCCGGTGAGCAGGCCGCCGGCGAAGACGCCGGTTGCGCCCCCGACGGTCGAGGCCGCGCCCCACAGGCTCATCGCACGTGCGCGGTGCTCACCGGGGAAGTTCACGAGCAGCAGGGCCATCGCGGCGGGCGCCAGGGCCGCGGCGCCCGCTCCCTGGACGATGCGTCCCGCGACCAGCACCGACTCGTGGTTCGCTGCGGCCGCCAGCAGCGTCCCGACGGTGAAGACCGCTGACCCGGCCGTGAACACGCGGCGCCGCCCGAGCAGGTCCGCGACCCGGCCGAACAGCAGCAGGAGACCGCCGAAGGTCACGACGTAGGCGTTGACCACCCAGCTGAGCGAGGTGGCGTCCAGGCCGAGGTCGGCCTGGATCGACGGGAGTGCCACGTTGACGAT
Organism: Nocardioides sp.; assembly: GCF_016462705.1. Lineage (GTDB taxonomy): Bacteria > Actinomycetota > Actinomycetes > Propionibacteriales > Nocardioidaceae > Nocardioides. The sequence goes on along the minus strand of NZ_JAEMSS010000125.1, from coordinate 2,326 downwards.
CGAGGTGTCCAGCATGACGACGAACTGGGCCGAGACGAGCGCGGCGAGCGCCGCCGTGCGGCGACGGCGTCCGGCGTGGTCGGACCCGGGGTGCGGGAGGTCGGTGCGGGCGAGGGTGTCGGTGGAGTTCATGGCGGTCACCTGGGTCGTGGAGGGTGGGACCTCCCCAAGGTCGCGGCCACGGGTGTCCGGTCGCACCGGCGAGATCGCCGGGTTCCGCTGTTCCGCACCCCACGTCGGCGTCCACGGATCGCCCGGTCGAACCTTCGGTGCGGTGGTCGTGACCCGCGTCCGGGGCCGCCGGAACCCGGCGAATCTCCCAGCGCGACGGGCCGGCCCCGGCGACGACGCTCGTCCCACCGGCACCGTCCGCCGGCCGACCCTCACGAGGAGACGACATGTCCACCGACCTGCACCACCCGCAGGGGCACCCAGGCACCCGCAGCGGCCATCATCCCAGCCCCCACCACCAGGGCGCTACGCGTCACGACCAGGGCGCCGAGGAACCGCGCCGGCCGTGGACCGTGCTGGCCCTGATGCTCGCTGCCCAGGTGATGGTGGTCCTCGACGTGAGCGTCGTGAACGTCGCGCTGCCGAGCATCGCCTCCGACCTCCGCCTGTCGTCGAGCGACTACCAGTGGGCGGTCAGCGCCTACGTGCTGCTCAGCGGCGGCCTCCTGCTGCTCGGGGGGCGGATGGCCGACCTGTTCGACCGGCGCCGGATGTTCCTGACCGGCCTGGCGGTGTTCACCCTCGGCTCGCTGGCCGCCGGCATCGCCGGGACCGCGACGCAGCTCATCCTGGCGCGTGGCGCCCAGGGAGCAGGCGCCGCCATGCTCACCCCCGCCGCGATGTCGGTCGTGATGGCGACGTACGCAGGCCGTCAGCGGGCGACCGCGCTGGCCCTCTGGGGCACCGTGGCCAGCATGGGCATCGCCGCCGGCGTCCTGTTCGGCGGCATCCTCACCACGGCCCTCGACTGGCGCGCCGTGTTCTTCATCAACGTGCCCGTCGGGGTCGCCGTCCTCGTGGGCGTCCTGGCCAAGGTCCCGTCCTCGCCCACCACCAGCCATGGCCCTCGTCGGATCGACGCCTCCGGTGCGCTGCTTCTGGTCGCCGGCCTGCTCTCGCTGGTGTACGCCGTCGAGTCCACGACCAGCCACGGGTGGACCTCTGGCCAGACCCTCGGCGGCGCCGCGGCCGCCCTCGTGCTGCTGGCCTCGTTCGTGGTCAACGAGCGCAAGGTGCCGGCCCCCATCGTCCCGCCCGCCACCTGGCGGGTCCGGTCGCTCGTGTCCGCCTCGGTCGTGATGGCGGGCGTCACCGGGGCGGTCGTCGGGGCGATCTTCCTCAGCTCGATCTACCTGCAGCAGGTGCTCGGCTCCTCCGCGCTGGTCGCCGGGCTGCAGTTCCTGCCTCTCGCGGGCTTCATCACCCTGTCCGCCGCGGCGGCGTCGCACGCCCTGCCGCACGTCGGTGCCAAGCGGCTCATCGCCGTCGGCCTGGTGGTCGCCGCGGCGGGGGCGCTCGTCCTCGCCGCGATCGACGCCGACCCCGCCTACGTCACGGACGTGCTCCCCGGGTTCACCCTCCTCGGGCTGGGTGTCGGGCCGATGTTCGTCGCGATCTCGGTCGCCGCGATGGCCGACGTCGCACCCCAGCAGTCGGGTCTCGGCTCGGGCCTGCTGATGACCGGTCACGAGATCGGTGCCGCCCTGGGGGTCGCGGCGCTGACCGCGATCGGGGGCGACCTCACCACGCGTGCCGGGATCATCGGCGGCGCCCAGGACGCCTTCCTCGCGGTGGCGATCGGGCTCGCGGCCCTGATGCTGCCGACCCTGCTGCTGCCCGCCCACGATCCCGACGCCGTGGCTCACGGCCACGGGCACGGGCACGGCCACGGGCACGGACACTGAGCGACCCGCAGCGATCGACCGCCCCGGCCCAGGCCCGCCTGGCGCCGGGGCGGTCGACACCCACCCGCAACAGCCGGAGGACCTGATGATGCGAGACACACCCCGCGTGTTCATCGGCTCGGTCGTGTTCCTCCTCGAGGGACCCCTCGACGATCGCGTGGTCGACGCGCTGCTGCTCTCGGTCGCGAGCCTCCCCGGCGTACGCGCCTGCGAGCACGACGCGGCCGCCGGGGCGCTCGTGGTCACCGCCGGGGCGCCGATGGACCGCGCGGCCGTCGTCGCGGCGATCGACCGGGCCGGCTGCCGGATCCGTCCCTGACCGCCTAGGGTGCCGGCAGTGCTGAGGGGACGGGAGCGGGAGCAAGGACTGCTGCGCGACGTGGTCGTGGCGGCCGTGGCCGGTCGCGGGC
>NZ_JAEMSS010000286.1 GCF_016462705.1 Nocardioides sp. | reverse complement strand
GGCCGGTGCCCGGGCTCGATCGGCAGCGTGGCCCGCACCCGCCAGCCGCCGCCGTCGGCGGGACCGGCCACCAGGGTGCCGCCGGCCGCCACCGCCCGCTCCCGCATGCCGAGGACGCCGCTGCCCGTGCCCGGGGCGGGAGCGGCGCCGCCGGCCGGGACCACGTTGCGGCCGTCGTCGCGGACGTCGACGACGATCCGGTCGCCGTCGCGGGTCACCCGGACCCGGGCCCGTGACCCGCTCGCGTGCCGGACGACGTTGGTGAGTGCCTCCTGCACGATCCGGTAGCCGGTGGTCGTCACCGTCGCGGGCAGGGACCGGACGGCCGGGTCGATGTCGACCTCCACCTCGACCCCGGCGGACCGCAGGCTCTCGCCGAGCTCGCCCAGGTCGTCGAGCTCGCGCAGGCCCGGTGTCGGCAGCACGGGGGCGGTGTCGTCGTCCTCGGGCGCCCGGATGGCGCCGAGCGTGGAGCGGAGGTCGTCGAGGGCCTCGCCACTGAGCTTCTTGATGTCCTGGAGGGTCCGGCGGGCCCGCTCGGGGTCCCGGTCGAGGAGGTGGGCGCCCACACCGGCCTGGACGTTGATCGCGACCATGGCGTGCGCGACCACGTCGTGCACGTCCCGGGCGATCCGCAGCCGTTCCTCGCCGACCCGGCGGCGGGCCTCCTCCTCGCGGGTGCGTTCGGCGGTCTCCGCCCGTTGCACGAGCGCGTCGTGGGCGGCGCGGCGCTCCCGGACGGCCGACCCCAGGAGCAGCGGGGCGGCCACGAAGACGAGGTTCTTGGGCACCTCGGAGGTCGCGATCTTCTCGTGGCCGAAGATCGCGATCGCCGCGACCACGAACGGCACCAGCGCCAGCCCCGCCAGGATCGTGGTCCGCCGGTTGGAGGCGAGCGCGAGGCTGTAGCCGGCGACCATGCTCGGGAACGGCACCGTCTGGTAGATGTCGGTCGTCGCCATCACGACGTAGAGCGTCGCCATGGCCAGGACCAGCGAGAGCACCGGGCGCTCGCGCCGCAGCAGCACCGGCAACGCCGCCAGGACGACCACGGACACCGACAGCGGGGAGATCCCGGTGCCGGCGTCCGCGGACCGCCAGAGCTCGGTCACCATCGCCGCGGCGAGACCGGCCGCCAGGACGACGTCGAAGGCCACCGTCCTCGGGTGCAGGTCCACCCGAGGACGGTAGGCCTCCGCGCGTACGACTGTCACTGCTCGCTGAGACCGATCCGGTCGTGCAGCCGGCGCAGCGGCATCGGCGCCCACCAGTTGTACTTCCCGAGCAGGCCCATCAGCGAGGGCACCAGCAGCGACCGGACCACGAACGCGTCGATGAGGACGCCGAACGCCGTCGCGATGCCGATCTGCTGGATGAACGAGATCGAGCTGGTGCTGAACGACCCGATCGCGACGGCCAGCAGGATCGCGGCGGCGGTCACCACCGCGCCGGTGCGCTGCACGCCGACGGCCACGGACTCGCGCTCGGACAGCCCGCCGTCCCGGATCTCCTTGATCCGGCCCAGCAGGAAGACCCCGTAGTCGGTGGAGAGCGCGAAGATCAGCGCGGCCGTGACCAGGAAGTCGGTCGGCTCGATCCCGCCGTTGGGCGTGTAGTTGAGCAGCCCGGTCAGCCGGCCGTCCTGGTAGACGAACGTCAGCACCCCCAGGCTGGCGGCCACGGTCAGCGCGTTCATGATCACCGCCTTGACGGGGAGCACGACCGACCCCGTCATCAGCCAGAGCACCACCATCGTCAGCAGCACGAGGAGGCCGGCGGCCAGCGGCAGCCGGCTGCCGATGGCGTCCTGCTGGTCGACGAAGTCCGCCGCGGGACCGGCGACCAGTGCGTCGACCCCGCCGGCCCCGTCCAGCGCGCGGGTGTCCTCGACCAGCCGCTGCGCCACCGCTCCCTCGGGCTCGCCCTCGGCGGACACGTCGAGCTGCCAGGTCGTCTCGTCGAGCTGCACCGGCGTGCCGGGGGCGACCACGCCGGGGAGCGCGTTGACCTCCTCGGCGTACGCCGTGACAGCGCCGGCGTCGCCCGCCGACCCGGCAGACCCGTCGGTGGTGACCGCGATCGTCATCGCGCTCGAGCCGGTGCCGCCGAAGTCGCTCGCGACGGCGTCGGCCACGGTCCGCGAGCTCTGGTCGGTGGGGATGACGGTGCTGTCGATGGGTGTCCACTCGGCGCGGAGCGCGGGCGCGGCCAGGGCGAGCATGACCACGCCGGTGGTCAGGGCGACCGCACCGGGCCGGCGCATCACCGCCTGCGAGAGCCGGTACCACCGGCCGGTGTCCTCGGCGGTGGCCGGACGCCTGCGTGCCAGCTTGGCGCCCCACAGGCCGAACATCGCGGGGGAGACGACCAGGGCCGCGGTCGCGGCGACCACCGCGACGACGGCGCCGGCGATGCCCATCGACTTGATGAACCCGAGCGGGAACACCGTGAGCGCGGCGAGCGCGACCGCGACGGTGGCCGCGGAGAAGGCCACGGTCCGGCCGGCGGTGCGCATCGTCTTCGCGATCGCACCGGCGGTCGGTCCCTGCACGGCCAGCTCCTCGCGGTAGCGGGTCACCAGGAACAGGGTGTAGTCGATGGCCAGGCCGAGACCGAGACCGATCACCAGGTTGAGCGCGAACACGCTCATGCCGTAGACCGCGTTGACACCGGTCAGCACCAGGAACGTCCCGAGCACCGTGGTGACGCCGACCACCAGCGGCATCAGCGCCGCCCGGCCGCGGAAGAAGAGCAGGGACAGGACGAGCAGGATCGGGAAGGCGAACAGCTCGGCGCGGGCGAGGTCCTCGCTGATCGTGCTGCCGAGCTGGAAGCCGACCACGGCCGAGCCGCCGACGGTGACGTCGTCCTGGCCCTCGAAGGTGTCGAGCACCGACTCCGCGAGAGCGTCCTCGTCAGCGCCCGCCACGAGGGTCCCGAGCACCAGGACCTGCGTGCCCTCGGCCGAGACCAGGCCGGCCGGGTCGCCGCGGGTCGTGGTCGGCGAGGTCACCTCGGCGACGTCCGGTTCGGCGGCCAGGGCCGCGGTGACCTCGGCGACCCGGTCGGCGTCGGCGGTCGGTCCGTCGGGGGTGTCCACCAGCAGGACGACGCCGGGGTTCGGGGACCGGCCGGAGGCCGTCTCGAGCCGCTCGATGGCCCGCACCGAGTCGGCGTCCTCGGTGGCGAAGCCTCCCGACGACTCGAGCGACCCCGCGACCGGGCCGCCGAAGAACCCGGCCACCAGGACGAACAGGAAGACGGCCAGCAGGCTGCGCCGCGGGCGCGAGCTGAGGAGTCGGGTCAGGCGTCCGATCCGCTCCGGGCCGCCGGTCTCGACGGTCTCGCGGTCGGGGGTGGGGCTGGGAG
>NZ_JAEMSS010000124.1 GCF_016462705.1 Nocardioides sp. | reverse complement strand
CCCTCGGCGGGCTCGTCCCCGAGCTCGAGGGACAGCTGCACCGAGTCGACCGGCGGCGGCGGTGCGGTGGCCCGGGACTGCGCGGCCGCCCGCGCCCCGACGACGCCCTGGCCGAGCGGGTGGCGCTCGAGGTCGGCGACGGTGTCGCGGACCCGGTCGTCGGAGCTGTTGCGGGCCGCGGCGTCGTCGGCCTTGGCCCGGGCCGCCGAGCCGGCCCGGCTGCCCGAGCGCGACGTCCGGGCGGACAGCCCGCGGCTGGCCAGCGACCGGGAGGAGGCCCGGTCGACCGACCGGGCGATCCGGTCGAGCTCGGCGACCTGGAGCAGCAGGTCGCGCCTGGTCACCCGGCCGCGCTGGCCGACCCCGGAGCCGGCGGAGTCTCCGCGGCCGATGGCGTAGAGGGAGTCGAACCCGCCGGCCAGCACCAGCCGCTCCACGATCGGCCGGGACACCCGGGCCCGGTGCCAGAAGTCGGTCAGCGAGTGGAACGGCCGGCCCGCGACGATCCGCGCCACCTCGGCCTCGTTGATGCCCTTGACCTCGGCCAGCGCCAGCCGGATCCCGTCGCGGGGCGGCCCCTCGGGGTCGTCGGGATGCGGCACCCGCTCGACGACGTAGTCCTTCTCGCTCGCGTTGACGTCGAGCCCCAGGACCGCCAGGCCGAGCTGCCGGGCGTCGTCGAGGATCAGCCGCTTGGGGTACATCCCCGGGTCGTGGGTGAGCACGCCGGCCAGGAAGTGCGCCGGCCAGTGCGTCTTGAGCCAGGCGGACTGGAACGTCGGCAGCGCGAACGCCGCGGCGTGGGCCTTGCAGAAGCCGAACGAGGCGAACGCCTTGAGCACCTCCCAGACCCGCTCGACCACAGGCAGCGGGTAGCCGCGGCCGAGCGCCCGCGGGAAGAACCAGAGCTTGGTCTCCGCCATCCCCTCGACGTCGCCGAGGGCCCGCCGCTTCTCGTCGGCCTCCGCGAAGGAGATGCCGGTGAGCTGGGCGATGATCTCGATGACCTGCTCGTGGAAGACGACCACGCCTTGGGTGCCACCGAGGATCGGGCGCAGGTCGTCGTGCAGGTAGGTCGGCGACTTCCAGCCCTGCTTGCCCTCGAGGTAGGGCGTGATCATGTCGCTCTTCACCGGGCCGGGCCTGAACAGCGAGATGTCGGTGATGATGTCCTCGAAGGAGTCGAGGCCGGACTTGCCGACCAGCTCGCGCTGCCCCGGCGACTCGATCTGGAACATGCCGAGGGTCTTGGCCGAGGAGATGACGGCGTAGGTCGCCGGGTCGTCCCGGGGGACCTGGGTCTCGTCGTCGAGGTCGATCTCGACCCCGTCGGTGCGCTTGATCTCGGCGACGGCGTGGGCCATCGAGGACTGCATCCGGATGCCGAGCACGTCGAGCTTGAGCAGGCCGAGGTCCTCGACGTCGTCCTTGTCGAACTGGCTCATCGGGAAGCCCGCGAAGCTGGCCTCGACCGGGGTCCGGTCGAGCAGGGTGGCGTCGGAGAGCAGCACGCCGCACGGGTGCATGGCGACGTGCCGGGGCAGGCCGTCGAGGCGCTCGACGAGCTGGAACATCACGTCGAGCCGGGTGTCGGTGAGCCCGCTGGCCCGTAGCTCGGGCAGCTCGCGGAGCGCGGCCCGGGCGTCCCGGGCCCGGATGTGCGGGAACGCCTTGGCGATCGTGTCGGTCTCGCTGGGCGGCATGCCGAGGGCGGCGCCGACGTCCCGGACGGCGTGCCGGACCCGGTAGGTGTCCATCATCGAGACGGTCACGCAGCGCTCGCCGCCGTACTTGTCGAGGATCCGCTCGTAGACCTCGAGCCGGCGCGCGGACTCCACGTCGACGTCGATGTCGGGCAGCGCCTCGCGCAGCGGCGAGAGGAACCGCTCCATGAGCAGCCCGTGGCGGACCGGGTCGACCCCGGAGACGCCGAGGAGGTAGTTGACGATGCTGCCCGCCCCCGACCCGCGCGCGGCGCAGCGCACCCCCATCTCGCGGATCAGGTCGGTGACGTCGCCGACGGTGAGGAAGTAGGAGGCGTAGCCGAGGCCGCGGATCATCTCGAGCTCGTCGTCGAGGCGCTTCCAGACCACCGCCTTGGGGCTCGAGCCGTAGCGGTCGCCGATCGCGCCCTCACACCTGGCGCGCAGCGCGACGTCGGCGTCGTCGTGGTCGGTGGAGAGCTCGAACTCCGGGAAGTGCACCTCCCCCAGGCCCAGGTCTCGTCGCGGGTCGAGCGCGCACCGGTCGGCGACCGCGCGGGTGTGGGCCAGCAGCCGCTGGGCCTCCCGTGCGGTCTCACCGAGACCTGCGCCCGACCCAGCGAGCCGGACGACCTCCTCGGCGATCTCGGCCATCTCCTTGCCGGACTTGAGGTAGCCCTCGGCGTTGCCGCGGTCGACGTGCCGCCGGTCGAGCGCCACCAGCCGGCGGGCTGCGTCGAGGACGTCGACGGTGGCGGCGTCGCCCCGGTCGGCGTAGCGCACCGCGTTGCTCAGCACCGCCCCGAGGCCGGCCCGCCGGGCCATCCCGGCCATCCGGGCGGCGTGCGCGGAGGTCCCCGGCCCCCAGCTGCCATGGTCCGCACCGCCGCCGGGGAGCCGGTGGGAGACCAGCTCGACCTGCAGGTGGGTGCGGGGCACGAGGTCCCGCCAGGGCGCGAGCGCGGCCTGTCCGAGGTCCTCACGGCGTCCCCCCGACGGGCAGAGCGCTGCCCGGGCCAGCTCGGAGGCCGGCCCGAGCAGCACCATGAGGTGCCCGGCGGCCAGGGCCTCCCGGACGTCGTGGGAGAGCGTCTCGAGGTCGAGCACGGGCACGCCGCGCTCACCGGCCAGGTGGGTGCCCGAGATCAACCGGCACAGCGCCGCCCAGCCCGCCCGTCCGCCGCCCCCCAGCCGGCTCGTGCTGTCGGCGGTGGCCAGGAACGTCACCCGGGGCAGGCCCCCGCCGACCGGCTCGCGGAAGGCGCCGCCGCGCACCGGCGTACGGCGTCGCGGGCCACCGCCCGGCTCCCCCGACAGCTCGGACAGCGGTGTCAGCCGCGGCAGCACCGGCCGGTGGGCGAGGTCGACCCCGAGGACCGGACGGACTCCGGCGGCGTGGCAGGCGCGGGCGAACTTCACCGCGCCGTAGGCGCCGTCCCGGTCGGTGAGCGCCACGGTGTCCATCTCCTGCTCCGCGGCCCGGGCGACGAGGGCCTGCGGGTGCGAGGCGCCGTAGCGCAGGGAGTAGCCCGAGGCGACGTGGAGGTGGACGAACGGGTCCACGCCTCCTACCCCACCCGGCGGGCGAGCGGGAGCTGCGGGACGTGCGGCGCCAGGCCGAGCGACTGCTCGATGACCGCGAGGAACCGGTCGGCGTCGCGGACCAGGTCGTCGGCCTCACGCTCGGTGACCGCCCGGGTCGAGCCGGCCTCGGCAGCCGCCCGCTTGGCGGCGCCGGCCGCGAAGAACCCGGCCCACTCCCCCAGCTCGGGGGCGACCTCGGCCAGCAGCACCCAGGCGTTCTTCTGCTGACGACGCCGGCTGGTGGCCGGCCGGGCCCGGGCGGCGAGCAGCGCCGCCGCGGCCCGCAGCGCCGCCACGTGGGCGTGTGCGTAGCGGGCCGAGGCCTCGGTGGCGGCCATCGCCTCGCTGAGCGACTCCGCGGCCCGGGCGAGGTAGGAGTGGGTGGTGGCCGGCAGGCCGAACGGGTTGCTGGTCACGGTCGTGCTGGTGCTGGTGCTGGTGGTGGTGGTGGTCATGGCTCTCCCCTCGGTCCTCTCAGTCCACGCAGCCGACGAGCTGCCAGCGGCCGTCGGCCCAGTCGAAGGCGAGGTCGAAGACCCCGCCGGTGTCAGGCTCGCCGTCGGGACCGACCGCCCCCAGTGCTCCGACCGCCCTGCCCCGGCCCGCCTCGACCCGCCACAGCTCCCGTTCGGTGATCAGGTCGCCCAACGGGCGGGGGCCCGGCTCCTCCTCGGCGTGGGGGTCGGTGGGCTCGTGAGACCCGATCGCCGCCCGCACCCCTGGCGAGCTCCACCAGGGACCGGTCTCGACCCAGTGGGCGAGCACCGCCCGGACCTTCCAGAGCCGGCCGCGCCAGAGGAACTGCGCCGGGGCCCTCTCGTCGGAGTAGACGTCGGCGCCGGGGCCTACCGTCTCCTCGACCGGGCCGCGCCGCACCTCGACCGGGTCGTCGTACCGCCGCATCGCTCCCCCTCGGGCTGTTCGAACACTTGTTCGAAGCATACCTCGGGGCAGGGACACCCCGTCAAGGGGCGGTGAGCGTTCTCGGGCCGGGGCGGCCGCGTCTCCGGGCCAGGTGGCGGCCGCCACCGACGAGCGGTGGGTCAGGGCCGGTTCTGCGGACCACACGGTCCCTGGCCCACCACTGCCCCGGCCAGCGACGAGCGAGCGACGAGGTCAGCCGCTGGTCTTCAGGAACCTGCTCGTGTCCGGGTGCCACAGGTAGGCCACGGCGACGACCTCCAGCACCATCGAGGCCACCGACAGCACCACGAAGACCTCGGGCGGGTCGGTCCGGATCCCCGCGACGGTGGTGACCGCGGTGAAGAAGAGCAGCGCGGTCAGGGAGAGACGGGCCCAGTTGTTGCCGTTGGCGAAGAAGACCAGCAGCATCCACATCAGGAGCCCCACGACCACGAACAGGGTGATGGCCGGCGCGACGAACGCCGGCGGCCGCACCTCGCCGTCCTTGATCGCCTGCAGGCCCTGGGTCTCCAGGACCCGGCTCAGGTCGGGGCGTCCCTCGGCCCAGGTGCGGATCAGCTCGTCGTTGAGGACCACGGCGAGCACCACGGCGACCAGCCCCAGCAGCACGAGCATCCAGTGCAACCGGATCGCCCAGGTGACCGAGCTCGGCCGTCCCAGGTCATCGGCCACGTCCTCCGCCACGCGCTGCCCTCTCCTTCGACGTCCAGACCGTGCTCCTAGGCTCGCCACATGACAGCCGAGCACCCCTCGATCACCAGGTTCCGCGACGAGCACGCCCGCCTCGGGGGCACCGGTGAGGTCGTCATTCTGCCCGACTCGGTCCACACCGCTGCGCTGGCCGCCGAAGCACTGGGCTGCGAGGTCGGCGCGATCGCCAACAGCCTGCTCTTCGACGCCGACGGTGCACCCGCCCTGATCCTCACCTCCGGCGCCCACCGGGTCGACACCGACAAGGTCGCGGCGACGATCGGGGCGGCCGCACTGCGCCGGGCCAAGCCCGAGTTCGTCCGCGAGCACACGGGCCAGGTCATCGGGGGCGTCTCCCCGATCGCCCATCCGCGGCCGGTCCCGACCTGGCTCGACACCTGGCTCGAGCGCTACGACGTCGTGTGGGCGGCGGCCGGTCACCCGGCGGCGGTCTTCAGCACCACCTACGCCGAGCTGGCCGCGATGACCGGCGCGCCGACCATCGACGTCGAGTGAGCCCGGGATGAGCGTCGGACCAGCGACGGACCCGCGTCCAACGAGTTCGGTCCGCTGCGAACCTCCGACGCCCTCCCCGGCGTACTAGTGGTGTGAGACAGGCCCGGCGCGAACGCGAGTTCACCCACTTCTACGCCGGCCACGCCACGTCGCTGCGACGCACCGCCTACGTCGTCAGCCGGGACTGGGACCTCGCCGAGGACCTGGTCCAGCAGGCGATGGCCAAGCTCTACGTCGCCTGGCCGCGGATCCGGCCGGAGACCCGGATGGCGTACGCCCGGCGGACCGTGGTCAACGAGTGCCTGAGCCACGCCAGGCGCCACCGCCCTGAGACGCCGACGGACCCGCTGCCCGACCACCCGGTCGACAGGCCCGAGGTCGCGCCCGACCTCAGCGCCGCCCTGGCCCTGCTGCCCGAGCGGCAGCGGGCGATCGTCGCGCTGCGCTTCCTCGACGACCTGCCCGTCGCCGAGGTGGCGGCGGTACTCGGGATCGCCCACGGCACGGTCAAGAGCCAGACCGCTCGTGCCCTGGAGACCCTGCGCCGCCACCTGCCCGACCTACAGATGAGCACTGCCACCGCTTCGGAGGAACGATGAGCCACGACGACCTCGCCACCCTGCTCCGGCACGACCTGGCCCGGGACGAGCCGCACTGGCTGCCCGACGTGGCGGTCCCGATCAGCACCGGCCGCCGCGTCGTACGCCGGCGGCGCGCGGGGGGTGCCGCGGCCGCGGCCGCGCTCGCCGTGGCCTGCGTCGTCTCCGTCCCGCTGCTCGTGGACGACGACTCCGCGGGCCGGGTGCTCGACCCGGCGGAGCAGGCGCTCGCCGCCTACGACGCACAAGAGATGCCGAGCACCCTGGAGGACCATGCCCGGGACGTCCTCGGCCGGAGCGTCGCGGACCTCGGACCGGCGACCTTCACGGCCGGCGACGGTCAGGGAGATCCCCTCCGCCCGGAGCTGTACGACAAGGCGAGCGGGATGGCGGTCGAGTTCGGCGACGACGAGCACTCCTGGTCCGTCGACCTGTCCCACGCCAGGGGCGAGGCCGAGGGCGACGCCGAGAGGTACTGCGCCGAGGGGCTCGCCGAGGGCTTCTACTTCGAGTGCACGGTCGACACGACCGCTCGTGGCTACGTGGTCATCAGCCAGGTCGAGGCGCTCCGGCCGATGGGACACGACCAGCACGGCCGGATGTGGCTGTTGGTGCCGCAGTCGAAGCTGGAGCAGGTCGAGCCGAGCCGGTTGTGGTTCGAGCAGAGGGTGAAGGTGATCAAGTCGGAGACCCTGGTCACCTATGCCACCGAGCGCGTGCGCGCGCCCACCCTGGACGCGGCCCGGTCGGCGTTCCTGACCCCGGAGGCCGACCTGGTGGAGATCGGCGCCGACCCGGCGCTGGTGATCCCCGAGCCCCCCACGGACGACTCGGGCTGCGGCCCGTGGACACAGGACGACGGCGTCACCTACTCCTGCTGAGTCGACGCGGACTCCTAGGCTGACGCCGTGGAGTCCCTGTCCCTGGCGTTCTCGAGCGGGTGGGCGAGCGGCGTCAACGCCTACCTCGTCGTCCTCGTGCTCGGCATCGCCGACCGGGTCGGCGACCTCGAGCAGGTCCCGGACGCCCTGGGGCGCTGGGAGGTCCTGGGGGTCGCCGCGTTCATGTACGCGATGGAGTTCGTGGCGGACAAGATCCCCTACGTCGACTCGACCTGGGACGTGATCTCCACGGCGATCCGGCCCACCGTCGGAGCGGTCATCGGCGTCCTGCTCGCCGGCGACGCGGACACCCTCGACCAGGCGGTCAGCGGCACGGTCGGCGGAGGGACCGCGCTGGCCTCGCACCTGGTGAAGGCCGGCACCCGCCTCGCCATCAACGCCTCCCCCGAACCGGTCACCAACATCGTCACCAGCCTCGGCGAGGACGTCGCCGTGCTGGCCGTCGTGTGGTTCGCCATCGAGCACCCACGCGCCGCCGCGGCGGTCGCCGCGGTGCTCCTGGCCGTGGGCCTGGTCCTCCTCTACCTGGTCGCGAGGCTGGTGAGACGGGGCTGGCGCCGGTGGAAGGGCCGCGGAGACCCGCAGCCGGCCGCCCCGTGAGGGCCCGGTGAGGGCCCGGTGAGGGTCGTCGTCGTCGGTGGGGGTCTCGGCGGCCTGGCGGCCGCGGCCCGGCTGGCCAAGCTCGGGCACGACGTGACCCTGCTCGAGCGCCTGCCCCGGCTGGGCGGTGCCCTGGTGCCGACCACGGCCGGCGACTGGTCGTGGGACCTGACCTCCACGACACTGCTGCCGGCCGTCATCCGCGACCTGTTCCGCAAGTCCGGCCGCCCGGTGGAGCGGGAGCTCGAGCTGGTGCCGCTCGGGCTGGTCCGCGAGCACGTCTTCGAGGACGCCTCCGTCCTGCGGCTGCCTGGTGAGTCGCGTGCCGCCCAGCTCGCGGCCTTCGACGGGCTCCGGCCCGGGCTCGGTCAGCAGTGGGTCGACCACGTGGCGTCGTACGCCGACGACTGGGAGGTGCTCCGGCGCGCCTACCTGGAGGTGCCGTGGACCCCGGACGCGCTCAACCCGGAGGTCGCCGCCCGGCTGGACTCGCGCGAGGTCCTGCACCGCCGGCTCAAGAAGCGCTTCCGTGACGAGCGGCTGCGGCAGGTCGCCGCCCACCCCTTCGTCATCGACGGTCACGACCCGCGCAACGTCCCGGCCTGGGCGGGGCTGGTCGCCTACCTGGAGCAGCGCTTCGGCGCGTGGACGGTCGAGGGCGGCATGGGCGTGCTCGCGGAGGCGCTGACGACGCGCCTGGCGACCCGCCGGGTCACCGTGGAGACCGGTGTCACGGTCGAGGACGTGGTGGTCCGCGACGGCCGGGCCGTCGCGGTGCGCACGTCCGGCGGGGACGTGGACGCCGAGGTCGTGGTGGTCGCGGTCGACCCGCGGACGCTGCCCGCCCTGGCGCCGTACGTCGCGCGCACGATGCCCGCGATGCCGCCGGTGGTCTGCCACGTGGGCCTGGAGGGCGAGCTCGCCGAGCACCTCACCTCCATGCCGCACGAGACCGTGCTGCACGGCGACCCGATGCTGGTCGTCCGCACCGGCGGACGGGCCCCGGCTGGTGGGTCCGCGTGGACGGTGCTGGGGCGCGGTCGCCTCGCCGAGGACATCCTGCACGCGCTGGCCCGGCACGGGATCGACCTTCGCGAGCACGTCGTCGAGCGGGTCGACCGCTCCCCGCGCGAGATCGTGGAGCACTGGGGCAGCTCACCGCTCGGCGTGCTCTGGCAGGGCCGGGCCACCGTCCGGCGGCGGCTGGGGCCCGCGACTCCCGTCCCCGGTGTGTACGCCGCCGGGGCGCACGCCACGCCCGGAGGCGGGCTCCCCTTCGTCGGGCTCTCGGCCGCGCTGGTGGCGCAGGCGGTCGGCCCGGCGTGAGCTCACCGGCCAGCCGGTGAGGCTCGCGGCCGCTATGCCAGCGCCCAGGTCACCGTGACGGTCGAGGTGAGCAGGGTCTGACCGGGCGCGAACCCGACGTCGGCCTTGAACGCGGCCCTCTCGAGTCCGCGGGAGACCGGCGCCCCGGCTCCCTCCGACACGTCCCGGACCTCACCGAGCGACTCCCCGGACAGCGCCGCGAGGTGCTCGGCCCGGACCCGGGCGTCGGCGTACGCCGCCTCGCGGGCCTCGCCCAGCGCGGCGGTCGGGTCGCCGACGGACAGCGTCACGCTCTCGACCTGGAGGCGGTCGCCGACCGCGTCGGCCAGCCGCCCCACCAGGGCGCCGGCCGACTCCAGGTCGCCGCCGGTGATGGTCAGGACGTGTCGCGCCTCGAACCCCGCCCGCCGCCCCTCGACGTCGTGCGCCGGCCAGACGCTGAGGTCGGTCGAGGAGACGACGTGGAGACCACCGGCGTCGTCCGCAGCAGACACGACCGCGGCCCGCGCCGACTCGGCGCCCGCCAGCGCCTCGGCCATCCCCTCCGCGCGGTGCACGCACGCGACCCGGACGACGGCGGTGTCGGGGACGGCGGTGGACGACCCGTGGCCGGTGACGGTGACGGTGCGCGACATGCCCGCCACGCTAGTGCCGGACCGCGCGGCTCAGACCTGCACGTTGAGGGCGGAGAAGATCTCCAGCGTCGCCTTCGACCGGTTGAGCGTGAAGAAGTGCAGGCCCGGCGCGCCGCCGTCGAGCAGCTCGGCGCACAGCTCGGCGGCCAGGGCGATGCCCGCGGCACGCATGGCCGCAGGGTCGCCGTCGTGGGCGGAGATCCGGGCCACGACGTCGTCCGGCACCGCGGTGCCGATCAGCTCGCCCTGCCGACGGATGTTGGCGAGGTTCAGGATCGGCATGATCCCGGGCAGGATCGGGATGTCGACGCCGCGGGCGCGGACCCGGTCGACCAGCGAGAAGTAGTCGGCGGCCCGGAAGAACATCTGGGTGACCGCGAACTCGGCGCCGGCCTCGGCCTTGGCGACGAGGACGTCGGCGTCGTGGTCGAGCGACGCCGACGAGGGGTGGAGCTCGGGGAACGCCGCGACGCCGATCCGGAAGTCCCCGCGAGAGCGGGCCAGCTCGACCAGCTCGATGGCGTAGTCGAGACCGCCGGGGGTCGGCTCCCACGGCGCCCGGGGTCCCTCGCTGGGGTCGCCGCGCAGCGCCATCAGGTGCTGGACACCGACCTCCTGGTAGGTGTCCAGGATCCGTTCGAGCTCGGCTCGGGTGTGCCCGACGCAGGTGAGGTGGGCGACCGGGGTCAGGGACGTCTCCTGGGCGATCCGGCCGGTCACCCGCACGGTGGTGTCCCGGGTCGAGCCGCCGGCGCCGTAGGTCACCGAGACGAACGTGGGCCGGTAGGGCTCCAGCGCGCGGATCGCGTCCCAGAGCTGAGCCTCGCCGGCCTCGTCCTTCGGCGGGAAGAACTCGAAGGAGTAGGAGTGCTCGCCCTGCTCCAGGAGCTCCTTGATGCTGCGCCCACGTTCGGTGATCACGCTGCCGATTCTCCGTGACGGTGGGAGGCGCCACCCAATCCTGACCACCCCCCGGCATCGCACTAGGGTCGGCCCGGTGAGCCCCGGGAACGGCACGGCATGGGACGTGGAGGGCTTCCGCGCCCGGGTGCAGGACGCCCTGAGCGCGGCGTTGGACGCCCAGGCCGGCCGGCTCGCGCCGCTCGGCGCGGACGCCGAGCGGCTGGTGGCCGCGGCCCGGACCTCGGTCGCCGGCGGCAAGATGTTCCGGGCGTCGTTCTGCTGGTGGGGACACCACGCCGTGGCCGCCCCCGCCGACGAGCCCGCGCTGCTCCGGGCCTGCGCCGCGCTGGAGCTGCTGCACGCCAGCGCCCTGGTCCACGACGACCTGATGGACGCCTCCGACACCCGGCGTGGCCACCCCGCGGCGCACCGCGCGTTCGAGGCCCAGCACCACGCGGCCGGCTGGCGTGGCGACCAGGAGCAGTACGGCGCCGCCGGCGCGATCCTGCTGGGCGATCTCCTGCTGTCGTGGTCCGAGGAGCTGCTGCGCCGCTGCGGACTCCCGTTCGCGGGCGTCGCCCCGGCGCTCGAGGTCTTCGACCTGTGCCGTTCCGAGGTCATCACCGGCCAGTTCCTCGACGTCTCGGTGCAGGCGCGCGGCCGTGCCGACGTGGACACCGCGATGACGGTGCTGCGCTACAAGTCCGCGAAGTACAGCATCGAGCGTCCCCTGCAGATCGGCGCCGCCCTGGCCGGGGCCGGTGAGACGACCTTGGCGGAGCTGAGCGGGTTCGGGCTCCCGCTGGGCGAGGCCTTCCAGCTCCGCGACGACCTCCTCGGCGTGTACGGCGACCCGGAGGCGACCGGCAAGCCGGCGGGCGACGACCTCGTCGAGGGCAAGCGCACGGTCCTGGTCGCCCTGGCGCTCGACGCCGCTCCCCCTGCCGAGGCCGCCGAGCTCGACGCGGCGCTGGGGACACCCCTGTCGGCCTCCGAGGTCGAGCGGCTGCGCCGGATCATCGACGACTCGGGGGCGCACGCGCAGGTGGAGGCGGTGATCGAGCGGCTCGGCGACCACGCGCTCGCCGCCCTCGACCGCGCCAGTGTCGACGAGACCGCCCGGGAGGTCCTGCGCGGGCTCGCCGTCGCGGTCACCCAGCGAGCCGTCTGAGCGACGTCGGCCAGGACAGGTCAGGGCAGGTCAGGGTCGGGGCAGGTCAGGGCGCCACGTTGAGGTTGCGGCGGAAGACGTTGTCCGGATCCCAGGCGCGCTTCACCTCCCGCAACCGCGCCAGCGTCGCGTCCGGCCACACCCGGCCGACGTCCGCGTCGGTGGCGGTGTCGAGGAAGCCGGCGTAGGACCCGGCGCCCAACCTGCCGATCCGGTCCCACGCGGCGCGGGCGTCGGCGACCTGGCCCGGCGTCGCGTCCGGGGCGAGGAAGGCGGCGGACACGACCAGCGCCTCCGCGCCGCGGTGCGCGAAGGCGGTCTCGGCGGGGTCCACCCGGGCGAACGCCCCGCCGAGGCTGCGCAGGAAGACCACCCGCCCGCCGGCCGCATGAGCGGTCACGACCGCGTCGATGACCGGACCGTCCACGGCCTCGACCAGCGTGTTGCCGATGACCGGCAGCACGCCGGGCGGAGGGTGCGCCTCCTCCAGGACGTCGGCATAGGCCCGCTCGCCGACGTCCTCGCCGAGGACAGGGCCGATGCCGCGCAACGGCCCGAGGACCGCGGGATCGCGGCCGGCCACGCACGCGTACAGGACCGCGGCCGGGTCGCCCCCGCCGAACCCGGGCATCAGCACCATGGTCGAGCTCAGCTCCTCGGGGGCGTCCCGCATCACGTCGGCCCAACCGCGCAGCAGCCCGGCCACGTCGTCGAGGGCGTAGGTGATGGTGCCGAACACCACGGTCGGGACCCGCTGGGCCTGGAACTCGAAGGCCGTGACCACCCCGACGTTGCCGGCACCCCCGCGCAGCGCCCAGAACAGGTCCGCATGCTCGGTGGCGGAGGCGCGCACCACGTCGCCCGCGGCGGTGACGACCTCGGCGGCGAGCACGCTGTCGATGGTGAGGCCGTGCTTGCGGACCATCCAGCCGATCCCGCCGGCCTGGGTGAGTCCGCCGACCCCGACCGAGACCGTGTCCCCGGAGGTGATCGCGAGACCGTGCTCGCCCAGGCGCGCCGCAGCCGCGCCCCAGGTGGCCCCGGCCCCGATCCGCACCCGGTCGTCTCCGAGCATCTCGACCCGGTCCAGGCGCGACAGGTCGATCACGGCACCGCCGTCGATGTTGCCGAAGCCGGAGACACCGTGGCCGCCGCTGCGCACCGCCAGCGGGAGCTGCTCGGCGCGGGCGTGGTGGAGCGACGCGACGACCTCGTCGGTCGTCCTGGGACGCAGCACCACCTCGGGTGCGGCGGTGCCGGCGAACGTCGTCCTGGCGTCGTCGTACCCCGGGTCGCCGGGGCGGACGGAGATGTCCTTGAGGGTCATGACCAAGGACCGTAGAACCTCAACCGCACGTGAGCTCAAGGCCTTTTCGCGACCTGCCCCGGACAGCACGAAGGCGAGGGACCAGCCCCTCGCCACTTCCAAGGTATAGCGCGACGGGGGGCTTGCCGCAAGGCCCACGTCCTGCCCCAGAATCACCGGCTCCACGCACCCCAGCCC
>NZ_JAEMSS010000123.1 GCF_016462705.1 Nocardioides sp. | reverse complement strand
GTCGTCGTCGTGAGCGTGATCTGGCGGCAGGTCGCCCTCCGGGTCGACCGTCCCGAGCTGCCGCAGCTGAGCAGGCTCGGCCGGCTGGTGCCGTGGGTGCCGCGGCTCCTGGCGATCCACCTCGGCGTGGCGCTGCTCGCGCTGGCCGCGACCGGGTCCTTCATCACCCCGTCCAACGACCACCTGGAGGGCCCCGGCGGAAGCGCCCTGCTCCTCGTCGAGGGCGCACTCGGGGTGTGGCTGGTGTCCGGCTTCCGCGTCCGCGCGGCCGCCGCCCTGGTTCTCGGCCTGGGCCCGGCGCTGGCGTTCGTCGCCGGCCCGACGGCGCTCGGTGAGTGCGCCAACCTGGCCGCCGTCGCCGCGTTCCTGGTGGTGCTGCCCCCGTCGGGTGACGCCCACGGTGCCGTCCGCGCGACGCCCGAGCAGCTGCGGCTCGCCCTGGTGCTCCTCCGGGTCGGAGTCGGAATCGCGCTGGTGGTGCTCGCCTTCAGCGAGAAGCTGACCAACCCGGTCATGGCGCTGCACACCCTGGAGGAGTACCCGCAGCTCGACGTCTTCGGCCTGGTCGGGATCGACGTGGCACCCGAGACGTTCGTCGTCATCGCGGGAGCGGTCGAGCTGCTCTTCGGTCTCCTGGTCATCTCCGGCGCCTTCCCCCAGGTCGCCGTCCTGGTGGCGATGGTGCCCTTCAACGCCACCCTGCTGATCTTCGGCCAGACCGAGATGGTCGGCCACCTGCCGGTCTACGGCGTCTTCCTCGCCCTGCTCGTCTACGGCTCGAACGCCAGCACTGCCCCCGCCGTGAGGTGGCTCCCCGGTCGCGGCCGGTCCCGGACCCGGTCGGGGAGCCGCATCCTCGCGACCGAGCCCGGCACGACCCCGTCGCCGGTCACGAGCCCGGCGGTGTAGGCCCTCGTGACCTGGCTCGGCGAGTACTGGCTCGACCTGTTCGGCTGGATCGGGAGCGCGCTCCTGATCGTCTCGCTGCTGCACACCCTGGAGGAGTACCCGCAGCTCGACGTCTTCGGCCTGGTCGGGATCGACGTGGCACCCGAGACGTTCGTCGTCATCGCGGGAGCGGTCGAGCTGCTCTTCGGTCTCCTGGTCATCTCCGGCGCCTTCCCCCAGGTCGCCGTCCTGGTGGCGATGGTGCCCTTCAACGCCACCCTGCTGATCTTCGGCCAGACCGAGATGGTCGGCCACCTGCCGGTCTACGGCGTCTTCCTCGCCCTGCTCGTCTACGGCTCGAACGCCAGCACTGCCCCCGCCGTGAGGTGGCTCCCCGGTCGCGGCCGGTCCCGGACCCGGTCGGGGAGCCGCATCCTCGCGACCGAGCCCGGCACGACCCCGTCGCCGGTCACGAGCCCGGCGGTGTAGGCCCTCGTGACCTGGCTCGGCGAGTACTGGCTCGACCTGTTCGGCTGGATCGGGAGCGCGCTCCTGATCGTCTCGCTGCTGCAGACCCGGGTGCTGCGGTTCCGGCTCCTCAACCTTGCTGCGTCGGTGATCCTCGTGGTCTACAACGCGCTCCTGGCCGTGTGGCCGATGGTCGGGATGAACGCCGCGGTCAGCGCGATCAACGTCGTCTTCATCGCCAGGATGCTCCGTGACCGGCACGCGGAGACGGGCTACCACGTGATCGAGGTCGGCCCGGACGACGCCTACCTGCGCCACTTCCTCCAGGTGCACGAGGCCGACATCGAGCGCTACCAGCCTGGGTTCGCGGCCGACGGGCTGGGGGCGGGCGACCTCGCGTTCCTGGTGCTGAGCGCCGACGAGACCGTGGGCGTGGTCGTGATCAGGGCCGAGGGCGAGGTGGCCCACGTGCTCCTTGACTACGTCACGCTGCGCTACCGGGACTTCTCCCCGGGCGAGTTCGTCTGGCGGCAGGCGACCCGGCTGCGGGACCGGGGCTTCCGGAAGGTGGTGACCCCGCCGGCGATGCTGGCGCCCTACTACGACCGGCTGCCCCAGGACTGGACCCCGGTGGGACCTGCCTACGAGCTGACGCTGTAGCCGCGGGCCGGCTCCGACGTCTAGGCCGAGCGCACCGCGACGACGTCCGCGAACGCCTCGAGCGCGGAGCGCACGGGTCCGTCCGGCAGCGCCGTCAAGAGGGCCTTGGCCTCGGTCGCCCGGTCGAGGACGTAGGCGCGCGCCTGGCCCATCGCCGGGTGGACGCGGAGCAGGCCCAGTGCCTCCGTCACGTCGGCGTCCTCGGTGAGCGGGCGGGAGAGCAGCTCGAGGAGCCGGGCGTCCGCCGGGTCGGCCGAGGCCCGGGCCATGATCACCGGGAGCGTCGGCACCCCCTCGCGGAGGTCGGTCCCCGGCGTCTTGCCGGACTCGACCGAGTCCGAGGCGATGTCGAGGATGTCGTCGGAGAGCTGGAAGGCGGAGCCGACGATCTCGCCGTACGCCGCCAGGGCCTCCTCGATCTCGGGCGAGGCGCCACCGAAGCGGGCGCCGTAGCGCGCCGAGGTCGCGATGAGCGAGCCGGTCTTGCCCGCCACCACGGCCAGGTAGTGCGCGAGCGGGTCCTCGTCGGCGGTCGGGGGCACGGTCTCGAGGATCTGGCCCTCGACGAGGCGGGTGAAGGTCTCCGCCTGGATCCGCACCGCGTCGGCACCGAGCTGCGCGGTCAGCTCCGACGACTTCGCGAACAGGAAGTCGCCGGTGAGGATCGCGACCAGGTTGTCCCAGCGGGCGTTGGCCGACGACGAGCCGCGCCGCAGGTCGGCCTCGTCCATCACGTCGTCGTGGTAGAGCGAGCCGACGTGGGTGATCTCCACGACGCACGCAGCGGTCACCACGTCGTCGGAGTCGGGGTGGTCACCGGCCTCGGCGGCCAGCAGCACGAGCAGCGGCCGGAACCGCTTGCCGCCGGCGTCCAGCAGGTGCGAGGCAGCCTCGGTGACGAACGGGAACCGGCTCTGGACGTGCCCGTAGAGCGCCTTCTCCACCTGCTCCAGCCGCTCCCGCAGCCGCGCGTCGAGGTCCCGGTCGGTGACCGGGAGAGCAAGGCCGTCGCTCGTCACCTGATGAATTGTCCGGCATCCGCCAACAGATCGAGAACCGGCCCTGGCATGACCCCGAGCAGCAGGGTCAGCGCCGCGGTCACGGCGATGACCCCGGTGGTGGCCAGTGACGGCGTCGTCACGGTCGCGAGCTCGGTCCGGGTCGCGGTGGCCACGCCCCCGCCGGCGTCCTCGGCGTCGGCCGCGGCCATCTCCTTCTCCTCCGGCATCTCGCCGCGGAAGAACAGCAGCAGGATGAGCCGGACGTAGAAGAAGACGGAGATGATGCTGGAGAGGATCGCCACCAGGACGACCGGCCAGGCGCCGGCCGACAGCGCGACGGTGAAGACCGCCCACTTGCCCATGAAGCCGCCGGTGAGCGGGATCCCGGCCATCGAGAGCAGGAAGAAGCCGAAGACCCCGGCGACCAGCGGTGCCCGCTTGCCGAGGCCCGTCCACTTCTCGAACGACGTCGCCTCACCACCGGCGTCCCGCACCACGGTCACGATGGCGAACGCCCCGATCGTCGCCGGGCCGTACGTCGCCAGGTAGAACAGCACCGCCTGGAGCGAGGTGATCTCGTTCTCGCCCAGCGAGGTGGCGGCCTGCACCCCGAGCACTCCGGTGAGCAGGAAGCCGGTGTGGGCGATCGAGGAGTAGGCGAGCAGCCGCTTCACGTCGGTCTGCGTGCAGGCGACGATCGCGCCGACGACCATGGTCAGGATCGCGACGATCCACAGCATCGGCTGCCAGCTCCAGCGGTCGGCGCCGAAGGCGACGTAGAACAGCCGCAGCAGGGCGCCGAACGCCGCCACCTTGGTGCAGGCGGCCATGAAGCCGGTGACCGCGGTGGGCGCGCCCTGGTAGACGTCGGGGGTCCAGGACTGGAACGGCACGGCGCCGACCTTGAACAGCAGGCCGACCGCGAGCATGCCCATCCCGATCAGCAGCAGCGCCTGGTTGGAGCTGTCGTTGCGGACCGCCTCGTTGATCCCTGCCAGGTTCATCGTGCCGGCGAAGCCGTAGATCAGCGCGACCCCGTAGAGGAAGAAGCCGGAGGAGAAGGCACCCAGCATGAAGTACTTGAGGGCGGCCTCCTGGCTGAGCAGGCGGCGCCGTCGGGCCAGGCCGCACAGCAGGTAGAGCGGCAGCGAGAGCACCTCGAGAGCCACGAACATGGTGAGCAGGTCGTTGGCGGCCGGGAACAGCAGCATCCCGCCGACCGCGAACATCGCGAGCGGGTAGACCTCGGTGTGGTCGAGACCCTTGGTCGAGGCCTCGCGCTCCGCCTCCGTGCCGGGCAGTGCCGCTGCCTGGCCGGCGAACGCCGAGAGGCCACCCTCGAGACGCCGCTCGGCGAAGAGGAGGAGGCCGCCGATGGCGAAGACCAGGGTCATGATCCAGAGCGCGACCGTCGGGCCGTCGACCACCAGCGTGCCGCCGGCGGTGATGGTGCCCCGGGCGACGACCTCGTCGCTGTCACCGCCGCGCAGCGTGTCCAGCTCGGAGGCGACGTAGATCGACCCACCGAGCGCGACGACGAGACCGAGCAGGGTCAGGGCGACCTGCGCGCGGAAGCGGTGCTCCCTGGCCAGGAACGCCTCGACGAGCACCCCGGCGACCGCGACGCCGAAGACGACGAGCATCGGCCACAGCTCGGCGTAGGCGAGGACCGGCTTGTCGAACTCCATCAGTCCTCACTCTCCTCGTGACCGCCGGTGGTCCCGATCGGCACGTCCGGCCCGTCGTCGGGCACGCCGGTGCCGTCGAGCAGCGTGTAGACGGTGGGGTTGCTGACGTCGAGCAGCGGCGCTGGGTAGAAGCCGAAGAGGACCAGGCCGACCATCAGCGGGGTCAGCACCAGCACCTCGCGCCGGTTGAGGTCGCTGGTGTCGCCCGCGGGGTTGTCCGGACCGGTCATCATCCGCTGGTAGGCCCAGAGCATGTAGACCGCGGACAGCACGATGCCGGTGACGGCCACCGCGCCGACGTACCAGCGGTAGTCGAAGGCCGAGATCAGCACCAGGATCTCCGAGACGAACTGGCTCAGGCCGGGCAGCCCGACCGTGGCGAGCCCGGCGACCAGGAACAGCCCGGCGAGCACCGGCGTCTTCTTCTCCAGGCCACCCATCTGGCTGATCAGGGTCGTTCCGCGCCGCCGGATGAGGAAGCCGGCGAGCAGGAAGAGCGCGGCCGTGGCGATCCCGTGGTTGACCATGTAGAGGATCGAGCCCGTGGCTCCCTGGGCGGTGAACACGAAGATCCCCAGCGTGATGAACCCGAAGTGGCTCAGCGAGGTGAGCCCGATCAGCCGCAGGATGTCGTCCTGCCCGATCGCGACGAAGGCCCCGTAGACGATCGAGATGAGCGCCAGCACCACGACCAGCGGAGTCGCCCACTCGGACGCCTCCGGGAACAGCCCGAGGCAGAAGCGCAGCATCCCGAAGGTGCCGATCTTGTCGAGCACGCAGACCAGCAGCACGCTGGTCGGCGGCGTCGCCTGCTCGGTCGTGTCGGCCAGCCACGTGTGCAGCGGGAACAGCGGCGCCTTGACCGCGAAGGCGATGAAGAACCCGGCGAACAGCCAGCGACCGGCCTCGGTGGAGATGTCGAGCTGCTGGAGGTCGGTGTAGAGGTAGGACGGCGACCCCTGCTGGGCGGAGACGACGTAGAGCCCGATCACCGAGCCGAGCAGCACCAGCCCGCCGCCGAGCTGGAACATGAGGAACTTCAGCGCCGCGGCCGAGCGCTTCTCGCGACCGAACCCGCCGACCAGGAAGTAGGCAGGCACCAGCGTCGCCTCGAAGACGACGTAGAAGAGGAACACGTCGGTCGCCGCGAAGACGGTCAGCGACAGCGCCTCGAGCGCCAGCGTCCAGGCCACGAACCGCCGGGCGCCCGAGCCCTCGGACTGCTCGTCGTCGTTCCACGCGGCGAGGAGCACGATCGGCACCAGCGCCACGGTCAGCAGGATCATCAGCAGGCCGAGGCCGTCGACGCCCAGCGCGTAGTGCACGCCGAACGCGGAGATCCACTCGTGGGTCTCGGTCAGCTGCAGGCCGCCGTCGCCCACGTCGTACGACGCCGCGAGGACGACCCCGACGGCCAAGGTGAGCACGGAGAACAGCAGGCCGAGCCGCTTGGGCTGGTCGCCGGCTCCCGGCAGGAACGCGACCGCCAGGGCGCCGACGAGCGGCACCAGGATCAGGATCGTGAGCAGAGGGAGGTCGCTCATGCGAGGTTCACCGCCAGGAGGGCCAGGACGACCAGCAGGACGCCGGCGAGGATCGAGACCGCGTAGGAGCGGACGAAGCCGTTCTGCACCCGCCTGAGCAGGATGCCGACTCCGGCCACCACGGTGGCGCCGCCGGAGAAGAGCCCGTCCACGACGCTGCGGTCGAAGGTGACCAGCCCGGAGGTGAGCTGCCGCGAGGGCCCGACCACGAGTCCGTCGTTGATGGCGTCGCCGTAGAGGTCCGCCCGGGCGGCTCGGGTGGCGAAGGAGACGTCCTGGGGTGCCTCGCGCGGCACCTCACGCTGCCCGACCAGCACGAACGCGGCGGCGACCCCGATCGCGACCACGCCGATCGTGATCAGCGTGATGACGATGACCGGGAGCGGCGGCTCGTGGTGCTCCGCATGTCCGACGACCGGCTCCAACCAGCCCACGATCCAGTCGCCGGCGAGCAGGAAGCCCCCGAGCGCCGACAGGGCCGCGAGCACCATCAGGGGGATCGTCATCAGCTTGGGCGACTCGTGCGGGTGCACGCCCTTCTCCCAGCGCTCCTTGGTGAAGAAGGTCATCAGCATCAGCCGGGTCATGTAGAAGCCGGTGATGCCCGCGCCGAGCAGGGCGCAGATCCCGACGACCGGGTTCTCGACCAGGGCCGTCTCGATGATCTTGTCCTTGGACCAGAAGCCCGAGAACGGCGGGACGCCGATGATCGCGAGGTAGCCGATCGCGAAGGTGAAGAAGGTGACGGGCAGCATCTTGCGCAGGGCGCCGTAGTGCCGCATGTCGACGTCGTCGTTCATGCCGTGCATGACCGAGCCGGCGCCCAGGAACATGTTGGCCTTGAAGAAGCCGTGCGTGAGCAGGTGGAAGATCGCGAAGGCGTAGCCCGCGGTCCCGAGCCCGGCGCCGAGCATCATGTAGCCGATCTGGCTCATCGTCGACCCGGCGAGCGCCTTCTTGATGTCGTCCTTGGCGCACCCGATGATCGCGCCCCACAGCAGGGTCACCGTGGCCACGATGACCACCACGGTCTGCGCGGTGTCGGTCAGCTCGAAGATGAAGTTGGAGCGCACGATGAGGTAGACGCCGGCGGTGACCATCGTCGCGGCGTGGATCAGGGCCGAGACGGGGGTCGGCCCCTCCATCGCGTCGAGCAGCCAGGCCTGGAGCGGCACCTGGGCCGACTTGCCGCACGCGCCCAGCAGCAGGAGCAGCCCGAACGCCGTCATCACGTGCTGCTCGGCCGCACCCGCCGAGGCGCTGATCACCGTGAAGCTCGTGGAGCCGAACGTGACGAACGCCAGCATGATCGCGGTCGAGAGGCCCATGTCCCCGACCCGGTTGATCACGAATGCCTTCTTCGCAGCGGCCGCCGCCGAGTGCTTGTGCTGCCAGAAGCCGATCAGCAGGTACGACGCCAGGCCGACGCCCTCCCAGCCGATGAACAGCCCGAGGTAGTTCTCGGACATGACCAGCAGCAGCATCGCCGCGACGAACAGGTTGAGGTAGCCGAAGAACCGCGGCCGGCGCTCGTCGTGCTCCATGTAGCCGATGGAGTAGACGTGGATCAGCGAGCCCACGCCCGTGATCAGCAGCAGGAACAGCGAGGTCAGCGGGTCGTAGAGCAGGTCCATCCCGACGTCGAGGTCGCCGACCTGGATGAAGTCGTAGAGGTGCTGGACGACCTGCCGGTCGCCCTCCTCGCGGCCCATGAGCTGGACGAACAGCACGAGGCTGATCACGAACGACCCGATCGGCAGCAGGGTGCCGAGCACGTGTCCCCAGACCTTGAGGGCCTGGGGGAACAGCGCGCCGCCGATCAGGAGGATCGCGGCGCCGGCCAGCGGCAGCGCGATGACCAGCCAGAGCAGCGAGAAGGCGCCGTCCGCACCGGTCGGCTCGACCAGCGGGATCTCTTCGGACAGGGAGAGCATCAAAGCAGCGTCCTCAGTACTTCAGCAGGCTGGCGTCGTCGACCGAGGCCGACCGGCGCGTCCGGAAGATGGTCATGATGATCGCGAGCCCGACGACGACCTCGGCCGCGGCCACCACCATCACGAAGAACGCAGCGATCTGGCCGTCGAGGTTGCCGTGCTGCTTGGCGAAGGTGACGAGCGCGAGGTTGCAGGCGTTGAGCATGAGCTCGACGCACATGAACACCACGAGGGCGTTGCGCCGGGTCAGCACGCCGACGGCGCCGATCGTGAACAGGATCGCGGAGAGGACGATGTACTCGGTCACCGCTCGTCACCCCGCTCGAGCTGCTGCTCCCGCTGCTGGCGCTCGTGCTCCTCCACGTCCCGCGGCGGCTGCCGCACCACGCCTCGTGCCGCGAGGACCCGGGAGACCGAGACCTCGGCCGGGGTCCCGTCCGGCAGCAGCGCCGGGGTGTCGACCGCGTTGTGCCGGGCGAACACTCCCGGTGGGGGCAGCGGACCGAGGTGCTGGCCGCGCTCGGCGTACGCCTTGACCTTGTCCGCCGCGATGGTGGCCTGCGTGGGCTTGGGCGTGAGCCGCTCGCGGTGGGCCAGCACCATCGCGCCCATCGCCGCCGTGATCAGCAGCGCCGAGGTGACCTCGAAGGCGAACACGTAGCGGGAGAACAGGATGTTGGCCAGGCCCTCGATGTTGCCGTCCTGGTTGGCCACCTCGAGACCCGTCACCGCGCCGAGGCTCATCTGGGCGACCCCGATGACCAGGACGAGGCCGAGCACCAGGCCGCCGAGAGCGGCGAGCACCCGCTGCCCGCGGATCGTCTCGACCAGCGAGTCGGAGGCGTCGACGCCGACCAGCATCAGCACGAAGAGGAACAGCATCAGGATGGCGCCGGTGTAGACGATGATCTGCACCGCGAACAGGAACGGCGCCTCGAGAGCGAGGTAGAGCACCGCGAGGCTCACCATGACGACCGCGAGCAGCAGTGCGGCGTGCACGGCCTTGCGCACGAACAGGATGCCGAGGGCGGCGACCACCATGATCGGCGCCAGGACCCAGAACGCGATCACTCGTCACCCTCCTGCTCGCCGGTGGTGCCGGTGGTGCCGGCGTTGAAGGCGCCGCGGTAGTACGACGTGTCGTCGGGACCCAGCCGCATCGGGTGCGGCGGCTGCTCCATGCCGGGCAGGAGCGGCGCGAGCAGGTCGCTCTTGTCGTAGATCAGGTCGGCGCGGTTGTCGTCGGCCAGCTCGTACTCGTTGGTCATCGTCAGCGCGCGGGTCGGGCACGCCTCGATGCACAGGCCGCACAGGATGCAGCGCAGGTAGTTGATCTGGTAGACGCGGCCGTAGCGCTCACCCGGGCTGAACCGCTCGTCCTCGGTGTTGGACGCACCCTCGACGTAGATCGCGTCGGCCGGGCAGGCCCAGGCGCAGAGCTCGCAGCCGATGCACTTCTCCAGGCCGTCGGGCCAGCGGTTCAGCTGGTGCCGGCCGTGGAAGCGCGGCGCCGTCGGGAGCTTCTCGAAGGGGTACTGCTCGGTCACGACCTTCTTGAACATGGTCCGGAAGGTCACGCCGAACCCGGCGACCGGGTCCCAGAACTGTTCCTTGAGGGTGGGCATCAGCGATCTGCCTCAACTCTGTTGTCGTCGAAGGTCAGCGGGGCCGCGGAGCCGCGGACGGCACCGCCGGCGGGCATCGGCGGGACCGGGAAGCCGGCGGGCCGGTCCTCGAGCTCCGCGACGTCCTCCTCGACCGGCTCGCCGAAGAAGAAGAGCGCCAGGAACGCCACGGCGACCACGCCGATGCCGATCAGGAGGTACTGCCGGTCGACCCCGCCCTCGAGCGAGATCGCGCGGATCGTGCCCACCGCGATGATCCAGCCGAGCGAGATCGGGATGAGGTACTTCCACCCCAGCGCCATGAACTGGTCGTAGCGCAGCCGGGGCAGCGACCCACGCAGCCAGATGAACAGGAAGACGAAGAAGAGGACCTTGCCGAAGAACCACAGCACCGGCCAGTAGCCCTCGTTGAACCCGGAGTAGAGCTCGTCGATCCAGAACGGCGCGTGCCAGCCCCCGAGGAACAGCGTCGTGGCGAGCGCCGAGACGGTGGCCATGTTGATGTACTCGGCGAGGAAGAACAGCGCGAACTTCAGCGAGCTGTACTCGGTGTGGAAGCCGCCGACCAGCTCGCCCTCGGCCTCGGGGAGGTCGAACGGCGCGCGGTTGGTCTCGCCGACCATCGCGATCATGTAGATGACGAACGACGGCGCGAGGATCAGCCCGAACCACAGGTCGTCCTGGGCAGCCACGATCTCCGAGGTCGACATCGAGCCGGCGTAGAGGAAGACCGCGACCAGCGCCAGGCCCATCGCGACCTCGTAGGAGATCATCTGCGCGCTCGAGCGGAGGCCGCCCAGCAGGGAGTAGGTCGAACCGCTCGCCCAGCCGCCGAGCACGATGCCGTAGATGCCGACCGAGGCGATGGCGAGCACGAAGAGCACCGCCACCGGCATGTCGGTGAGCTGGAGCGGGGTCTCGCGGTCGGTGAACGGCACGTCGACCACGGGCCCGAACGGGATGACCGAGAACGTCACGAACGCCGCCACCACGGAGATGACCGGTGCGATCAGGAAGACCACCTTGTCGGCGGCCTTGGGGATCAGGTCCTCCTTGAGCGCCAGCTTGACGCCGTCGGCGAGGGACTGGAGCAGGCCGAACGGGCCGTTGACGTTGGGTCCGATCCGGTGCTGCATCCGCGCCACGACCCGGCGCTCCCACCAGATGTTGAACAGCGTCAGCAGGACGAGGATCACGAAGATCAGCAGCGTCTTGACCAGGATCAGCCACCACGGGTCCTGGCCGAACGCGTCCAGCGCCATGCTCGTGAGCTGGGGGTTCACGTTGGTCATGCCCGAGCCTCCTCCACGCTCACGCGGCTAGCGGGTGACGCCAGGTCGGCCAGCACGCCGTAGCCCGCCGAGTTGGCCGGGAGCCACACGACGTCGTCCGGGATGTCCGCGACCTCGGCCGGCACGGTGACCGATCCCCGGTCGCCGGTCAGGGTCACCTCCGGGCCGGTGGCGTCGAAGACCGACTGGCTGACCCGGGCGACGGCCGGCCGGGCCGTGGCGGCGAGGTTATCGTCGCCGTCCTGCATGGAGCCGTTGTCGACCAGCTGCTTCCAGGTGGACAGCACGAGACCGTCGCCGCTGTGCGAGGTGCGGGCCTCGAACCCGCCGAACTCCGCCCGCTCGCCGTCCCACGGACCGAGGTCCTCCATCTGGGCGCGCGCATCCGGGACCGTCCGGAACCCGAGCGACGTGCCGAGCTCCTCGGCGATGCCGGCGAGGACGCGCAGGTCGGGCAGCGACGAGGGCTTGGTGAGCACCACGTCGAACGGACGCGGCCGGCCCTCCCACGTGACGAACGTGCCGGCCTTGTCGGTGACCGGAGCGACCGGGAACACGACGTCGGCCGCGCGGGTCACGTCGGTCTCCCGCAGCTCCAGTGAGACCACGAACGACGCGGCGGCGAGCGCGGCGCGGAAGGCCTGCGGGTCGGCGGTGTCGTCGGGGTCGACGCCTCCGACGACCAGGCCGCCGAGGTCCCCGGCGGCGGCCGCGGCCACGATGGCGTCGGCGTCGCGTCCGGGTGTCTCCGGCAGGCTGTCGACACCCCACGCGGTGGCGACGTCGACCCGGGCTCCGGCGTCCGTCAGCGGGCGACCCCCGGGCAGGAGGCCGGGCAGGCAGCCGGCCTCCACCGCGCCACGGTCGCCGGCCCGGCGCGGGACCCAGGCCAGCCGGGCGCCCGTCCGGGCGGCGAGGGCGACGGCGGCGGCGTAGGCACCGGGCGAGGTGGCCAGCCGCTCACCGAGCAGGACGACCGCGGTCGCGTCGATGCCGTAGTCGCTCTGGGTGCCGAGGGCCTCGATGGCCGCGGCCTCCTCGCCCGGGACGACCTGGACGAGCTGGCCGTGCATCTTGCGCAGGCCGCGGGTGGTGTACGGCGCCAGCGCGACCACCCGGGTTCCCGGCGTGCGCAGGGCCGCCTTGCGCAGGCGCAGGAAGATCGTGCCGGCCTCGTCCTCGGGCTCGAGCCCGACGAGGACCACGGTGGCCGCGGACTCCAGGTCGGCGTAGGTCACCGCTCCGCCGGCGGGGCCGGTGGCCGCGACGGTCGAGGCGAGGAACGCCGCCTCCTCGTCGGAGTGCGGCCGGGCCCGGAAGTCGATGTCGTTGGTGCCGAGCACTGCACGGGCGAACCGGCTGTAGGCGTAGGCCTCCTCGACGGTCAGCCGGCCACCGGGCAGGACGCCCACCCGGCCGGCGTCGCGCAGGCCGCGCGCCGCCACCGCGAACGCCTCGGGCCACGACGCGGGCCGGAGAGAACCGTCTCCTCCGTCTTCAACACGGTCACGGACCTGCGGGTAGGTGATCCGGTCACCGGCGTCGGCGTAGTGGAACGCGAACCGGTCCTTGTCGGTGATCCACTCCTCGTTGACCTCGGGGTCGTTGCCCGCGAGGCGGCGCATGACCTTGCCGCGCCGGTGGTCGACCCGGATCGCCGCGCCGCACGCGTCGTGCTCGGCCACCGCGGGGCTGGACACGAGGTCGAACGGGCGGGACCGGAACCGGTACTCGGCCGAGGTGAGCGCACCGACCGGGCAGATCTGGATGACGTTGCCAGAGAAGTAGGACAGGAACGGCGCGTTCTCGGCGATCCCGACCTGCTGCTGCGCACCGCGCTCGACCATCTCGATGAACGGGTCGCCCGGGATCTCGTCGGTGAACCGGGTGCAGCGCTGGCACACGATGCAGCGCTCCCGGTCCAGCAGGATCTGCGGGGAGATCGCGATCGGCTTGGGGAACGTCCGCTTGATGCCGCCGGACTCGTAGAAGCGGGACTCGCCGCGGCCGTTGGACATCGCCTGGTTCTGCAGCGGGCACTCGCCGCCCTTGTCGCAGACCGGGCAGTCCAGCGGGTGGTTG
>NZ_JAEMSS010000122.1 GCF_016462705.1 Nocardioides sp. | reverse complement strand
CCGTCCGTCCAGCCGGCCACCCCAGGGTGGTCTGGACCCTCTGGGTCATCCGATCGGAGGAGACGTGCTGAGACCCCTCCACCGGCTCACCGGGAGGGCTCGGGGATCTCGCACTCGACCTTGGGGTTCACCCCGGCGTAGTTGAGCGGGCCGGCCACGATCGTCAGGGCGGTGTCGCCGAACGTCTTGCAGCTGACGTCGCGCCCGTCACCGTAGTAGCCGCGCTGGCCCGCGGCGACGATGCCGATGACCAGCCAGGCGAGGACCAGGAGTCCGATGAGGCTGCGCATGCGGAACCGGTACCCGGCGGACCGGGCTCTTGACGCCAGCGCGTTGACGGGTGATCTTTCCGGCATGCAGCGCGAGCCGCACCAGAACGTGGCGACCGTCCTGGTCGACCCCGTCGTGCAGCGTGAGCTCGAGCTGGACCTGATGGCCCGGGACCTCTGGTTGTGGCCGGTCGCCACCGCCCCGGTCTGCATCGACGGCCCGCGCCAGGCCTTCCAGATCCGCCGCCGGATGATCGAGGGCCGGCGTGGCGCCTGGGACGACGCCGCCGGGTGGGAGCCGGTCTGGATCGCGTTCGGGGACAGCTGGTACGACGGCGCGGAGCCGCTGCCGTGGGCGGCGCACCAGGCGCTCTGGAGCGTGCTGGCGACGTACCAGCAGCACGTCCACCACGTGCGCCGGCTCGGCGGGGTACCGCGGCTCGACCTGCCCCGGGACCGGGTCGCGGGCTAGTGGAGCGGGCTAGTCGAGATAGCCCGAACAGGTGAAAGACAGGTCGGAAGAACCGACCTAGGGTCGCTGGGTGCCACGACTCGAGCTGTCCCGGGGACTCGCCCTCAGTGCCATCAGTGCCCTCGCCGTGACCGGGGTCGCCACGATTCTTCCGGCGGGCACCGCCAGCGCTGCGGGCCCGGGGGTGGTCTTCGTCAGCCTCTTCAACGAGGGGAACGGCGCGTCGGCCCGCTACGACGGGTACGACAGCTCGGTCGCGCTGGTCGCACAGCGGCTCGACCCCGCGGCGGCCATCGCGTTCGAGTACAACCTGGACCCGACCGCGGGCGACTCCTCGTCCGGGTGGACCGCGATCGCCGGCGCACCCAGCATGGTGGGGGAGCTCGCAACCCTCGGCTGGACACCCGACCCGGCACTGACGGGGCGACAGGTCGCCGTGCGCGCCGTGGCCAGCGCGGCGGGCGGCACGACCTACTCCACCCAGCACGGGGTCGCGATCGCCCGTGCGGAGTGGGGGACCGAGGCGGTCACCGCTGGACGGGCCGCGTTCGCGCCCAGCACCGTCGGCTTCTTCCAGCAGCCCTACGCCGACAGTGGACGGACCGCCACGCGGGCCGCCGTCCAGGGCCTCACCTCCGCGACCGGTGGCACGGCCCAGGTCGCGTGGTGGGACCCGGCCAGCCAGTCGCTCCGGGGCAGGGTGGACGCCGCCGTCCGGCCCACCGAGCTCAAGGTGAGCCCAGGCACCTCCATCCCTGGCGGCGGGGCCTACTCCGCCGACCTCGACATCACCGCGTTCGGTGCCGCGGACGGCGACGTCATCGCCCTGGCGGTCGAGCTCGACACCGACGACGTCAACGTCACCCAGCTCGCTGCTCAGACCGTCGGGAGCATCTCCGCCAACGCGCAGGACGTCCCGGCCGGGCAGCCGAGCAGGGTCGTCATCGAGGTCTTCGACTCCGGGCCCGCGGGGTCGATCGCGGGCGCCGAGGTCCGGCGCATGAGCGACGGGTCGCTCGTCGGCTACACGGACGGCGACGGCAGAGTCGTCGACTCGGCGACCGGCGGCTCGGTGAGCGACTACTACGTCAACACGACCGATGCCGACGCCTACGAAGCGGGGACGGACGTCACCAGCACGACCCAGGTCTACACAGCCACGGCCAGCAGTGCGGACCCGGAGCTCCGGGACGGACGGGTGTTCGACGACGACGAGTACGCCGCCGGCGACATCGTCCTCCAGGTCAGCGACGACTTCCGGCTCCCGGTGGCCGGAGCCGACGTCGAGTACCGGTTGTACCCGACCGGTTCCACCCCGCCGGCGGGGTACCAGACCGCGACGTCCGACGCGCAGGGCCGCGCGCTCATCCCGTTCGCCCCGCAGGGACCGGACGGCTCCTACACCCTGGACTACCACCTGCCGTCGGAGAGCGACCAGAGCGTCACCTTCACGGCCGGCGACGCGGGCCTTGCCATGACACCGGCGAACGCCGAAGCGGCGCCCGGCGGCCAGGTCGCCGTGACCGGCACGCTGAGCGTGGCCGGCACCCCGCTGTCGAACCGCCGGGTCGCGGCGGCGTACACCCGGGGGATCGAGCTGGTGCCCGGCACGACCGCGGACGCGGCTCTCGCCGACGGCGCCGCCCGCGTGCTCTCGCTCACCTCGAGCACCGACCCGCTCGGGGTGGTCGCGTACGTGGTCGACGACCCGGCCGAGAAGCCGCAGGGCGCCGAGACCGGCGGCAAGCTCGGCCTGTCGACGCTGGCTGCGGCCGGCGCGGGCGTGAGCCTGGGCGGCAACCCCGCCGAGACCGCGAGCCTGGCCACGACCTTCGGCTCCCAGAAGGGCAAGGCCAAGGTCAAGCTCAAGGGCTCCAGCGCCGGCGCCAAGGACAAGCTGGTCGTCAAGGGGCCGGACTCGGTGCTGGGCGAGAGGGTCAAGTTCTTCCGGGTCGTCGGCGGCAAGCTGAAGTCCATCAAGGCCAAGAAGCTGAACAAGAAGGGCGACACCGTCCTCAAGGTGGGCGACGCCAACGGCGACGCCGTCACGACCTACGTCGTGAAGCTGCTCCCCAGCGACCGGGTCCAGGGCTCGAAGTCGAAGAAGCTGAAGCTGGACTGAGGCTCCGTCCATGGTGACCGCGCAGGTGCTGCCGATGCCGGACGAGCGGCTGGAGCAGTGGCGGGCCGTCTCGACGACGACCGCGGTGCCGCTCCCCGAACCGGTCGACGGTGACGGGTACGAGGCGGTGGTCCTCGTGCTGGACGGCGTGGAGGTGGGCGGCGCGCTGCTGACGTACGACGAGCAGGGCGGCCGGCGCCGGGCCTTGGTGCGCCGGCTGCACACGACCCTTCCCCGCGCCGCCCACAGCGACTGGGGAGCAGTGCTCGCGGCGGTGGAGGAGCGCGTCCGGCGGCGCGGGGTGCAGGTCCTGGTCACCTCGGTCCCGCCCGACCTGGCCGGCGCCTTCCGCGAGGCCGGCTACCAGGCCACGATGACCACCGTGTCCAAGCGCCTGGACCCCGGCTCCGCGCCGGAGCTCCAGGAGGACCGGCGGGTGTCGGTGCGGGCGATGACGCCGGTTGAACGGCGCGAGTTCGCGTCCGAGGCGATGGGGTTCCTGCGTGAGGGGATGGAGCGCGCCGGCGTGCTGGCCGGCGCGGGTGCCGACCTCAGCGAGCTGGCCGACCGGGTGGCCCGGTTGGCGGAGGAGCCCTCGCCCGAGGGCGAGCTGCTGATGATGGGGCTGGTCGACGGCGAACCGGTCGGCCGCGCCTGGGCGACCCTGGTGACCGATGACGAGGGCGCCGTCGACTTCCACGGCAACACCATCGACCTGTTCCCGCGGTACCGGGGCCAGGGCCTGACCCGGTCGTTCCTCGGCGCGCTGCGGCGCCACGTGCACGAGCTCGGGGTGCGCGACGTGCTGCTCCGCGTCTACGCCCACGACGCCGGGGCCCGGCGCACCTTCGTCGACAACGGGGCGGGGGTCGACGACGTCCACCTCCGCAAGGACCTGATCTGAGCGGTTTCGGGTACCGGGAGGTCAGGTGCTGCCCTCGTGGGGAGCCTGCGTCGGGCTGCACCCCCGAGAGAAGGAGCACGTCATGGGCTATGGCCTTGGAGCATTCCTGCTGGCGGTCGGCCTCGTGCTGGCCTTGGCGGTCACCGACTCGGTCAGCGGTGTCGACCTCACGATGGTGGGCTGGATCCTCGCCGCCGTCGGCCTGCTCGCCCTGGTGCTGACTGCGGTCACGGCCAACCGCGCCCGGGGCGTGCGCAGCGTCGAGACGACGCAGCACGGCGACGGCAGCCACACGGTCAGCGAGCGCCGTACCGAGATCTGACCTAATCTGACCGGGATCTGAGGGTCTCGCTCAGCGCACCAGGTCGAGCACGTAGGGCACCTCGCCGGGGAGCTCGGAGGCCAGGAAGCCGACCTGGCCGACCCGTCCGCTGAGCCGCTCCCCGGCCTGGGCGTGCAGGAAGGCACCCCACACGGCAGCCTGGGCCGGCTCCGCCCCGCGGGCGAGCAGCCCCGTCACGAGGCCGGCCTGGACGTCACCGGATCCGGAGACGCCGAGCCCGGGACCGCCGCCGCGGACGACCCACGCGTCCCCGTCGGGGGTCACGACGTGCTTCTCGGTCCCGCCGTGGAGCACGACGACGCCGCAGCGCGCCGCGACCCGGGCGGCCACCGCCGCCAGCCCCTCGTCCCGGGCCGCGTCCTCGGAGCAGCCGTCGGTCTTCGCGAGCTCGGTGGTGTTGACCGTGAGCACCGCCTGGCCCTCGAGGTGGCGGGCGCCGTCGGGCACGGCCGTGAGGAACGCCGACGCGAGCGCGTCGATGACCACCGGCGTGCGGATCGCCGCGAGGACGTCCCCCACCAGGCGGACGGCCTGGTCCCGTCCGGTCAGGCCCGGACCCAGGAGGAGGGCGTCGACCCCGGCGCACTCGTCGACGAGCAGCGGTGCCGCCTCGGGGTCGACGTGTCCGTCAGCGGTGGCGGCGAGCGGGACGGTCGCACACTCGGGCAGGACCAGTCCGAGGACCGCAGTCGCCGACTCCACCGTCGCGATGCGCAGCTTGCCGGCGCCGGCGCGCAGAGCGGCCTCGCCGGCCAGTCGCACGGCGCCCGACGAGGACCGGCTGCCGCCGGCGACGAGGACCCGGCCGCGGGCGTCCTTCCCCTGGCCCGGCTCGGGCAGCGTCCAGTCCCGCAGGGTCGCCAGCGTCACGACCTCCGGGTCAGCGGCCACGGGCTGCCTCCTGCTCGGGCTGCTCGGTGACGTCGGCCGACGACTCCTCGAGGTGGTCGGTGCCGGCGAACTCGGTCAGCTCCAGCCGGTCTCCCGACCGGCGGTAGCGGGTCACCGAGGCGTTGGGGATGGTGACGGTGCGGTCGATCTCGAGGATCTCCTCCTCGGACAGCGACTCCAGCACGTAGCGGAACCCCATGATCACGGCCTGGTGGGTGAACAGCCAGACCCGCTCCCCGTCGCAGTCCTCACGGACGTCGGTGAGGAGGCTGCGGACCCGCAGCACGACGTCGGCCCAGCTCTCGCCGCTCGGGGGCTGGTAGTAGAACTTCCCCAGCTTCTTGCGCCGGGCCGCCTCGTCGGGGTGCCGGCTCCGGATCCCGGCGCCGGTCAGGCCGTCGAGGATGCCCAGGTCACGCTCGCGGAGCCGCTCGTCGACGTCCGGCTCGAGGGCGAGCGGCTCGAGGGCCACGACGGCGGTCTCGGCGGCACGCCGGTAGGGGCTGGTCACGGCGCGCGTGGGCCGAGC
Organism: Nocardioides sp.; assembly: GCF_016462705.1. Lineage (GTDB taxonomy): Bacteria > Actinomycetota > Actinomycetes > Propionibacteriales > Nocardioidaceae > Nocardioides. Next base: position 7,757 of record NZ_JAEMSS010000122.1, on the reverse strand, counting down.
ATCGTCGTCGAGGCCCTCCAGCCAGGCTGCGAGCCCCTCGGCCTGCTCCCGGCCGGAGTCGGACAGGTCCACGTCGGCGTCCCGGTCGGCGAGGTCGAGCACCTCGGAGCCCGCCTCGCGGGCGGCGTCGTCGGCGGCGTTCCCCGCACTGTGCCCGTGGCGGACGAGGACGATCTCGACAGGTCCGCTCCTCCAGCGTGGGAGCACGGGCAACAACCTCCTGCGGAGCGGGGACGGTGGCGAGGTCTGCGGTACCCATCCGGGGCGCCGGGCCAGGTGTGACTTCCGACCCTTCCTGTACCCCTGGCGCCGGGGAGACGCTGCTGGCATGGCCATGCCCAGCGACGACGCGGGCTCCGCGAGGCGCGTGTCCGCCCTCGTCGGTGTCCTGCTCGCCGCGGGGATGTCCCTGAGCGGGTGCTCCGACGACGACCCGGTGCAGGGCCCGCCCGGCAAGGTCCTGCCCGCGGCCAGGGACGCCCTGGTCACGACCAGCGGGGTCTCGCTGTCGCTGACCACCGAGGAGCTGCCGTCCGAGGTGGACGGTGTGCTGGAGGCGACAGGGGTCGCGACCCGAGCACCGGCCTTCGAGGGTGAGCTGACGGTCAGCCTGAACGGCCTGGACGTCGACGTCCCCGTCATCTCGGTCGACGGCACGGTCTACGCCCAGCTCCCCTTCACCGCCTCGTTCGCCGAGGTCAACCCCGCCGACTACGGCGCGCCAGACCCCGCCCAGCTGATGGCGTCCGGGACGGGGATCGCGGCCTGGCTGACAGAGGCGACGGAGGTCGAGAGCGGCGACCAGGTCCGTCAGGGCGACACGGTCCTGAGCACCTACACCGGCACGTTGAGCGGTCAGGTGGTCGACGCCTCGATCCCGAGTGCCGACGCGGACGCCGACTTCCCGGTCGTCTTCCGCATCGACGACGCCGGACGGCTGCGATCGGTCGTCATCTCCGGGCCCTTCTACGGCGACAAGGGTGAGGTCGAGTACACGGTCGCGCTCGACGACTACGGGACCACCAAGGACATCGAGGCACCATGACCGGGGCGGACGGCGCGCCGTCCACAGGCACCCCGACCGTCGACCGTGGGGGGCGGCTGCTGCTGGGCCTCGCGGCGGTCGCCGTGGGGTTCGCCGCGGCCGACAACTACGTCGTCGTCCTGGCCCTGCCCGACATGATGGGCTCGGCCGGCCTGTCGGCCGAGGACCTCCAGCAGGCGGCACCCATCATCTCCGGCTTCCTCCTGGGATACATCGCCATCCTCCCGCTCATCGGCCGGATCGCCGACGTCCGCGGGCGGCTGCCGGTGCTCGTGGGCTCCCTGGTCGTCTTCGGCCTCGGGTCGGTCATCACCGCGGCGGCGTACGACCTGCCCAGCGTGGTGGTGGGCAGGCTCGTCCAAGGGGTGGGGGCCGGCGGGCTGCTGCCCGCGACGCTGGCGCTGGTCGCGGACCTGTACCCGCCGCGCCGTCGCGGCCTGCCGCTGGGCGTGGTCGGCGCCGTCCAGGAGCTGGGCAACGTGGCCGGGCCCGTGTACGGCGCGGTGGTGCTCGCCTTCGCGGGCTGGCGGACGATCTTCTGGATCAACCTCGCGGTCGCCCTGGTGCTCGCGGCCGTCATCCGGATGCGCCGTGCCACGTACGCCGACGAGCGGCCGGCACGGCGGCGGCTCGACGCCGTGGGCGCGCTGCTGGCAGTGACCGCGCTCGCCGGCGCGGTGCTGGTGATGCTCCAGCCCGCGCGGGTGCTCGAGGACGTCACCTGGGGGCCGGTGCTGCTCCCGCTCGTCGGAGAAGGACGCTGGCTCTCGCCGGTGGCACTGGCCGCGACGGCCTGCCTCGGGCTCCTGGTCCTCCGGTGCCTGGTCGCCCGCGAGCCGCTGCTCGACCTGCGCGGCTGGAGCCGGACGCTGGCCCAGGTCGACCTGGTCGGCTCGCTGCTGCTCGCGGTGGCCCTGGCCGGCGTCATCGTGGCCTTCGCGTCCGCCGACCCGGAGGCGGACCTGGTCGGGCCGTCGGGTGCCTGGCTGCTCGCGCTGAGCTGTGTCGCCGCCGTGCTCTTCTGGCGACGCAACCGCCGGGTGGCCCGCCCGCTGGTGCCGAACGGCGCAGTCGCGGCCCGGCAGGCCTGGGGCGCGCTCGCGGTGAGCTTCTTCGTGGGGGTGGCGGTGATCGCGGCCCTGGTCGACATCCCGATCTTCGCGCGGCTGACCGTCTACAACGACTCGCAGCTGATGGCCGCCCTGGTGCTGCTCAGGTTCCTCGTCGGACTGCCCGTCGGGGCCTTCCTCGGCGGTTGGCTCACCCGGCACCTGGACGCCGGGGTCGTGACCGCGCTCGGCATGGTCGTCTCCGCGGGTGGCTTCGTGTGGATGTCGCGCTGGCCGTTCGAGGCGCTCGAGCACACGTGGGCCACGGTGCCGCTCGTCGCCGCGGGACTCGGGGTCGGGCTGGCGATGGCTCCCGTCAACGCGGCCCTGCTGGCGGCCACGCGGTCGTCGGTCCACGGCCTGGTCAGCGCGCTGCTGATCGTCTCCCGGACGGTGGGCAAGCTGGTCGGGATCAGCGTGCTGACCACGATCGGCCTGCACCGCTACTACGCCGCGCAGTCGGACCTGCCCGAGCCGATGGAGGTGTGCGGGGCGGGGGACAGCCGCTGCGCGGAGTTCAGCCGGCTCCTCCAGGACGCCGCCCTCACCCAGCTGCACACGACGTTCCTGGGCGCCGCGGTCAGCTGCGTCCTCGCCGGGGGGCTGGCCCTGGTCGTGCTGCGCGGGGCGGACACCCGCGAGGTCCGCACCTCGGCGTTCCAGGCGGGGGTCGGCTGACCGGGTGGCCGGTTCGCTGGCCAGGTCCGTGCCCGTGCCAGACTCCTGGGTCGTGGAGGGGCGGATGGCCGCGGGCGTGCTGTGGGCGCGCGCCGTCGCGCTCGGCGCGGTGACGATCTTCCTCGGTGTCGCCGGCCACGTCAGCTCCGACGGCCTGCTCCCGGGGGCGACCGGGGTCACGTTCCTGGGCGCCGTCGCCGTCCTCTCGTCGCTTCCCGTCGTCGGTCGCCGGATCACGCGCCGGGCGATGCTCGGGCACGTGGTGGCCGGCCAGGCCGTGGTCCACGTCGCCCTGACCCTGACCGCCGGTCACCGCGGGACGACCCACGGGACGCCGTCACCAGGGCCCGGGGCTGCTCCTCCGACGGCCTCGCTGCCGACGGTGGACGGGCAGCGGGTCGGGTCCCTGCACGACGCCTACCAGTCGGGCCAGTCGGGCCAGTCGGGCCAGTCGGTCGTGGACCAGCTCCCGGTCGGCACGGGAGCGCCGTCGCCCCTGGTCCACCTCGTCGAGGACCTCTCCGCCCACGCGCCGATGATGGCCGCCCACCTCACGGCGGCCGCGCTGGTGGCGCTCTGGCTCGCTCATGGCGAGCGCCTGCTGTGGGACCTCGTGGCGCTGCTCGGCCGCCGCCTCGCCGAGGTGCTGACGGTGCCCGCCGCGAGCGTGGCCCCTCGGGCCTCCCTGTGGGTGCCCGTCCGACACGACGCCACGGCCGCCGCCCTGTTCCGGCTCATCGGCCCGCACCCTCGCCGAGGTCCCCCGCTGCCCGCCTGACCAGGCCCTCCGTGCCTGGTCGACGACGTACCACCCGCGCCGCGGTCGTCTGACGACCGGTGCCGCGCGGGTCCTACTCATTCGTTCGGGGCGCTGCGGCGACGCGCGCCCCAGGCAGACAGAAGGACACGTTCATGACCGCTCACCTGACCACTCGCAGCCTCGGCTCGTCCCTCGCCTCGTTGGCCGTCGTCGGCGCGCTCGCCGGCGGGCTCACCGCCTGCGGGGACGACACCTCCGGCTCCACCGGCTCCTCCAGCTCCTCAGGCTCCTCCAGCTCCTCAGGCCCTTCCCCCGCCTCGTCCGGAACGCTCGACGCCGCCGCGTCGCTCACCGTGACCGACCCGTGGGTGAAGGCCGCCGACAGCGGCATGACCGCCGCGTTCGGGACCCTCGTCAACACCGGGGACACCGACGTGGTCGTCACCTCGGCCAGCGGCGACATCGCGTCCACGATGGAGCTCCACGAGACCGTGGAGAACGCCGACGGCAGCATGGCGATGCAGCCCAAGGAGGGCGGGTTCGTGGTGCCGGCCGGCGGCGAGCACGAGCTGGCGCCCGGCGGCGACCACCTGATGATCATGGGCCTCACCAGGCCCGCGACGCCCGGCGAGGTCCTCACGGTCACGCTCACGCTCGGGGACGGCAGCACCCTGGAGGTCGAGGCGACCGTCAAGAGCTTCTCGGGCGCGGACGAGGAGTACCAGGGCGACGGCATGGACATGGACTCCGGGTCCGAGTGATGGCCGTGAATCCACGATGGGGCCGCCGAGCGGTCCTGCGCACCGGCGCCGCCGCTCTCGGCGGCGCCGGCACCGGCTGGTCGGCCGCCGTGGCGCTCGACGGGTCTCGGTCCGTCGGGGCCGTCGGGGCAGCCGGAGCGCCGGGTACGACGGACGCGGGCGCCCCCGCTGCCGCCATCGCGTCGGAACCCGAGCTCGGCAACCAGACGGTGCCCTTCCACGGTCCGCGCCAGTCCGGCGTCGCGACCCCACCCCAGGCGCACCTCTCGCTGCTGGGGCTCGACCTGCACCAGGCGGACCGAGGCGTCCTCGAGCGGCTGATGCGGCTGCTCAGCGACGACGCGGCCCGGCTGTCCCGGGGTCTTCCGGCACTGGCGGACACCGAGCCCGAGCTCGCCGCCAGGCCCGCGCGGCTGACCATGACGTTCGGGTTCGGGCCGAGGCTGATGACCGACCTCGTGCCCGACGCCGGAGGTGCCTTCGACGCGCTGCCCGACTTCGGGACCGACCGGCTGGACCCCGCCTGGGGACAGACCGACGTGGCCGTGCAGATCTGCGCCGACGACCCGCTCACCGTCGCCCACGCGCGCCGGATGGTCCTGAAGGACTGCGTCGGCCTGGCGAGGCTCCGGTGGGTCCAGCACGGGTTCCGCCGGGCGCGGGGGGCCGAGCCCGACGGCACCACCATGCGGAACGTCCTCGGCCAGGTGGACGGCACCGTGAACCCCGACCAGGCCGACCCGGACTTCGACCAGCTCGTCTGGCGTGCGTCCGAGCCGCTCGCGGGCGGCACGGTCATGGTGGTCCGCCGGATCCGGGCGCGGATGGAGGCCTGGGACAAGGTGGACCGCGCGGGGCGCGAGGCGGTGGTCGGCCGTCGTCTCGACAACGGGGCTCCCCTGACGGGGACGCGCGAGCACGACGAGCCGGACTTCGAGGCGACCGACCGGCTCGGGTTCCCCGTGATCGACCCGGCGAGCCACGTCGCCCGGGCGCGCAGCGACGACCCGGCGGAGCGGTTCCTGCGCCGCGGCTACAACTACGCGGTGCCGGACCCGGCCCGGCCCTCGGGCGAGGACTCGGGGCTGGTCTTCATCGCCTACGCGGCCGACGTGGGTCGCCAGTTCGTGCCGGTCCAGCGCCGGCTGGCCGAGCTCGACCGGCTCAACACGTGGGTCACCACGATCGGGAGCGCCGTCTACGCCGTCCCGCCCGGTGCGGCGGAGGGGGAGTTCGTCGGGCAGCGGCTCCTCGGCGCCGCTCCGCCAGCCGCCGAGGCGCGGTCGTGAGGGTCGCCGCCGGGCTCGCCGGCGGGGTCCTGGTCACCCTGGGAGTGCTGCTGGCCCTGGTGTCGATCCCGTCGCCCGCGGCCGCGCACGCGACGCTGTTGGCCTCCACGCCCGAGGACGGCGACGTGCTGGACGCGTTGCCGGACCGGGTCTCGCTCGAGTTCACCGAGGACCTGGCGCAGCCGGCGTACGTCATCGTGCGAGCACCCGACGGCGCCGCGGTGACGGAGGGGGAACCCGAGGTGCGGGGTGCCCTCGTCACCCAGATGCTGGCCGGCGCCGACCTCACGGGCACCTACGCCATCGCCTACCGCGTCGTCGCCGAGGACGGCCACCCGCTCACCGGTGAGGTCCGGTTCTCGGTCGGGACGCCGACGGGGGGTCCGTCCGGATCGGTCTCAGCGGGCAGCGCTCCCCGGGACGAGGTGGCCACGACCACGACCGCGGAGCCGGATCCGGAGACGTCGACGCGCCGCATCGACGTCGCGGTGCCGGCCGGCCTGTTCGCCGTGGCGCTGGTGCTGCTGGCCTGGTCCCGGCGGAAGGAGACCTAGCGATCGGGCTTGGTGATGCGGAAGGTGACCTTGGCCGGCTTCTTCTCGGGGACGCCCACCCGGCTGGTCGCCCGGATCCGGACCGTGTGCTTCCCGAGGGAGAACCGCTTGGTGAACGCCGAGGAGCACGTCTTGTAGGGCTTGTCGTCCACCTGGCACTGGAACGTCGAGCGCCGGACCGTGGACTTGAACGCGATGGCGACGATGCGCGAGGCGGAGACCGCCGCGGGGGCCTTGGTGATCTTGGTGTTCGGCCGCTTGCACGTCGCGGCGTCCTGCGTGCCGGCACCGAGGGGGCACCCGTCCTGGGTGACATCGCCGAAGCCGTCCACGTCCGTGTCCGGCTCGACCGTGGCCGCGAGGTTGACGAGATAGGGCGCGTCCGTGTCCGCCGGGGTGTAGGCGCTGGCCGTGTCGGCGGCGAACGGCTCCTGGTAGCTGACCTCGTCGCCTGCCACCCCGATCACGCCACAGGCGAGTCCGGTGACGTCGACGTGGATGCCGAGCACCTGGCCGGCGAGGACCGGGATCCGGACCGCGAAGGTGTTGAGAGTGTTCGGGACGACCGCGAGGGAGGGCGACCGCCCGGCGATGGTCGTGGGCACCGAGACCGCGGGGGTGCCGGCAAGCACCAGCACCCGGATGTGGCCACCGGCAACGGAGTTCGCCTGGTGGGTGACGGACGTGATCACGCCGTCGTGGGGCACCGTGTAGGAGGGGCCGCCGGAGTGGATGGTGCTCGGAGCGACAGCCATCTGCTCGGCGCAGTCGGCCGGGACCCCGGCCGTGGAGCCGATCACGGTGGCGACGGCCGCGGGCGCCGCGGTCGCCGCGGTCGGCGCGGGTGGCGCGGGTGACGCGGGCGTGGCGGACACGGGTGCGGCGACGGCCAGCGCAGCCACGATGACGGGAACCAGCAGCGCCTGCCTCGACATGCGCAGGAATCTAGCCCAGTCCGCTCCCCGGCGCCCCCGACCGGGGCGAGACCATCGGTACGAGGACGCCCCCGCCGTTTCCGGCGGGGGCGTCGATGCTCGTGGGCAGGGGCGGGGTCGAACCGCCGACCTTCCACTTTTCAGGCGGACGCTCGTACCAACTGAGCTACCTGCCCGAGCGAGTGGAAACCCTACAGGAGCAGCGCGGTCGGTTCCGAACCGTGGGCCTCCCGGTCGGCCGGTCGGCTTTGGCCGGGTCGTCGTCCCGCCTCTATCCTGGGGCCTGCTGTCCGGCCCCCATCGTCTAGCGGCCCAGGACCCCGCCCTTTCACGGCGGTAGCACGGGTTCGAATCCCGTTGGGGGTGCCGATCCTCCTGTAGGAGGTCCGGCCCCCATCGTCTAGCGGGCGGGTCACCGATGACCCCGCCCTTTCACGGCGGTAGCACGGGTTCGAATCCCGTTGGGGGTGCCGATCCTCCTGTAGGGAGTCCCGTGGAAGGTCCGGGTCCCGCGATTGGGAGTGACCGCAGGCCGTAAGTTAGAGTCACGACGCTTCACGCAGTGGAGCAGCCTGGCCCCGTAGCGCAGTTGGTTAGCGCGCCGCCCTGTCACGGCGGAGGCCGCG
>NZ_JAEMSS010000285.1 GCF_016462705.1 Nocardioides sp. | reverse complement strand
CGCCACGCCCGCGACGCCGTACGTCCCGGACCCGCGCACGGCGTCGAGCCTGCCCGGTCAGCCGACCCAGGAGGACATCTCGATCCCGTCCACCCCCGGCATCACCGTCCCGGACGGTCCCGAGACCGGCTACAGCGGTGGCGGGCTGAGCGGGGGAGCGGACCGATGACCCAGTCGCCCACCGGCGGCAGCCACGTCGGGACCACCGACGACCGCAGCCTGGGGCAGATCGTCAGTGACGTGAGCAACGACTTCGCGACGTTGATGAAGCAGGAGGTCGAGCTCGCGAAGGTGGAGCTCAAGGAGGAGCTCACCAAGGTGGGCACGGGCGCCGGCATGCTCGGCGGCGCCGGGTTCAGCGGCTGGTTCGTGCTGCTGTTCCTGTCTGCCGCACTCATGTTCCTGCTGGACAACTGGCTGCCGATCGAGGTCGCCGCGCTCCTCACCGCACTGGTGTGGGCCGCGGTGGCCGCGGTCCTCGCGGCCCTCGGCCGCAAGAAGCTCAAGGAAGCCAACCCCGAGCTGCCGAAGACGCAGCAGACCCTCAAGGAGGACGCGCAATGGGCCAGAGCACAGAAGAACTGACGACCCAGATCGAGCAGACCCGCACCCGGATGGCCTCGGACGTCGACGCCCTCCAGGACAAGGTCAGCCCCTCGGCCATCGTGGAACGACGCAAGGAGGCCACCAAGGAGCGCCTCGGCGGGATCAAGGACCGGGTCATGGGCGCGAAGGACTCGGTGACGTCCACGACCGCGGGAACCGCGAGCGGTGCGGTCGACGGGGCCAAGGACACCGCTCAGTCCGCGGTCAGCGCCACCCAGGGCCAGATCCAGGGCAGCCCCCTGGGCGCCGGTCTGGTGGCCTTCGGTGCGGGGCTCGTGATCGCATCCCTGTTCCCGGCCAGCAAGGCCGAGGCCGCCGCGGCGCACCGGACCATGGAGGCGGCCAAGGAGCACGGACAGCCGCTCATGGACGAGGCGAGGCAGACGGCTCAGCAGGTCGCCACGGACGCCAAGGAGCAGGCGACCCAGGTCGCGCAGCAGGTCAAGGAGTCCGCGGCCGGCTCGGCCGACACGGTCAGGTCCGAGGCGCAGTCCTCGGCCGAGGCCGTCCGGTCCGAGGCGGCTCCCTCCTGACCTGACCTGGGGCGACGCCTACGCTGGCTCGGTGCTCTTGCGCCGACACGGCTGTCGGGCTGAGCTCGCCGTCAGTCGAACAGCTCGCTGAGCCAGCTCTCCTTGCGCTTCTTGTAGGGCTTCTGGCCGTAGCCCTGCTGGTAGCCGCCCCGGTCGTAGCCCTGCTGCGGAGCGGGCTGCTGGTACTGCTGCGTCGGCGCCGCGGGAGCGGGGGCCGGTGCGGCGGGGCCCGGCTGGCTGAGCGAGCGTTCGATGATCTTGTCCAGCTCACCACGGTCCAGCCACACGCCGCGGCAGGTCGGGCAGTAGTCGATCTCGATGCCGCTGCGCTCGCTCATGGTGAGCACCGCGCCGTCGTTGGGGCACTGCATGGGGTCCTCCTGGTGGTGCCGGCTATTGAGCAGAACGTACGCGGAGGCCGGTGACGGGGACGGTGACAGCGCCCGAGGGATCGGTGAAGAAGTCGTTGCCCTTGTCGTCGACCACGATGAACGCCGGGAAGTCCTCGACCTCGATCCGCCAGACCGCCTCCATGCCCAGCTCCTCGTACTCGAGGACGGACACGTCCTTGATGCAGTCCTGGGCGAGCCGCGCCGCCGGTCCGCCGATCGAGCCGAGGTAGAAGCCGCCATGGGTGTGGCACGACTCGGTGACGGCCTTGGAGCGGTTGCCCTTGGCGAGCATCACCATCGAGCCCCCCGCGGCCTGGAACTGCTCGACGTAGGAGTCCATCCGGCCGGCGGTCGTCGGCCCGAACGACCCGGAGGCCATCCCCTCGGGGGTCTTCGCCGGGCCGGCGTAGTAGACCGGATGGTCCTTGAGGTACTGCGGCATGCCCTCGCCGGCGTCCAGCCGCTCCTTGATCTTGGCGTGCGCGATGTCGCGGGCGACGACCAGGGGGCCGGTCAGCGAGAGCCGGGTCTTCACGGGGTGCTGCGCGAGCTCGGCGAGGATCTCGGTCATCGGACGGTTGAGGTCGATCTGGACGACCGCGCCGCTCGAGATGTCGTCGGCGATGCCGGCATCGGGCATGTACTGCGCCGGGTCGGTCTCGAGCTGCTCGAGGAACACCCCGTCGGCGGTGATCTTTCCGAGCGCCTGCCGGTCCGCGGAGCACGACACGGCCAGTGCGACCGGGCAGGACGCACCGTGCCGCGGGAGGCGGACGACCCGCACGTCGTGGCAGAAGTACTTGCCGCCGAACTGCGCCCCGATGCCGAACGACTGGGTCAGCTTCCAGACCTGCTCCTCGAGGTCGAGGTCCCGGAAGCCGTGCGCGGACATCGAGCCCGACGTGGGCAGGTTGTCGAGGTAGTGCGCCGAGGCGTACTTCGCCGTCTTGAGGGCGAGCTCCGCCGACGTGCCGCCGATGACCACCGCCAGGTGGTAGGGCGGACAGGCGGCCGTGCCGAGCGAGCGGATCTTCTCGTCCAGGAACTCCAGCATGCGCGTGGGGTTCAGCACCGCCTTCGTCTCCTGGTAGAGGAACGACTTGTTGGCCGAGCCGCCGCCCTTGGCCATGAAGAGGAACTTGTACTCGGGCTTCCCCGACGTCTGCGCCGTCGAGTAGATCTCGATCTGCGCCGGCAGGTTGGTGCCCGTGTTCTTCTCCTCGTACGTCGTGAGGGGGGCGAGCTGCGAGTACCGCAGGTTCAGCCGGGTGTAGGCGTCGTAGACGCCGCGGGAGATCGCCTCACCGTCGTCGGCGCCGGTCAGCACCCCCTCGGACTTCTTGCCCATCACGATGGCGGTGCCGGTGTCCTGGCACATCGGCAGGACGCCACCCGCCGAGATGTTGACGTTCTTGAGCAGGTCGAGGGCGACGAACCGATCGTTGCCGGAGGCCTCGGGGTCGTCGATGATCCGCCTCAGCTGGGCGAGGTGCGCCGGCCGCAGGTAGTGGGAGATGTCATGCATCGCCTCGGCCGTGAGCCTCCGGATCGCCTCGGGCTCGACCTGGAGGAACGTCCGCCCGGCCACGTCGACGGTGGAGACACCCTCGGTCGTCACGAGCCGGTAGGGCGTCTCGTCCGGACCCGTCGGCAGCAGGTCGGAGTAGAGGAACTCGGGGGACGGCAGGGGGGACGGCAGGGGTTCAGCGGCCACGAGTGACCAGTATTCCGTGCGACTAACCTGGAAGGCATGCCGGATGACCCTTCCCAGCTGCGCATCTCGGACCAGGAGCGGCACCAGGTGGCCGAGATCCTGCGCGAGGCCGCCGGCGAGGGCCGCCTGGACCTGGACGAGCTCGACTCGCGGCTCGAGGCGACGTACGCCGCCCGGACCTACGCCGACCTGGTCCCCATCACGCT
>NZ_JAEMSS010000121.1 GCF_016462705.1 Nocardioides sp. | reverse complement strand
GTTGCGCACCGCGGCCGCGGCCTCGGCGGGGGACCAGCCGTCGTCGACCAGCCGGCGCATGGTCGCGACGGCTGCGAGCGCCGCCTCGTCGTAGACCCGGTAGCCGGACGCGTTGCGGTGCGGGACGACGACGGCGTACCGCCGCTCCCAGGCCCGCAGGGAGGCCTCGGGGACGCCGGTCAGCCGGGCGGCCTGCTTGATCGTGTACATGGCTTGTACAGACTAGGGGTAAACAAACCTTGTGCAAACCTTCGACATGAGGCAGTCTGGGGGCGCGAGCAGACGACGAGCAGCACGAGGGACGGTCGACATGGAACTCACCACACACGCACCAGTCGTCAGCGGCGCGCGGTCGTTGCGGTCGGTCGGGTCCGGGTCCCGCCAGGCAGCCGCCTGGAACCTCTGGGACCGCCACAGCGGGTCCGCCTACTCCCTCGCGTGCGCGCTGCTCGGCAGCCATGCCGCGGCGGCCGATGCGGTAGCGCTCGCCATGGCCGACCTGGCCCGCTCGGGCGAGGAGTCCGACGACCAGGCCCGCCGGGTGCTCGCCCGCTCGATCTACTGCCACGGTGCGGTGCCCGCCGCCGCGGTCTCGGACACGGAGCGGCTGCCCCGCCCGATGGTGTGGCTGAGCCGGCTCGCCCGGCTCCAGCGCGCGAGCCTCGCCCTGTGCGTGTACGGCGGGCTCACCCACCGTGAGGCCGCGGAGCTGCTCGACGTGGCCCCCGCCACCGTGGCCGACCTGCTGACCGCGGGGCTCAAGGAGCTGGGGGTCCTGGCCGCGGCGGACGCAGCGACCTGTGCGTGACGAGACGGTGACCGCACTCGACGCCGCCACGACCACCCGGCTGCGCCGGGCCAACCTGGCCGCCGCCGCGCTGCACGCGGTCCAGGCGGTCGCGGTGGTCGCCCTGGCCAGCGACTTCGCGCTGCCGGTGACGGCGCAGTATCTCGCCGGCCCGCCCGGGACGACCCCCGAGGACCAGGTGGTCCTCTTCGACATCCCGACCGGCCTCGCCGTGGCGGGGTTCCTGGCGCTCTCCGCCCTCGCGCACCTCCTCGTCGCCACCGCGTGGTGGCGCCGGTACGTCGACGACCTGGGCCGGCAGCGCAACCCCGCGCGGTGGGTGGAGTACTCGCTCTCCTCGTCGCTGATGATCGTGCTGATCGCCCAGCTCGTGGGCATCGCCGACATCGCGGCCCTGGTCGCGCTCTTCGGCGTGAACGCCTCGATGATCCTCTTCGGGTGGCTGCAGGAGCACTACGAGCGACCGGGCGGCGGGGGCTGGCTGCCCTTCGTCTTCGGGTGCGTGGCCGGCGCGGTCCCGTGGCTGGCGATCACGGTCTACCTGGTCTCGCCCGGGTCGACGTCGGGGGAGTCGGCCCCCGGCTTCGTCTACGGGATCTTCGTGTCGCTGTTCGTCTTCTTCAACATCTTCGCCCTCAACCAGTGGCTGCAGTACCGCGCCGTCGGTCGCTGGCGGGACTACCTGTTCGGCGAGCGGGTCTACATCGTGCTGAGCCTCACCGCGAAGTCCGTCCTCGCCTGGCAGGTGTTCGGCGGCACGCTGGCGTCCTGAGCGGACGTCGACCTCGTTGCCTCCGACCCGTCACTCGGGGTCGCGCCTCACATGGCGACCCGGGTGCCATGGCTGAGCCACCAGCGGGCGCCACCTCGGACCTCGGGGCGGAGGGACCGGGGACCCGCGAGCGAGCGCAGGCAGGCATGGCCGGCCATGCCTGCCGCGTAGAGCGGAGGGCCGATCGGCCCGGTCGCCAGTGCCTCGCGGATGAGTGGCTCGGGGACGTGGTCGCCAGCCGCGCCGGCCAGGACGAAGCCTCGGTCCCGCTCGTCGGGTGATCCGTCGGTGATCCAGCGCTGGGCGATGGCGGAGTGGTCCCCGTGGAGGGTGCCCGCGAGGCGTCGCGCGGCCCGGCCGCGCACCACGGGGTCGGGGTGGGTCTCGGCGATGTCGGCGACGTGCTCGCCGATGGGCTTGCGGAGCCGCGGGAGAGCGCCCAGCAGCATGTAGGAGGTGACCGCCCGGCTCTCGTGGGGGCCCATGGCGATGTCGAAGAGCAGTCGCGCGAGGACCGGCTGGTCCGGGAGCCCGAGGGAGTCGGTGACCGAGTGTGCCCTGACCTGGCAGTCCGACCAGTGCCGGTTCAACCGGGTCCGGGACCAGTCGGGCATGTCCGCCGCGGGCGCGAGCGGCCGCCGTGGCCGTCGGGCGGACCGTTCCGTCAGGGGGCGGGGCACCAGTCGCAGCAGGTGGGAGAGCCAGTGGTGCTGGACAGAGCCGGCGGGGTGCCGGTCCGCCGCGTCGACCAGGCTGTCGACCAGACCGGCCCAGAAGTCGGGGCGCCCCGAGACCTCGGCCATGTTCTCCAGTGCCAGGGCGCCGCCGACCACGAGGGGCTCGCGGGTCTGGTCGAGGAGCTCGAGGCACCAGCTGATCGCGTCGTTCGTGGGCGCCTCGCCGACGGCGCTCATCAGGTCGTAGAGGACCTGCACGTGCGGGTCGCTCACGACCTCCTGCGCGACCTCCAGGACCAGGTGTCCGTAGGCACTGCAGCGCACCAGGGCCAGGGCTTCGTAGCGGGTCGGGTAGGCGTGGGCGACCGACCGCGCCAGCTCGCTGGTCAAGGTCCGGACCAGCTCGCCGGCCAGCTGCTCGGGCAGGCCGATGGCGCCAGGCTGAGCGAGGGCGCGAGCCCACGTGAGCCAGTGCCCTCCGGTCGCGCCGGGCTGGGACACCCGGTCCGTGAGCCTGGACATGTCGCGCACCGACGTCACCGGAGGGCCCGGATCCCGCTCCGAGGGGGCGTAGGCGAAACCGCGGCAGATCACGTCGATCGGTGCCCGCAGGGCGCCGGTCGGCAGCCCGAGCGCGCGCTCGTAGCCGTCGACCAGCCGACCCTCGCGCAGCCGGCCCGTCTCGAGACGGTGGAGTCGCGTGGTGTTGGAGCCCGCCCGGGAGGCGACCTCGTCCAAGGTCAGGGGGCCGGCGTCGGAGGTGACGAGCCGTGCCATCCGCAGCACCCACCCCACTCGGACGGCGACATCGATGCGGGGACCGTTGAGCGGTGTCTCGTCGTCGAGCGCACTCAGGTTGCCTGTCCGGCCCATGCCACCTCCCCGCCGACGCGATCGTACGCACCCATTTCCAGATCGAGGTGGATCTGGAAATTGTGAGGGGCGATCGCCGGATCTCCCGATCATGGACGCAGCCGAAGGACAGGGTCGACGGATGCGCCGTTCGAACGCGTCGTCGGGCGCGCTCGTTTCGGGGATGAAGCAGCCGACTCGCCGCGCCGGAGGCCATGGGCTCACCCCGCCGGCCGGCACGCTCGTTCGTGCAGCCGCCTCCGTGACGACCCATGACCCCCAACGGGGAGGCGCGGCGAGGAGGCTGCGCGGTGGTCCTACCCCGAGTGCGCCGGGGACAGGTCGCCGAGCCGCACCTCCCGGCCCAGTCTCCTCTCCAGCTCGGCGACCTGGGCGAGGAACAGCTCGCCGGCGGCGAGCGCGTCGGTGAGCGCGTGGTGGGCGGTGTAGCGGGGCAGGCCGTAGGCCCGCCTGGCGGCGTCCAGGCGCAGCACGCCGTCGACCTCCCGGTCGTGGTCGGGCAGGAGGCGCTGCTGCAGGGCCAGCGTGTCCACGGCGGTCACCGTCGGGCGGGCGCCGTACGCCGCCAGGCTGGCCTCGGCGAGGAACCCCAGCTCGAGCGGGGCGTGGTGGGCGAGCAGCACCCGGCCGCGCAGGGCGGCCAGCAGGCGGGGGAGCACCTCCGACAGGGGAGCCGCCTCGGCGAGCTGGTCGTCGGTGAGCCGGTGGAACGTCGCGGAGGGTCCGACGTCCACCTCGCCGGGCGGCCGGATCGTGATCTCACAGGCCTCCGCCAGCACGACCTCCCGGCCGACCACCGGCACCCACCCGACCGACAGCAGGTGGTCGGTGCGCGGGTCGAGCCCGGTCGTCTCCACGTCGAGGGCGAGGAAGGCCACCGCGGCCACCGGGGTGTGGTCGCCGGCGGGTGGTGCGGCGGCCAGCTCCCGCAGCGGCCCGGGCGGGTAGTGCTCGGGCTCGCGACGACGGGGCCGGCGGAAGCGCAGCCGTGCCCTCACTCGAACCCCGGCGGAAGGTGGCGGGACAGGTGCTGCTGGGCGGACCGGACGATCTCGAAGGCGTCCTTGAGGTGGCGGCGCTGTCGCTCGGTGAGGTCCGCGGGCGCGACGTGGTTGTCCGGTGGGTGCCCCAGGCGCGCCTGGGTCGCCTGGTGGTGCAGGCGCAGGTAGGACATCAGCTCCAGGGCGTCGAGGAGGTCGGCGGCCGTCCCCGGGTCGATGATCCGGGCCTCGGCGGCAGCATCGAGGCGGGCCCTCGTGGACAGCGCCGGGGAACCGGCCCGCAGCGCGTGGACCCGGGCGAGCTGGACGACCGCGGAGATCGGGCGCTTGATGTCGAGGGTGTCCCGGTGGTCGCCGTGCCGCTCCAGCACCAGCCCACGGAAGAACCCGAGGGGCGGCCGCATCGACAGGGCCTGGCGGGACAGGTGGCCGAGCAGCAGGGACGAGGCGGTCGAGACCGAGTAGCCGTGCACCTGCTCGGCCAGCCGCCGGTCGCCGGCGAGGTGCCGCAGGTCGTGGAAGATCGCCGAGTGCAGGACCGCGTCGGGGTCCGGCTCGTGCGACCACCGGTCGAACTGCCGCCGCCAGTCCTCGACGGTGAGCCGCCACCGGGGGTTGGTGGCCATCACGCCCCCTTGGCAGCGCGGCCAGCCCGCGTCCTCCAGCGCCGTGGTGACCCGCTCGGCCAGCTCGGCGAACCACGCCTCGCCGGCGCCGTCCACCGCCGCTCCCAGCACGAGAGCGTGGTCCTGGTCGGCCGAGAGCCCCTCCTCCTCGCGGGCGGCGGAGCCGAGCACGACCCAGCTGTACGCCGCCGGCGGCGGGCCGAGGTCGGCCTCGACCAGCGTGACGACCCGGCGTCGTACGGCGTCGCCGAGCGCGGTCGCGACCCGCGCGACGTCCGCGGCCGAGACGTCCCTCTCGAGCAGCTGCCCGAGCGCCGCCGGGATGCTGCGTGCCTCCTCGACGACCCCCGCCAGCGTCGACCGGCCCCCGATCTCGGCGGCCAGGTAGACCGGGTTGGCGTTCTCGAGGCGGACCAGGTCGGTCGTGGTGACCAGTCCGAGCGGACGGCCGGCGTCGTCGACGACGGGCAGGTGGTGGATGTCCCGGCTGACCATCTCCAGCAGCGCCTCGAAGGCCAGCGCGTCCGCGGTCAGCGTGACCGGGTCGGCCGTCATGATCTCGCGCACCGGCCGGTCCCGGTCGAGGCCGGCCGCGAGCACCCGGTTGCGCAGGTCGCGGTCGGTCACGATGCCGCGAAGGTCGTCCCCCTCGACCACGAGGATGCTGGAGACCCCGGCCTCGGACATCGCGGACGCGGCGTCCCCGACGGTGGCGGTGAGCGCGGCGGTGACGGGTGCCCGGGTGACCAGGTCGCCGACCCGGGTGCTCAACGCCGTGCTCCCGGTCGTGGCCCGCTGCAGGTTGTGGATCGCCCGGGAGAGCCGGGCGTGGTGGGTGGCGGCGTAGAACGTCGCGAAGTCGGGGTGCGCCTGGCACAGCTCGTCGAACGCGCCGGGCTCGAGCACCAGCAGCAGAGTGTCCTCGACAGCGGTGCACCGGTAGCGCGTGGGCCGGTGCTCCAGCAGCGAGCTCATCCCGAACGCGCCCCCCGTGCCGGCCCGGTCCACCAGGTCCCCGGTCTCGTCGCGCACCTCCACCGTGCCCGAGCGGACGAGGTAGAGGCCGTCGCCGTGGTCGCCGGCGTCGAGCACCACGGTGCCGCGGCGGGCGTAGCGCAGCGTGCACCGGCGCGGCAGCCGGGCCAGCACCGCGCCGGGGAGCGCGTCGAACGGGGCGTGCCGGGCCAGGAAGTCGCGGACCTCGGCGAGCTCGACCTCCATGGCGATCATGGTGGCACCGATCGGTCGACCTAGGATCGACACCGCTCCCCGGTCCTCCCGAGCGATAGGCGATGCATGACCCTCGCACCAGCCGAACTGCTGCCGTGGCACGGCCGGCACCTCGCCGTACGCCGCGCAGGGACCGGACCGTCGGTCGTCCTGATCCACGGCATGGCCGGGTCGCTCGAGACCTGGGACCCGGTGTTCGACGACCTGGCCCGCACCTGCGACGTGATCGCCGTCGACCTGCCGGGTCACGGGTCGTCCGCCCGGATGCGCGGCGACTACTCCCTCGGCTCGCTGGCCTCGTCGGTCCGCGACGTCCTCGACGAGCTTGACGTCCGGACCGCCACCATCGTGGGGCACTCCCTCGGCGGCGGGATCGCCATGCAGTTCATGTACCAGTTCCCCGAGCGCTGCGAGCGCCTGGTCCTCGTGGGCAGCGGAGGTCTCGGGCGTGAGGTCACGCCGATGCTGCGGGCGCTGTCGGTGCCCGGCGCCGGCCTGGCGCTCGCCGGTGTCACCAGGATCCAGCACCAGCGGCACGTCGCCGCGGCCGGACGGTTCGTCCGCCCGCTGGCCGGCCTGGTCTGGAACGACCTGCCCTACATGGTCCGGCAGATGGCCACCCTCGACGACCCCGAGACCCGGCGGTCCTTCCTGGCCACGATCAACGCGGTCATCGAGCCCGGCGGGCAGGGGATCAACGCCACCGAGCGGCTCCACCTCGCCGACGGACTGCCCACCCTGATCGTGTGGGGCGAGAAGGACAAGATGATCCCGAGCAGCCACGGCCACGCCGCCGCCGAGCTCATCCCCGACTGCCGGTTCGAGATCGTCCCCGGCGCCGGTCACTACCCGCACGAGGACGACCCGGCGCTGTTCGCGCGGCTCGTCGCCGACTTCATCGCCACCACGCGGCCGCGGACCTGACGGCGGTCGTCCCGTGGGCCTGGACCGGACCCTGCTGTTCAAGCTGGCCACGAGCCAGGCCTGGGAGCGAGCGGTCCGCGCCCTGCCACCCACCGAGGCGCTCGCGCGGCGGGCAGCCGCGACCTACCTGGCGGGTGACTCGGCCCAGGACGCCCTGGCCGTCGCCGACCGGCTCCACACCCAGGGCGTGTCAGCGTCGATCGACCGGTTCGGCGAGCTCGAGGTCGACCCCCGGCAGATCGACGCCGTCGTGGGGGAGTACCGACGGCTCGCGAACGCGGTCGCCGGCCACACGTGGCTCTCCGTCGACCTGACCCATCTCGGTCTGGACCTCGACCCGGCCGCCTGTGCGGATCGGCTGGCCGAGATCGCGACTGCGCTCCGGCCCGGCCAGCGCCTCCAGGTGGGCGCCGAGGACGCGGCACGCACCGACGCGGTGCTCCACTGCGTCACCTCGGTCGCCGTCTCGCACGCACCCCGTCTCGGCGCCACGATCCAGGCCAACCTCCTCCGGTCGGGCGACGACGTCGCCAGGCTCGTCGACGCCGGGCTCCACGTCCGCCTCGTGAAGGGGGCGTACGTCGAGAGCCGGCACGTCGCGCACCCCTACGGCCCGGCCACCGACGTGGCGTTCCTGCGGCTGGCGCACGACCTGGCCCGGCGAGCCGCTGACTTCTCGATCGCCTCCCACGACGACGTCATGTGTGAGGCGGTCCTCGAGGCGCTGGGCCCCGTGCCGATGGAGCAGCTCCTGGGCGTTCGGCCCGAGCGGCTGTCACGGTTCGTCGCGCGTGGCGTGCCCGTGCGGGTCTACGTCCCCTACGGGCCGAGCTGGTTCCGCTACTGGATGCGCCGCTGGGCCGAGTCCCGCGGCGCCGGCTGACCAGCTCGGCCCGGGGCGTGGTCAGCCGACGGACTCCAGCTCCGCCTCGCGGTCCGGCAGGCGGGTGGCCGGCGCCGCGGGCGCGTGGCCCTCGGGGCCCAGCCGGGGGAGGACCCGGTCGAGCCAGCCCGGCAGCCACCAGTTGCGGTGGCCGAGCAGGCTCATCGTGGCCGGCACCAGGACCATCCGGACGATGGTGGCGTCGAGCAGGATCGCCACGCCCATGCCGAACCCGAGCATCCGGATCAGTGCGTCCATCTCGGTGACGAACCCGAGGAACACCATCACCATGATCGCGGCAGCCGCGGTGATCACCCGGCTGGTCGAGGCCAGCCCGCGGGCGACGCTGCCGTGCGGGTCACCGGTCAGGTCGTAGTCCTCCTTGACCCGTGAGAGCAGGAACACCTCGTAGTCCATGGAGAGCCCGAACAGCACGGTGAACATCAGGATCGGGAGCCACGAGGAGATCGGCCGGGCGTGGTCGATCCCGAGCAGCTCCAGGCCCCAGCCCCACTGGAACACGGCGGTGAGCACGCCGTACGCCGCGCCGACGCTGAGCAGGTTCATGACCGCGGCCTTCAGCGGCACCGCGACCGAGCGGAACATCATGGTCAGCAGCACCACCGAGATCAGCACCACGAACCCGATCACCAGCCAGAGCCGGACGGCCAGCAGGTCGGCGATGTCGGCGAACAGCGCCAGGTTGCCGGTCACCTCGACCCCGTCGGGCAGCTCGGCCCGCAGGTCGCTGACGAGCTCGGCGCTGCGCGGGTCGTTGTCGGCGTACGCCGACTCCGCGCTCACCACGGCGATCGCACCGTCGTCCGACACGACCGGCGGCGCCACGGTGGCGACGTCGTCGCGACCTTCGAGCGTCCGGGTCACGTCGGCGACGCCCTGCTGGCCGGCCCGGGCGAGGTCGACGACGACCTGCAGCGGGGCGTTGGCGCCGGCCCCGATCTCGGAGGAGACCAGGTCGAAGGCCCGGCGGGTGGTGGTGTCGCCGATGCCGTCGCCGCCCGACTGCGGCCAGGTGCGCATGTCGAGCACCGGCGCCGCCAGCACCAGCATGAGGGTCGCGCCGGCGATCAGCCACGGGACGGGACGGCCGGCGATCCGGCGGGCCCAGCGCTCGGCCCGCAGCCCCGCAGGGCGCGAGGTGCGGCCGCGGCGGACGGCACGCGGGGTGAGCCGCTTGCGGAGCAGGGAGCCGAGTGCGGGCACCAGCACCAGCGCGGTGAACATGACCGCCACCACGGCGACCGCGGTGGTGAAGCCGAAGGCCTCCAGGGTCGGGACGCCGGAGAGCTTCAGGCCCAGCAGGGAGACCAGCACGGTGGTGCCGGCCAGCACGACCGAGCGGCCGGCCGTGGTCGCGGCGTGCGCGGCCGCGTCGACGAACCCCTCGCCGGAGCGCAGGTGCTCGAGGATCCGGGTCAGCATCAGCAGCGCGTAGTCGATGCCCACGCCGAGGCCGACCATCGCGGCGACGGTGGGGGCGGTGGGGCTGACGTCCATCAGGCCGCAGAGCACCGTGACGCCGGTCAGGCCCAGGCCGAGGCCGAGCACCGCGACGACCACAGGTAGGCCCGCGGCGACGACCGACCGGAACATCAGCAGCAGGATGAGCAGCGCCGCGACGATGCCGATCATCTCGCCGCGGCCCTCCATCGGGGCGGCGGCGGTGCCGGGCAGCTCGCCGCCCAGCTCGACCTGCAGGCCGGCGTCGCGGTAGGGCGCCACGGCGTCCTCGAGCGGGTCGAGCTTGCCCATCAGGTCGCGATGGGTGACGGGGACGTCGTAGGCCACGGTGACGAGCGCCGTGTCGCCGTCCGCGGACATCCGCGGCGGCGCGACGCTCAGGACGTGGTCGAGCCCGGCGAGGTCCTCGCCCAGGTCGGTCAGGGTGCCCTGGTCGAGGGCGGCGTCGTCGTGGACGACGACCTGGGCGCTGGCGTTCCCGGCGGCCGGCAGGTGCTCGCGCAGCTGCTCGATGCCCTGCTGCGCGCGAGCGTTGTCGACGTCCCAGTTCTCCTGGGCGGGGCCGCCGACGGTGGCGGCCAGCCCGATCACCGCGGTCAGCACGACCGCCCAGAGGGCGAGCGCGCGCCACGGGTGGCCGGCGGAGAAGCGGCCGAGGCGGTCGAGGGTGCGGTTCATGGTCGTGCTCCTTGGTGCGTATCGGTGTCAGG
Organism: Nocardioides sp.; assembly: GCF_016462705.1. GTDB lineage: Bacteria > Actinomycetota > Actinomycetes > Propionibacteriales > Nocardioidaceae > Nocardioides. Next base: position 3,441 of record NZ_JAEMSS010000121.1, on the reverse strand, counting down.
TCGGTCTGTGCGAGGACCGTCCCGCGCGTCGCTTGCGGAGCACTTGGACCGGACTTGCGGCTGCCGCCGGCCACGACCGCGGACGGCTTAAGTCAGCTGCAACCGCAGGTGAAGCGGCTCGGCCCAGCCTGGGTCCACCACCACACCGAGAGGACCGACTGCGATGACCGAGACCCAGCACCCCACCGCCACGGCAGCCACGACAGCCACGACCGCCCAGGACGCCTGGCCCACCCAGATCCGGCTGCCCGGACAGACCGCCGCCCACCCGGGCCCGGTCGACATGCGGATGATGTACGTGATGCACCACGCGTTCCGGCGCGACCTGGCGGTGCTGGCCGCGGCCGCGGCGGTGACGCCGGCGCCCGACCGCCGTGCCTGGGTCGCCCTGGCCGACCGGTGGGCGCTGTTCGCCGAGGCGCTGCACCACCACCACGGCGGGGAGGACCGCGGCCTGTGGCCCCGGCTGCTCGAGGTCGCCACGGTCGAGGAGACCGAGGTGCTGGAGGCGATGGAGGCCGAGCACGAGGGGATCGACCCGATGCTCGCCGCCTGCGGCGCCGGGTTCGACCGGCTCCGCGAGCACGCGGACGAGGACGCGCGGGCCACGCTCGCCGTCCGCCTGGCCGCAGCACGCGCCGAGCTCGGCGAGCACCTCAAGCACGAGGAGACCGAGGCGATCGCGATCATCCAGCGGCACCTGACCGACGCGGAGTGGCGGGCGATCGAGGAGGAGCACTTCAAGGCGAAGCTCCCGCTCCGCACCCTGCTCTCGCTGGTGCCGTGGGTGGTCGAGGGCGTCCCGGCGGCCCTGCGCGACGACTTCTTCGCCGAGCCCGGCGGCCGGACTCACCAGGTGATGTGGGTGCTCACCCGCGGCCGGTTCCGGCGGCACCAGCGCCGGGCGCTCGCCCACCTGACCGGGCCGGTGGAGGTGCGCTGACCGGACGCCGTACGGCGGCGCCGGCCGGGTCAGAAGCCGTAGCGCTGCCGCTGCTCCTGCAGCCAGCGTGCCGCGAGGGGGACGCCCCACTCCGCGCACTGCGCCTCGGCCCGGTCGGCGTGCCGCGTCGCGAGCTCGGTCTCGCCGGCCGCCCACGCGGCCAGGGCGAGGAACGCCGTGACGGGGCCGATGCACAGGCCGGAGCCGGCCACGCAGGTGTGGTGCGCGAAGGGCGCGAGCCGCTCGTAGGCGCGCGCCGCCAGGGCGCGGTCGCCCAGCCCGGCGGCCGCCTCGGCGGCGGAACCCCAGTTGAGCATCGAGAACCAGTTGTCGGCCGACAGGTCGATCGGACCCTGCTCCGCCACGACGGCGCGGGCCCGGTCGACCCGGCCGATCCGGCAGTACATGGCGGCCTGCAGAGCCGTGGTGGGCAGCGGCCCCTCGGCGGTGACCGTGAGCAGGTCGGCGAGCTCGTCGACCCGGTTCTCCCACAGCAGCAGCGAGCCGACCGCGCCCGTCACGCCGTCCTCGGCCTGGGGGAGGCGCATCGTCGCCGTCATCTCGACGACGCGGTCGAGGGCGTCCTTCAGCTCGGTGAGCCGGCCCTCCATGCCGAGCCAGGGGATCTGCATCGTCTCCAGCACGAGCAGGGCGTAGGGCAGGTGCAGGCGGCGGGCCTCGGGGAAGGCGAGCGCCAGCACCTCCCGCTGCCTGGCTCGCTCGCCGAGCTCGCCCAGCGCGACCGCGAGCAGGGTCAGGCACACGACGTAGGACCGTTCGCGGCCGAGCTCGCGGGCCAGCCGCACCCCCTCCTCCGCCACCTCGACCCGCCGCTGCGTCGTGACCGGGCGCCAGGCGCCCACCACCCACACCTCGCAGGCCTCGAGCAGCAGCTCGGCGTCGCCGAGCCGGCGGGCCATCTCCAGACCCGCGTCGGCCAGCGCCTCGCGCTCCTCGGCGGTGACCACGTAGTAGAGCTCGGTCGACATCGCGAGCAGGACGCGCGAGCGCAGCGTGGAGTCCTCCTCGGGCAGCCGCGCCAGCGCCCGGCGCAGCGCGTCGACGATGACGACGTGCTGGTCGCCGTGCCGCGGCGACTGCCACAGGGCGCCCCGGGTGAGGCCGGTGCCGGCGCGCGCGAGCAGCTCGACGTCCCCGACCTCGTCGGCGACGCCGATCGCGGCCTCGACGACCTCGACGAGGCTCAGCCGGTCGCCCGTCCAGCGGTAGACCTCGGCGAGCTCCATCAGCAGCTCGTAGCGGTCCTCGGGGCCGGCGTCGGCGTCCAGCGCGACCGCGTCCAGCGCGGCGGTGAGCAGCTCCACCGCGGCGTCCGAGGCGTGCCGGCGGCGGGCCACGGCGGCGGCGGCCGCGGCGGCGCGCCAGGCGCGGGCGACGTACACCGGGCCGGCGGCCCGCCAGTGCTGCGCGACCTCGCTCTCGCGGCCGGGGCGGGACTCGAGCACCTCGGCCGCCCGGGCGTGCGCCCGCGCCGTCCGGGCCGAGCTGGTCGCCGCGGTCACGGTGTCCCGCACCAGGGCGTGCGCGAAGGTGAAGCCGTCGGCCCCCGCCTCGCGCACCAGCCCCGCGTCGATCCCGGGGTCGAGCCGGTCGAGCACGTCGTCCTCGTGCAGCTCGGCGACCGCGGCGAGGTCGGCGAGGGAGAACCGCCGGCCCAGCACCGCCGCCCAGCGCAGCAAGGCGCGGGTGTCGTCGGGCAGCCTCGCCAGCCGTCGGGAGAGCACGTCGGTGACCGCGGTCGGGGGGTCGGCGCCCTCGAGCAGGGCGGTGAGGTCGCCGCCGTCGCGGGCGAGCCGCGCGTACTCGACGAGGAAGAACGGGTTGCCGTCGGTGCGGTCGGCCAGCCGCTGCGACTGGTCGTCGTCCGGCACGACGCTGGCGACCGCGCCGACCACCGCGGCCACGTCGGTGGCACCGAGGCCGGTCAGCTCCAGCCGGTCCACGTGGCGGCGGGCCAGGGACTCCGCGACGTCGGCGAGCGCGCCGGTCGGCTCCGGGTGGGCGCGCCAGGTCGAGACGACGAGCAGCCGCCCCGTGGTGACGGTGTCGACGAGCATCCGCAGCACCCGGAGGCTGGCGACGTCGGCCCAGTGCAGGTCCTCGAGCACGAGCAGCACCGGCTCGGCCGCGGCGGCGTCGGCGACCCGGCGGGTCAGCCCCTCGCGGACCCGGAACTCCGCGCCCTCGTCCTCCTCACCACCCTCCTCGAGCTCCTCGCCGAGCTGCTCGAGCACCTGCTGCCACGGCCAGAGCGCGGGCGCGCCGTCGTCCTGGGAGCAGCGGCCGACCAGCACCCGGCCCCCGCGCCCCACCACGTGGCCGGCGAGCTCCGCGGCGAGTCGGGACTTGCCGATGCCCGGCTCCCCGGTGAGCGCGGCGAAGGCCGGGACGCCGGACTCCGCGCGGGCCCACGCCTCGAGGAGGGTCGCCAGCTGGCGGTCCCGGCCGACGAGCGGCCAGGGCGGGAGGGTCACGGC
>NZ_JAEMSS010000120.1 GCF_016462705.1 Nocardioides sp. | reverse complement strand
GCTGGAGTCCAAGACCCAGATGTTCGAGACCGGCATCAAGGTCATCGACCTGCTGGCGCCGTACGTCCAGGGCGGCAAGATCGGCCTGTTCGGCGGTGCCGGCGTGGGCAAGACCGTGCTGATCCAGGAGATGATCGCCCGGGTCGCCCGCGACCACGGTGGTGTGTCGGTGTTCGCCGGAGTCGGCGAGCGCACCCGCGAGGGCAACGACCTGATCGTGGAGATGGAGGAGGCCGGCGTCATCGGCCAGACCGCCCTCGTCTTCGGTCAGATGGACGAGCCGCCGGGCACCCGGCTGCGGGTCGCGCTGTCGGCGCTGACCATGGCGGAGTACTTCCGCGACGTCCAGAACCAGGACGTGCTGCTCTTCATCGACAACATCTTCCGGTTCACGCAGGCCGGTTCCGAGGTGTCGACGCTGCTCGGCCGGATGCCGTCCGCGGTGGGCTACCAGCCCAACCTCGCCGACGAGATGGGCACGCTCCAGGAGCGGATCACCTCGACCCGTGGCCACTCGATCACCTCGCTCCAGGCGATCTACGTGCCGGCCGACGACTACACCGACCCGGCCCCGGCGGCCACGTTCGCGCACCTCGACGCGACCACCGAGCTGTCGCGTGAGATCGCGTCCCTCGGGATCTACCCGGCGGTCGACCCGCTGACGTCGACCTCGCGGATCCTGGACGCGCAGTACATCGGCCAGGCGCACTACGACTGCGCGATCCGGATCAAGCAGATCCTCCAGCGCAACAAGGAGCTGCAGGACATCATCGCGATCCTCGGTGTCGACGAGCTGTCCGAGGAGGACAAGATCATCGTCAGCCGGGCGCGCCGCATCCAGCGCTTCCTGTCGCAGAACACCTACGTCGCCAAGCAGTTCACCGGCTTGGAGGGCTCGACGGTGCCGATCGCCGAGACGATCGAGGCGTTCAACAAGATCGCCGACGGCGAGTACGACCACGTCGCCGAGCAGGCGTTCTTCATGTGCGGTGGCCTCGACGACGTCGAGCGCAAGTGGGCCGACATCCAGAAGGGTCTGGAGTAAGACGTCATGGCTGATGCTCTGACGGTGCAGCTCGTCGCGGCCGACCGGACGGTCTGGTCGGGTGAGGCCAGCATGGTCATCGCGAGGACCGTGGAGGGTGAGATGGGCATCCTCCGCGGTCACACGCCCGTGCTCTCCCTGCTCGCCGACGCGGTCGTGGAGATCGACACCGTCGACGGCGACAAGGTCGTCGCGGCTGTCGACGGCGGGTTCATCTCGGTGGCCAGCGACCGGGTCTCCATCCTGTCCGAGCACGCGGTGCTTGCCGAGGACATCGACGTCAGCGCCGAGCGCTCGGAGATCGAGGCGGCCCAGGACGGCGACGGCGACGACGCCGACGCGCGGATCCGCCGGGCCGAGGCCCGGATCCGCGCGGCCGAGCGCGCCTGACCAGCAGCACGACAAGGAGCACGACAAGGAGGACGGATGCCGCTGTGGCAGTGGCTGCTCGATGCAGCCGGCCTGCTGCTCGTCCTCGTCCTGCTCTACGGCGGTCTGCTGGTGCTCCGGCGGCGCGTCCTCTCCCGGCACGGCGGCACCTTCGAGCTCAGCCACCGCACGGCCGCGGCCGCGCCGGGCAAGGGATGGATCCTGGGGCTGGGCCGCTACTCGGGCGACAACCTGGAGTGGTTCCGGATCTTCTCGCTCTCCCCGTGGCCCAAGCACGTGTGGGGCCGGTCGCGGATGTCGTACGACGGACGCCGTGAACCCGCCGAGGGCGAGCGCCACGTCCTCTATCCCGGGCACGTGGTGATCGCCTGCACCACACCGGACGGCAAGGTCGAGCTGGCCCTGAGCGCCGAGTCGCTCACCGGGTTCCAGGCGTGGCTGGAGTCGCACACTCCGGGGACGGACTGGTCGCGCTGAGCTCGCTGTCACCGCCGGGGACGACCGTCCTCGCGGCTCGCAACGCCGTGGCGGCGGCGTTCGTCGTCAACGGGATGCTGTTCGCCAGCCTGGTCTCCCGGATCCCCGACGTGCGCAGCGGCCTCGACCTCAGCAACGGCGGGCTCGGGCTCCTGCTCCTGGCCATCGCCGCCGGGTCGATCCTGGCGATGCCGTCGACCGGGTGGCTCATCACCCGGACCAGTGCCGGAGCGGTGGTCCGTCTCGGTGCCGTGCTCGGCGCCGTGGGGCTGACCGTCGGTGCCCTCGGCGCGACGGTCGCGTCGTCGGTCCCGGTCGCCGCCCTCGGGTTGTTCGCCTACGGCGTCGCGACCGGCACCTGGGACGTCGCGATGAACGTGGAGGGAGCCGAGGTCGAGCGCGGTCTGGGGCGCTCGGTCATGCCCCGCTTCCACGCCGGCTTCAGCTTCGGCACCGTCGCCGGCGCGGGGGTCGGCGTCGCCGTCACCGCCGCTGACGCGCCGATGCTGCTGCACGTCGGGGTGCTCGGGATCGCTGGGATGCTGGTGATGCTGCGCGAGACCCGGGCCTTCCTCCCGGCCGTGGACCACCCGGAGGCCGACTCGTCCAGCGGCACCGCGTGGCTGGAGCCGCGGACGCTGGCGGTGGGACTGATGATCCTGTGCTTCGCGGTCGCCGAGGGGTCGGCCAACGACTGGCTGACGCTGGCGCTCATCGACGGCTACGACGTCGACCACTGGGTGGGGGTCGCGGGTTACGCGGTGTTCGTCTCGTCGATGACGCTGGGCCGGCTGGCCGGCACGTCCCTGCTCGACCGGTTCGGCCGGGCGCCGGTCCTGTGGGCCACCGCCACGACCGCCGCCGGGGGGATCGCCCTGGTCGTCCGGGGTGACCACGTGCTCCTGGTCGGGCTCGGCATCGTGGCGTGGGGGCTGGGCGCCTCGCTGGGCTTCCCGGTCGGGATGAGCGCGGCCGCCGACGAGTCCTCCCGCGCCGCCGCTCGGGTCAGCGTCGTGTCCACGATCGGCTACGGGGCATTCCTCGCGGGTCCCCCTCTGCTCGGGGCGCTCGGCGACGCGGTCGGCACCCTCGACTCGCTGCTGGCCGTGGCGGTGCTCATGGGGCCGGCGCTGCTGGCGGTCTTCGCGACCCGCGGACCGCGCCGTGAGCGGTCCAGCGAGCCGGTGTAGCGAGAATCACCCGCCCCGCGATGCGGTGTTCGTGTGACTGGTGGGGCAACGTAGAGGACATGCTGATCCTCGGGATGATCGTCCTGGCCCTCCTCGCGACCGCGGGCCTGACGCTGATCAAGGCCAGCCGCGACCTCGACGCCGCTGACGACAGCGACCTCGGCCCCGTCGCCGGGTTCGTCGACGAGCGGCTCCAGCGCACCCGCAGCGCGGTCGACACCCTGATCCAGCCGGACGTGAGCGCCGCCGAGCTGCGCCCCAGCCGCCATGCCCTGGCCGAGCGGGCGACCACGTACGGCGTCTTCGGGCTCGGGCTGGTCGGCATCGCGGCGTTCGTCGCGATCGGCTACGTGCTGCTGGGCGGGTAGCTCCTACCTCTCGCCCCCGGGCACCCACAGGACGTCGCCGCGCTCCCGGTTGGCGTACCTCGCCAGGATGAAGAGCAGGTCCGAGAGCCGGTTCAGGTACGTCAGGGCCAGCGGGTTCATCGCGTCCGCGTGCTCGGTGTGCGCGGCCCACGCCGACCGCTCGGCCCGGCGCACGACCGTGCGCGCGACGTGCAGGTGCGCGGCGGCCGGCGTGCCGCCGCTGAGGATGAACGAGCGGAGCGTCTCCAGGGACGCGTTGTAGTGGTCGCACCAGCCCTCCAGCCGGTCGACGTAGTCCTGCTCCACCCGCAGCGGCGGGTAGGCCGGGTCCGGCACCACCGGAGTCGAGAGATCGGCACCGACGTCGAAGAGGTCGTTCTGCACGTGCACGAGCACCGCCACGACGTCGTCGTCGAGGTCACCGACCGCCACGGCGACGCCGATGTGGGCGTTGGCCTCGTCGACGTCGGCGTAGGCCTGCAGCCGGGGGTCGAGCTTGGTCGTGACGCTGTTGTCGCCCAGGCGGGTCTCGCCACCGTCGCCGGTGCGGGTGTAGATGCGCGTCAGGTTGACCATGTCGCTGAGCGTAGTGCGGCGCCCGCGACCCACCCCCCGGGGTGAAGTCTGGCGTGGCACGCAACCAAATGCCTGTGATCGGCGTCATAGTGGGTGACGAGTCCAGCGACGCGGGAGAGCCATGGACATCATGCGGGACGGATCGACCCTGGTCCTCAGCGGCGACTTCGACGTGCGCAGCACCTGGGAGGTCCGGACCGCCATCTACGAGCTCCTCGGGTCCCACGAGGGCGACGTGGTCGTCGACCTGTCCGGTGTCGACGGGGTCGACCTGACCGCTCTCAAGCTCCTGGCGGTGGCCACCCGCGAGGCGTCCCGCGAGGGGCACCACCTCGTCCTGCGGGGCTGCACGGGCCCGGTCCGCCGGATGCTGCACCTGACCCACCTGCGCCGGATGGTGGAGGTCGAGCGCACGGCCTGACCCGGCAGTGACATAACCCTCACGGCTGACCGGTGACCGGCCGGTAACAACCGTCCTACCCTCGACGCATGTCCGATGACACGGCCCCGGCAGAGACGGCCCCGGCACAGAGGGCTCAGAAGGACCGCCCGTGGGTGATGCGCACCTACGCCGGGCACTCGACCGCCGCGGCGTCCAACGCCCTGTACCGCTCCAACCTGGCGAAGGGGCAGACCGGTCTCTCCGTGGCCTTCGACCTGCCCACGCAGACCGGGTACGACCCCGACTCCCCGCTGGCCCGCGGGGAGGTCGGCAAGGTGGGCGTCCCCGTCCCGCACCTGGGGGAGATGCGCCGGCTCTTCGAGGACATCCCGCTGACCGGGATGAACACCTCCATGACCATCAACGCCACCGCCATGTGGCTGCTCGCGCTCTACCAGGTCGTGGCCGAGGAGCAGGCGGGCGTGCCCGAGGGCAAGGCCACCGCCGAGGAGGTCGCGGCGCAGCTCGCCGGCACGACGCAGAACGACATCATCAAGGAGTACCTGTCCCGCGGGACCTACGTGTTCCCGCCGGAGCACTCGCTGCGGCTGATCTCGGACATGATCGCCTACACGGTCCACCAGGTGCCGAAGTGGAACCCGATCAACGTCTGCAGCTACCACCTGCAGGAAGCCGGGGCGACGCCCACGCAGGAGCTGGCCTACGCCCTCTGCACGGCGATCGCCGTGCTCGACCAGGTCAAGGCCTCCGGACAGGTGTCCGAGGACGACTTCGAGAAGGTCGTCGGCCGGATCTCCTTCTTCGTCAACGCCGGCGTCCGGTTCGTCGAGGAGATGTGCAAGATGCGCGCCTTCGTCGAGCTCTGGGACGAGATCACCCGGGAGCGGTACGGGGTGACCGACGAGAAGATGCGCCGCTTCCGCTACGGCGTCCAGGTCAACTCCCTGGGCCTGACCGAGGCCCAGCCCGAGAACAACGTCCAGCGCATCGTCCTCGAGATGCTGGGTGTCACCCTGTCCAAGAAGGCCCGGGCCCGCGCCGTCCAGCTGCCCGCCTGGAACGAGGCGCTCGGGCTGCCCCGGCCGTGGGACCAGCAGTGGTCGCTGCGACTCCAGCAGGTGCTCGCCTTCGAGTCCGACCTCCTCGAGTACGACGACATCTTCGACGGCTCGCCGGTGATCGAGGCCAAGGTCGCCGAGCTGGTTGAGGGCGCCAAGGCCGAGATCGACCGGGTGCAGGCGATGGGCGGTGCCATCGCGGCGGTCGAGAGCGGCTACATGAAGCAGGCCCTGGTCAGCGCGCACGCCGCCCGCCGCGCCGCGATCGAGTCCGGCGAGGAGAAGGTCGTCGGCGTCAACATCTACGAGACGACCGAGCCGTCGCCGCTCACGGCCGACCTCGACGGCGCGATCATGGCCGCCGACCCCGAGGCCGAGCGGACCGCGCTCGCGAGCGTCGAGGCCTGGAAGGCCCAGCGGGACCAGGCCGCGGTCACCGACGCCCTGGCACAGCTCGCCGCCGACGCCAAGACGGACGCCAACCTGATGGAGGCCACGCTCCGCGCCGCCCGCGCCGGCGCCACGACCGGGGAGTGGGCCGGCACGCTGCGCGAGGTCTTCGGGGAGTTCCGGGCGCCCACGGGGGTGAGCGGTGCCGTCGGCGTGGCCGACGCGGGGGCCGAGCTGGGCGCTGTCCGGGACCGGGTCCGGGCCACGGGCGAGGAGCTCGGCGGACGGCTGCGCCTGCTCGTCGGCAAGCCCGGCCTGGACGGCCACTCCAACGGCGCCGAGCAGGTCGCCGTCCGCGCCCGGGACGCGGGCTTCGAGGTGATCTACCAGGGCATCCGGCTGACCCCCGAGCAGATCGTCTCGGCCGCCGTCGCCGAGGACGTCCACTGCGTCGGCCTCTCCATCCTGTCCGGCTCGCACATGGAGCTGGTCCCGGCCGTGCTCGACGGGCTGCGCGACGCAGGGCTGGACGACGTCCCTGTCATCGTGGGCGGGATCATCCCGGACTCCGACGCGCGCCGGCTCACCGAGCTCGGCGTCGCCGCCGTCTACACCCCCAAGGACTTCGGCCTCACCGAGATCATGGGCGGGATCGTCGCCGCGATCCGGAAGGCCCGCGGCCTGACGCCCTGAGTGCCGTGGGTCACCATTAGGTGAGGCAACCCTTAGCCGATGCTAGGGTCTCGCCCGTGGCGAAGGCACGGAAGCTCCCCAAGCGGGAGTGCTGCGCGTCGAGGAAGAAGTGCGACCGGTGCCCGCTGCGGATGCTCAAGGAGGGCACGCTGCCGCCGGGGTATACGGTCAAGAAGCGCAAGCTCGTCCACGTGGACGGCAAGAAGGTGACCAAGAAGCGGCTCAAGAAGGCCGCCTGACCCGTCAGGAGGCCGGATGGCTGCCGAACGCTTCGTCGAGGCGCTCAACGCCCAGATCGGCAACGAGCTCGCCGCCCACAACCAGTACCTCGCCTGCGCGGTGCACTACGACGCCGAGACGATGCCGCGGATGGCGGCGTTCTTCTACGCCCAGGCGCTCGAGGAGCGCGACCACGCGCTGATGATGGTGCAGTACCTCCTGGACACCGACGCGGAGGTGACCATCCCCGGAGTGGGGGCTCCCACCGCGACGTTCGCCGACGTCGTCGCGCCGGTCGCCCTGGCCCTGGAGCAGGAGAAGCGGGTCACCGAGCAGATCAACGGTCTCCTGCGGATCGCCCGCGAGGAGAACGACTTCGCCTCCGAGCAGTTCATGCAGTGGTTCATCAAGGAGCAGGTCGAGGAGGTCGCGACGATGACCGACCTGCTCGCGATCGTGACCCGCAACAAGGACGACCTCGAGGACATCGAGGAGTACGTCGCCCGCGAGAGCGGCGGCGACGCCACCGATCCGACCGCTCCTCGCGTGGCAGGCCGCTGACCTGCCTAAACAGGCAGATTGAGAGGCGGGGATGGGCTGGCCGACGTAGTCTCACAGACTCGCTGCCGGAGATTTCTTACACCTGAAGGTCTCCGCTACTCGCAGTTTGCCTTGCAGCGGCACTGCATGCGCTGCTCGGAAACCGTAGGGTCGAGTCTGTGACACTCCGGGTTGAGGACGTTTTCAAGGTTCAAGGCGTACCGACGTACACGTTCGTGCATCCGTCGTCCTTCAACCAACTCAAGGTGGGTCTACGCACGCCTGGACGGGGAGTCATCGTTGAGGGGCCTTCAGGGATCGGCAAGTCCACGGCAGTCACGAAGGTTCTTGAGGAACTGAACCTGGACAGTTCCGTCACCAGCCTGAGCGCTCGCGACCCTGTGGACGCCGAGTACATCGCGTTGCTGCCAGAGATGACCTCAACTGGGACCGTCATCATCGACGACTTCCATAGGCTGGAAGACGCGACCAAGGCCTCCATTGCCGACTTGCTCAAGATCACGGCTGACCGCGAAGACGCTCAACGCAAGATCGTCATCGTTGGGATCAACGCCGCCGGGCGATCCCTCATCGAATCGGCGCCTGACCTTGCCAACCGCATGGAAGTCATCAGGTTCGAGGTCGAGCCAGCGAGCAAGATCCAAGAACTCGTCGACGCCGGTGAAGCTGCCCTCAACGTCCGCCTCGCCGCCCGCGACCACATCATTGAGAACTCTCGTGGCAGTTTCTACATAGCTCAGCTGCTCTGCTGGCAAGCCTGCGTCGAGGCTGGTGTCCTTGAGAAGCCCGACGACGTGGTCGAAGTCGACACCTCGTACACCGCGGTTCAGCGCAAGGTTGTGGAACGCCAGAAGGAGCGATTCGGAGCAGCTGTGCGCGCCTTCGCCCGTGGCACCAAGTTCAGGCCAAGTGGCCGGGCACCCTACTTGCACATCCTTCGTTGGCTGGCGGACGCGGAGTCGTGGAGCATCCACATCCCCGACGAGATGCGTAAGCACCCTAACGAGAAGCAGAGCGTCGGCGTGGTACGAGAACGGGGTTACCTAGCCTCTCTTTGCGAGCAGGAAGACATCTCGAAGTTGCTGCACTACGGCCGAGACACCGGGTTGCTCTCCGTGGAGGACCCGATGTTGGTCTACTACCTGCGGTCGATCAACTGGGCCGACTTCATCCGTGAGGTGGGATTCACCAAGGTCGACTACGACGAGAACTACGACGAGAACTACGACGTGGCGCTTTCTTTTGCCGGCGAGGACCGCATCTACGCCGAGCACATGCGTGATGCGCTTGAAGACCTTGGGCACTCGGTCTTTTATGACTTCGCCGAGCAGCACAGGATCTTGGGTGAGGACGTTGAGGCCTACCTGGGCCCGATCTATGAATCGAACTCGCGCTATGTAGTCGCGATCCTCGGTGAGATGTACGGCCGCAAGCGGTGGACCCTCTTCGAGCACGAAAAGTACAAGGATCGAGTCGAACGCGGTCAGGTATTGCCCATCTGGTCGACCAAGGTGCCCCCGGCAGCATCCGACCCAGTGCGCGAGCGCGGGGGCCTCACATTCGACCCCGATGGGAACCTGCGTGCGCAGGCCATTGAGCACTCGGAGATCATTTCCAAGAAGCTCTCCGAACTGTGATGCCCAAAGTTCAATCGACGTTGCACGCGGCAGACCTCACCCTTATGTCGTTCTTGAAGTTCATCAAGGAGCAGGTCGAGGAGGTCGCGACGATGACCGACCTGCTCGCGATCGTGACCCGCAACAAGGACGACCTCGAGGACATCGAGGAGTACGTCGCCCGCGAGAGCGGCTCCGACGCCACCGATCCGACCGCTCCTCGCGTGGCCGGCGCCTAGAACTGCGACGATGACCCGGTGAGCCGGGTCATCGTCGCCGGCGCGGGGGTCGTCGGCCTCTCCTGCGCCGCTCAGCTGCTCGCCGAGGGGCACCGCGTGGACGTGATCGCCCGCGACCTGCCCCGGGAGACGACCTCTGCGGTGGCGGCCGCGCTCTGGTTCCCCTACCGTGCGCTGCCGTACGACCGGGTCCTCGGCTGGTCCCGGACGTCCTACGAGGTCTTCGCCCGCCTGGCCGTGGAGGCGCCGGAGTCAGGGGTGACGATGCGCGCCGGGGTCGAGCTCCCGTTGGAGACCCACGAGCGGCCGTGGTGGGCCGACGCCGTGCCCGACCTCGCCGAGACGTTCCTCGTGCCGGACGGCTACGAGATGGGCTGGACGTTCCGAGCGCCGGTGGTGGAGATGCCCGTCTACCTGGACTGGCTGGCCGGGGTCGTGCTCGAGCGCGGGGGCACCATCACCCGGATGAACCTCACCGGCCTCCCCACCGGGGCCGACGTGGTGGTCAACTGCACGGGGATCGCCGCACGGTTCCTGGCGGACGACCCGAGCGTCCATCCGGTGCAGGGGCAGGTGGTCGTCGTCGAGCAGGTCGGGCTGGACCGGTGGTGGCTCGAGGGTGCCGGACCGACGTACGTCGTCCCCCGGTCCCACGACATCGTGCTCGGCGGGACCGACGTCGCGGGGGAGTGGAGCCGGACCCCGTCGCCCGAGGTCGCCTCCTCGATCCTCCGCCGAGCGCTGCGACTGGTCCCCGAGCTGGCCGGCGCCGAGGTCCTGGCGCACCGGGTCGGGCTGCGGCCGTCCCGTCCCGAGGTGCGTCTCGAACGGGTCGACGGGGTGGTCCACTGCTACGGCCACGGCGGGGCCGGCGTCACCCTGTCGTGGGGCTGCGCCCAGGAGGTCGCCGGACTGGTCGCCGGTCCGGATGCGGGTTAGCCCGGAGGCCGGGACGTGGCCGTCGAGCTGGGGCAGAAGGCCTCGCGGGGCGAGCCGGTGTGCAGCTGCTCGGGCAGCGTGAGCAGCACCTCGTCCTCGAAGAGGCCCGCCTGGCTCGTCCGCAGGCGGACCTCGGTGACGAAGGAGCCGGAGCGCGAGGACAGGGTCTCGCAGCCACCCATGTCGAGGGCCAGCGTCAGCTCGACGGAGTCGCCGCCCCCGATCTCGACCTCGCGCTCGCCCTGGGGGCCGGTCAGCCCGGCGTAGGAGAAGAGCCGGGGGTCCGCCTGACCCGGGGCGAGCCCCAGCACCGTGACCGGGAACCGGCCCTGGTTGGCGACCCGGAACGTGTAGCGCAGGGTCCCGGCGTCGTCGTAGCGCACCTGCCGGATCGTCCGGTCCCCGACCTCGAACACCGCGGTGGCGTCGGTGCCGGCGACCGACGTGGGCGCGGACGCCTCCAGGTCGGGGGTGCCGCTGGCGGCGGCGACACCGCCGGCGAGCACCAGCCCCACCAGCACGACGACTGCCGCCACGCCCCTACGCAGCACGCCGCCTCCGGACCAGCCCCAGCGTGCCGAGCAGGCCCACCACGGCCAGCAGCGGGAGCCCCACGAGCAGGCCCTGCTCCTGCGGGGCGGCCACCGGCCTCGGGTCGGTCACGCCCTCGCGAGCACCCGGCTGCGCGGGGTCGTCGAACCACTCGCAGCCCGGCGGGTGGCGCAGTGTCGGATCGCTGCGGTCGTACTGGCTGCAGGAGAGGAAGCCGGCGTCCTTGACCGGGAGGCCCGGGGTGTTGACCGAGCCGCCGGAGGCGCACGACGGTGGCGGCACGGTGAAGTTGTCTGTCTGGGTGCCTCGCGAGTAGGTGTTGCCCTGCCAGCAGTTGCCGCCGCCCTGGTCGTCCCACCAGTGGTCGATGCCGTTGTGGTGCACGGAGCCGTCGGGCGCGATCCCCATCAGGTTGTCGGTCGTCTGGTTGCCGTGCGAGGTGTCGAAGAGCTTGGCCGGGTCGTACTCGTCGCGCAACGGCGCCGGCACCCAGAACTGCATGGTGCCGTAGCGCCAGTTGTCGTAGATCCAGTTGTGGTGGGTCGCGTTGAAGTTGCCGCCGGCGATGAGCACCCCCGTCCCCACCGGGGTGGGGATCACCGGGCAGACGGTCCCGTCGATGTAGCCGCGCTCCTCCATCGGCTTCGCACAGACGCCGGTGTCGACGAACTTCGCGTAGTAGTTGTTGTTGTTGGAGTAGATCTCGTTGTCGCTCCAGCGCGCGTGGTCCTGCGGCAGTCCCGGGTGGCCGGGGAACAACGAGTCCGTGGCGATACCGGTGGCGTTGTCGTAGAACTTGTTGTGGTGGGCCCAGATCGAGTTGCCGGCGGTGCCGGAGTACCCGAGCGTGTTGTCGTGGCTGCGGTTGCGCCGGATCTCGATGGCGTAGCGGGTGGGCACGATCGAGCTGTTGTCGGCGTTGAGGTCCGAGCCTGACCCCGGGTAGATCCCGGAGTCGCCGTTGTAGAACGCGTCGGAACGCTGGATCAGGCCGTGGTCGCTGGCGAAGGCGAGGATGCCGTACTCGTCGTTGCCGCGCGCGGTGATCCTGTCGAGCAGGAAGCCGTCGGTCTCCAGGACGTACACGGCGTTGAACTCGGACTGCTGGACGGTGAGGTTGCGGACCACGGCGCCGCCGGCGCGGTCCAGCCGGATCGCGTTGAGCTTGTGGAAGTCGTTGTCGATCACGACGTCGGTCATCTTGCGGCCGGTGCCGACGATCTGGATGCCGCAGAACTTGCTGTCACAGCTGATCGAGCCGTTCTTCGGCGTGCGGTCGCCGAAGACCGCGATCAGGTTGAGGTTGTGGGGGCAGGCCCGCTGGTCGGCGTAGGACAGCGCGATCGGGTCGGTGGTGCCCGCCTCGTCGGCCGCCCGCTCGGTGCTGCCGGAAGCATCGGCGTCATCGGCGTGACCGGTGTGGTCGGTGTGCTCGCCCTCGGCTGCGGTGCCGGGGGAGGAGATGCTGCCGATGTACTCCGAGGACTTCAAGGGCGCCTTCGACGCGGTGCCGAGGTGCGCGCAGTAGCTGCTCCTCCGGTCGCCTCTGGTCGGCTTCTCCTGGTAGGTCCCCGGCAGCACGTAGATCGAGGTGTTCCGCTTGCGCACCGTGTCGATGGCGGCCTGGATGTGCCGGAACCTGCAGTCCTCCAGCAGCCGCTGGTTGCGCTGCTTGACCTTGCCCTCGGGCAGCTTCGCGATCAGGCGCTTGCTGTTGGGCCGGCAGACCACCCGGGCGCGGGTGTTCTTGTAGCCCAGGAACTTCGGCACCTTGCCGGTCCCGTCGGGGAACGTCGCGGGCCGCTCCTCGTGGGCGACCGACGGTGCCGCGCCGAGAGCCACGAGGCCCAGGGCGAGTGGCGCGGAGAGCAGCAGGGCGAGGACGACGCGGGCAGCACGAGACATCCGAGATCCTTCCGTTGCCGCTCCAACGAAGGCCCGTGAGCTGGGTTACGTCGGGCGCACCGGGGTCACCGCGACCACCGCGTCGGGCGACAGCGGCCCGTAGATGTGCGGGAACGTCTCCGTGGCCGCGGGTGCCGGCAGCTCCTCGACCCACGGCACGTCGAGCAGGTCGGTGTCGATCTCCAGCAGCACGAGGGGCTCGGTGGCGCCGCTGTAGTAGCGGTCCCGCACGGCCTCCCACTGGTCCTCGCGACTGGCATGGAGGTAGCCCTCCTGCTCGAGGGTCACGCCGATGGTCGAGGTGGTGTAGGCGCCGCTGCGCTGCGCCTCGGCCCAGTCGGCCGCGGTGGCGATGTGGAAGATCCGCACGTCAGAACAGCCGGTGGCTCGGGTCGTCGAGGCCGCGCAGGGCGTCGTAGTCGACAGTGACGCAGGTGATGCCCCGGTCCTCGGCGAGGACCCGGGCCTGCGGCTTGATCAGCTGGGCGGCGAACATCCCTCGCACCGGGCCCTTGGCGGTCAGCAGCGGCTCCCGGTTCAGGAGCTCGAGGTAGCGGGTGAGCTGCTCGACGCCGTCGATCTCGCCGCGGCGCTTGATCTCCACGGCCACGCTGGCGCCCGCGGCGTCGCGGCACATCAGGTCGACCGGGCCGATCGCGGTCGGGTACTCGCGGCGCACGAGTGTGAGGCCCTCGGCGAGGGTGGCCGGGTGCTCGGCCAGCAGCTCCTGGAGGTGCTTCTCGACGCCGTCCTTCTGCAGGCCGGGGTCGACGCCGAGGTCGTGGGAGGAGTCGTGGTGGACCTCCTCGATCAGGATCCGCAGGGTGTC
>NZ_JAEMSS010000119.1 GCF_016462705.1 Nocardioides sp. | reverse complement strand
GACCCCCGCACGATCGTGCGCAAGCACATCATCGAGGCGATGGAGGACGCCGAGGAGGAGGCCCGCCCCAAGCGCAAGGGGCTGCGTCCGCTCGGGGAGGGCGAGACCCCGCCGTACGACCTCGAGGCGACCTGACCTCGAGTCGCCGCTACTGCACGTCAGTAACGCCGACTCGGCGGCCCGGCGTCACCGGCGGGACTGCACGGCGGACAGCTGGTCGAAGGCGACCAGCACCAGCCGCCCCGCCTCGCCGGTGCGCAGCTCGCAGAAGTCCGACCCGACCCGGCGGACGACGCCGTCGTGCCGGCGCCCGTCGAGCAGGTGCAGCGAGCACGCGACGCCGCCGTCGGAGAGCCGCCGCAGCGCGGAGCCCACGCCGAGCCGCGCCACGATCGGCCAGGCCACCTCCGGGACGGACCGCTCGGACAGCCCGTGCGCCGCGGCGACCGCAGCGGTCCGCACCACCCAGTCCTGCCCGTGACCGCTGAGGACCAGCCACCCGTCGGCCACCCGCTCGAGCCGCCCGGTCACGGCCCCCACCCCGCCGAGCTCGAGCGTCACCTCCAGGTCGACGCTGGCCATGAGCCGGCTCGCCAGCGTCACCTGCTGGTACTCCGCCCGGCCGCGGTCGGCGAGGTCCGGGGCCCGCTCCGCGTCATAGAGGGCCGCCGCCTGCTGCTCGAGGTCGTCGAGGTAGGCGAAGAGCTCGTCCTCCCAAGCCATGGACCGACCATGCCACGCCGGCCGGCTGTGGAGAACGGCTTGACTACACCAGTCAATGACCTTTGACTGAGACAAACGGAAGCAAACGTATAGATACAAGGCTCACCATGCTGACTCGGCGGCACCCTCTCTCCCGCACCAGGTGCGTCCTGGTCGCGGCAGCGAGCACCGTGGGCGCCGCACTCCTGGGCCGGGCACTGGCCCGCGGTGCGGTGTCTCCCGGGGCGCCCACGGCCACCGTCGACGAGGCCCTGGTGCGGATCTGCCTGGGCGGGCTGCTGACCGTGGTGGCCTGGGCCTGGCTGGCGACGCTCTGCGTGGTCACCGAGGCGTGGCGCGGGCGGCCAGGTCGCACCCGGGTGTCCGCACCGCTACGCCGGGTGGTGCTTCTCTGCTGCGGCGTCGCCCTGGCGGCGCCGGTGGGTACGGCGGCCGGCGACGAGCCGGGCCCGCGACCCGCGATCAGTGGGCTGCCGATGCCGGAGCGCGCCGTCGGGCCGACGCACCACCCGCCGGTCGCCGGTCACCGACCCGCCGGCCCGCGGGCGCGGACCGTGGTCGTCCGGGCCGGCGACTGCCTCTGGCACCTGGCCGCCGCAGACCTGCCGCCGGACGCGTCCCCGACCCGCGTCACCGCGCGGTGGCAGCTGATCCACCGCCTCAATGCCGGCGTCATCGGTCCGGACCCGGACCTGATCCACCCCGGCCAACGTCTCGTCCTGCCACCCGACCGTCCCGGTGAGTCTCGGAGGTAACCACGTGACCGTCGTACCGCTCCCCCGCGTCCCCGTCGCCACGGTCCAGGGCACGCTCGCCCTGGAGCTCGAGCCGCATCTCGAACCACCGCCGCCGCCCGGGGCGCCGCTCGGCCGGGACCGACCCGAGGTCGAGCTGTGGGCCCGCCGGTTCGCGCAGGCGGCGGTGGAGATCGTCGGCGGCGACCGCCCGGTCAGCCAGCTGTTGCGCTGGACGACCGCCACCGTCTACCAGGACCTCCAGCGCCGCGCGATGCTCGTGGCGCGCGCCGCCGGCCATCAGCCCGGGGTCGCCCGGGTGCAGCCGGTCCGACCCCAGGTGCGCAGCGTGCACACCCGGTTCGTCACCCCGACGGTCGCCGAGACGAGCATCCACGTCCGCTACGGCGAGCGCTCCCGCGCCGTCGCCGCCCGATTCGAGCAGCGCCGAGGGCGGTGGCTGTGCACCGCCCTGGACTTTGCGTAACCGGGTCTCAGCCGCTACCCCGCAGGCCGCGCCGTGAGCCCCGTCGGGCCGCCCGCCCTCCCGTGGCACATCTTGTACTTCTTGCCGGAGCCGCAGGGGCACTGCGCGTTGCGCCCGACCTTGGCGTACGGGTCGTCGGCGTTGGAGACCGTGGTCCCCTTGACCTCGACCTCGCCCTGCTCGGTGGGCGCCGAGTAGGCCAGGTTCTGCGGCTGCTTGGCCGGCTCGAGCCCCTTGGCGCGGACCAGCGGCGAGGCCGGGGTCGGGGCGGGAGCGGCGTCGGGCTGCGGCGCGGCGTTCGGGATCGCCTGACGCATCGGCTCGAGGACCTCGTCCTCGTCCTCCTCGTCCTCCTCGTCGCCGACGGTGACCTCGAGGTTGAACAGGAAGCCGACCGCCTCCTCCTTGATGCCGTCCATCATCGCCGCGAACATGTCGAAGCCCTCGCGCTGGTACTCCACGAGCGGGTCGCGCTGGGAGTAGGCCCGCAGGTAGATGCCCTCGCGGAGGTAGTCCATCTCGTAGAGGTGCTCGCGCCACTTGCGGTCGAGCACGGAGAGGAGCACGCGACGCTCGAGCTCGCGCATGACCTCCTCGCCGACCTCCTGCTCGCGGGTGTCGTACGCCGCCTGCGCGTCCGCCTGCAGGGTCTTGATCAGCTCGTCCCGGTCGATGCCGTCCTCGCCGCCGACGTCGCGGATGTAGGCCTCCCGGTCGACCGAGATCGGCCAGAGCTGGCCGAGGTCGGTCCACAGCTGTTCGAGGTCCCACTCGACGACGAGGCCCTCGGTGGCACCGGTGACCATGCCCGTGACGACGTCGTCGATGAAGCCGCGCACCTGGTCCTCGACGTCGGCGCCCTCGAGCACCTCGCGGCGCTCGCCGTAGATGACCTTGCGCTGGCGGTCCATGACGTCGTCGTACTTGAGGACGTTCTTGCGGGACTCGAAGTTCTGCGACTCGACCTGGCCCTGGGCGTTGGCGATCGCGCTGGTGACCCGCTTGTTCTCGATCGGCACGTCGTCGGGGATCTTGAGGACCTGGAGCACCCGGTCGACCCAGTCGGACTTGAAGAGCCGCATCAGCTCGTCCTGCAGCGACAGGTAGAAGCGGGACTCGCCCGGGTCGCCCTGACGGCCCGAGCGGCCGCGGAGCTGGTTGTCGATGCGCCGCGACTCGTGGCGCTCGGTGCCGACGACGTAGAGCCCACCCAGGTCTCGGACCGCGTCGTGCTCGGCGGCGACCTGGGCCTTGACCCGCTCGAGGGTCTCCGGCCAGGCGGCCTCGTACTCGGCCGCGGTCTCGCCCAGCGGCTCGAGGCCGCGCTTGCGGAGCTCGTCGTCGGCGAGGAACTCGACCGACCCGCCGAGCATGATGTCGGTGCCTCGGCCGGCCATGTTGGTGGCCACCGTGACCGCGCCCTTGTGACCGGCCATCGCGACGATCTTGGCCTCGTCGGCGTGCACCTTGGCGTTGAGGACGCTGTGCGGCACCCCGAGCTTGCGCAGCTTGCCGGAGAGGTGCTCGGACTTCTCGACCGAGACCGTGCCGACGAGGACGGGCTGGCCCTTGCGGTGCCGCTCGGCGATGTCCTCGACGACGGCGTCGTACTTCGCCTCCTCGGTGCGGTAGACGAGGTCGGGCTGGTCGACGCGGAGCATCGGCTTGTTGGTGGGGATCGGGACCACGCCGAGCCCGTAGATCTTGTCGAACTCCGAGGCCTCGGTCATGGCCGTACCGGTCATGCCGGAGAGCTTGTCGTAGAGCCGGAAGTAGTTCTGGAGGGTCACCGTGGCCAGCGTCTGGTACTCCTCGCGCACGGTCACCCCCTCCTTGGCCTCGATCGCCTGGTGCAACCCGTCGTTGTAGCGGCGGCCGGCCAGCATCCGGCCGGTGTGCTCGTCGACGATGAGCACCTCGCCGTCCATGACGACGTACTCCTTGTCGTTGCGGAACAGCTCCTTGGCCTTGATGGAGTTGTTGAGGAACGAGATGAGCGGGGTGTTGACCGCCTCGTAGAGGTTCTCGATCCCGAGGTGGTCCTCGACCTTGGTGATGCCCGGCTCGAGCACCGAGATGGTCCGCTTCTTCTCGTCGACCTCGTAGTCCTCGTCGCGGACCAGCGTCTTGGCGATCTTGGCGAACTCGCCGTACCACTTGACCTCGTCCTGGGTCGGGCCGCTGATGATCAGCGGGGTCCGCGCCTCGTCGATGAGGATCGAGTCGACCTCGTCCACGATCGCGAAGTGGTGGCCGCGCTGGACGCAGTCCTCGATCGAGCTGGCCATGTTGTCGCGCAGGTAGTCGAAGCCGAGCTCGTTGTTGGTGCCGTAGGTGATGTCGCAGGCGTAGGCCACGCGCCGCTCGTTGGGGCGCATCTCCGGCAGGATCACCCCGACGGTGAGCCCGAGGAAGTGGTGGACGCGGCCCATCCACTCCGACTGGAACTTCGCCAGGTAGTCGTTGACGGTGACGACGTGCACGCCCTCGCCGGTGAGCGCGTTGAGGTAGGCGGGGAGCGTCGAGACCAGCGTCTTGCCCTCACCGGTCTTCATCTCGGCGATGTTGCCGAGGTGCAACGCCGCGCCACCCATGACCTGGACGTCGAAGTGCCGCTGGCCCAGCACCCGCTTGGCGGCCTCGCGCACCGTGGCGAACGCCTCCGGCATCAGGTCGTCGAGGGTCTCGCCGTCGGCATACCGCTTCTTGAGCTCGTCGGTCATGCCCTGCAGCTCGGCGTCGCTCATCGCGACGAAGTCGTCCTCGATCGCGTTGACCGCCGCGGAGATGTTCTCGAGCTGGCGGAGGATCTTGCCCTCGCCGATGCGGAGGAGCTTGTCGAGGATGGCAGGCACGGGGAACGGGACTCCTGTTGTTGACGTCAGGTCGAGTCAGCGGGGCGCCGGTGACGATCAGGCACCGTCCTAGATCGTAACGGCCAGGTGGCTCCGTCCGTTCCTCGTGGCGCTCGGACCAGAATTCGTGTCCACAACTGTTGACAGCAATTACGACTTGGTGTCACCGTGCGTTGACATGAAAACGACGCGCAGCTACTCGATGACGACCCGGGCCAGGGCGGCCGAGGCGACCCGGCGCCGGATCGTCGACGCCGTCGTCACGCTCGCCGGCGAGCGTCCGTTCACCGAGATCACCCTCGACGCCGTCGCCGAGCGCGCCGAGGTGAGCGTCAAGACGGTGCTCCGCCAGTTCGGCAGCCGGGACGGCCTGTTCGGCGTCGCGATGGAGGTGGCGATGGCCGACGCGGTCGACGAGCGCCGGACGCCCCGCGGCGACGCGGCCGCGGCCGTGCAGGTCGTCGTCGACCACTACGAGCGGCGCGGGCGCACCCCGCTGCTCATGCTGGCCCAGGAGGACTACGACGACGTCGCTCGCAAGGCCACCGACCGGGGCAAGGCCATGCACCGGTCCTGGGTCCGTGACGTCTTCGCGCCGGCGACCGACGACGAGGCGGTGCTCGACCTCCTGGTCGTGGCCACCGACGTCTACACGTGGAAGCTGCTCCGGCTCGACCGCGGGCACTCCCGAGCTGTCACCGAGCGCCGGATGCTCGACCTGGTCCACGCCGTCCTGGCCATGGATCACTGAGGGAGCACTGAGGGAGCACTGAGGGAGCACTGAGGGAGCACTGACGTGGCCGACTATCTCTTCGTCACCTGGGACGGCGGCGGCAACGTGCCGCCGGCCGTCGGCATCGCCCGGGAGCTCCGGCGCCGCGGCCACACCGTGCGGTTCCTGGGCCACGCCGGCCAGGAGCAGGCACTGACCGCCGCGGGCTTCGAGTTCGTGCCGCCCAGGCACGCACGTGCCTTCTCCTCCGGTTTGGTCAACTCGCCCCTGACGATGATGGCGACGTTCGGCGACCGGGGCCTGGGCCGGGACCTCGTGGCCGAGGTGGGCCGGCGACCCGTCGACCTGGTGGTGGTCGACTGCCTCATGGTGGGGGCGATGCACGCTGCGCACGCTGCGGGCCTGCGGTTCGCGGTTCTCGAGCACCTCTACGACGAGTACTACCGCAGGGTCGTGCTCAGCGGCCCGATGGGCCTCAACCTCCGGGTCCGCGGACTGCGTCCGCACGCGGCGCTGGCGGCGGCGTCCGCCCGCCTGGTCACCAGCCTCCCTCAGCTCGACCCTCTCCCCCGCCCGGCCTCCAACGTCCGCCAGGTCGGTCCGGTCGTCGAGGCCGCGTCACCGGCCGTCGGCTCCGCGCCCCTCGTCCTGGTGAGCCTGAGCACCTACGCCTACCGCGGCATGCAGCGGTCCCTGGAGTCAGTGGTCGAGGCGACCGCCGGCCTGGGCGCGCGGGTCGTGGTGACGACCGGGCCGGTCATCGACCCGGCGGATCTCCGGCCCCGGCCCGGCGTCGAGGTCCACCGGTACGTGCCGCACGCCGAGCTGATGCCCTCGGCGACGCTGTTCGTCGGTCACGGAG
The DNA here is from genome assembly GCF_016462705.1 of Nocardioides sp. Classification (GTDB taxonomy): domain Bacteria; phylum Actinomycetota; class Actinomycetes; order Propionibacteriales; family Nocardioidaceae; genus Nocardioides. The sequence goes on along the minus strand of NZ_JAEMSS010000119.1, from coordinate 7,123 downwards.
GTCACGGCGGCACGATGACCGCCCTCGCCCACGACCTGCCCGTGGTCCTGATGCCGATGTACGACCTCGCCGACCAGCCACTCGTGGCCCGGAGCGTCGAGCGCGCGGGGGCCGGCCGGGTGGTCGACCGCAAGGCGTCACCCGAACAGCTCGCGCCGGTGCTCGCCGCGCTGCTGGACGACGGCCCGCACCGGTCTGCGGCGGCCCGGCTCGGTGCCGCCGTCCGCGCTCTCCCGGGCGCGGCCAACGGCGCGGACGTGCTCGAGGAGACGACCCGGCAGGCGGTGCAACCAGGGGCCAAGTGACCTGCAAGCGGCCGGACGCACGCTGCTCGCACCACCCGCAACCGCCTGAGGAGCAACCGTGACCACCTCCACCCAGCAGCTCGCCGACACTCGCGCGATGAACGTCATCCACACCTTCTTCCGCCGCGAGTTCCGACTCGCGGGCGGACTACTGCGCGGCGTCCGGCCGGGGGACGGACCCCGCGCCGCTGTGGTCGCCGACCACGTCGCGTTCCTCACCCTCGCCCTGCACCACCACCACACGACCGAGGACGGGTACCTCTGGCCACTGCTGCTCGAGCGGGTCCCGGAGGACCTGGCGCCGATCGTCCACCTCATGGAGTCGCAGCACGGCCGGGTGGACGGTCTGATCGAGGAGATCGACGCCCTGGTGCCGAGGTTCCGCGAGAGCGGCGACGCCGCGGTGCGCGACCGGCTCGCGGACCTGCTCGACACCCTCTACGTCCACCTGGGTGAGCACCTGGACGCCGAGGAGCAGCGGCTGCTGCCGATCGCTGCCCGGACGATGACGCAGCAGGAGTGGGAGAAGCTCGGTGAGATCGCCCGCGCGACCGCACCGAAGGGCAAGGGCCTGCTGGTGATGGGGATGTTCCTGCACGACGGCGGTCCGGACGGCGCCGCGGTCATGCTCGCCGCCGCTCCGCCGCCGGTGCGCTGGCTGATCCCCAGGCTGGCGCGCCGGGCCTTCCGCCGCTATGCCCTGCACGTGCACGGCACTGCCACGCCCTGACGCCGGGACCACTCACGTCACAGCCGGCCGAGCTCGGCCTCCGTCACCTGGACCCAGTGCGGCAGGCCGAGCTCGGCGTGCCGGTCGCGGGCCCGCTCGAGGTGGTCGCACGCCGACGCCAGGTCGCCGGCCGCGGCGGCGAGGCGACCGAGCGTCAGCCGTACGCTGCCCCGGAAGCCGACGGGAAGCGTCATCGCCAGGCGGTCGGCGAACGGCGCGAGCTCAGCGTACAGGTCGGCTATCGCGGCCTGGTCCCCGAGCGCGACCCAGGTCTCGGCGCGCACGGCGCTCATGATCAGGAACTGGTAGTCGCGCAGGACGGGCGCCTGCTCGGCCCAGCCGCCCAGCATCGTCCTCAGCTCGTCGACGAGCCCCGCGCGGACCATGCAGAGGGCGTGCACCTCGCGGATCGAGGGGTGGAAGAGCCGCAACGGGCGCAGGACCGGCTCCATCTCACCCATCCGCCCCTGGACGTCGCTGCTGAAGACACGGTGCGCCAGGGCGATGCCCTCACCCGCCACCGCCAGGCTCGCCTGCAGCTGCTCCGTGGCGTCAGTGGCCTGCCGGGAGCGTTCGAGGTCGCCGGCCAGGAGAAGGAGGACCGCCTGGCACCACCCGGCGATCACCTCGATCTCGGACAGGTGGTGGTGGGTGGCCAGCTCCTCCGCGCGGACCAGGTCGGACCGCGCGTCCGCGAACCGGCCGAGCTCGGCGCGCTCGAGTGCGCGCCCGACGAGCGAGGCGGCCACGTCGTGCGGACGACCCACCCGTCGCGCCAGCTCGACCAGCTCGTCCGCCAGTGGGATCCGGTGGTGCAGCAGCTCGGGCCGCAGCAGCGCCTGCAGGGCCAGCCGCATCGCTGGGAGGTTCTCGCCGTCGACCTGGCCGCTGCGCCGGACCAGGGCCACGGCCTCGTCGGCGAGCCGGGTGGCCTCCGTCGAGTCGCCCGGTCGGTGCAGGTGCTCGAAGGCCAGCCCGGCGGTGAGGTGCGCGCGGGCCGTGACGGAATGCTCGGGCTGAAGGTCCAGGACGCGTCGCCACAGCGCGATGGCGTCGTCGTCGAAGATCGCATCACCGCGCCACCCCCACCCGAGCCCGTCGCTCACCTCGCGCAGGTGCCGTGCGGCGGCCGCCGGGTCGCCGCGGTCCAGCGCCAACCGGCAGGCCGCCTCGGCGGCCGGCCACGCCTCCGTCGGGCGGCCGATCCGGTTGAGCGACCTCGCCTGCACGACGAGTGCCTGCTCGCGCTCCTCGGCACTGACCGTCGGGTCGCCGTCCTGCATCTCGACGGCCAGCCGCGCGAGCCGGGCCGACTCGTCGTACGCCGCGCGCTCGGCGGCGCGCTCGGCGCCCTGCCGCGCGAAGATCCAGGACGAGCGCCGATGGGCGGGTCCGGCGAGCCGGTAGTGCTCGGCGAGCTCGCCGGCGTGCTCGGCCACGCTCCCGGCGTACGTCGCCTCGAGGGCGGCCGCCACCTGGGCGTGCCGCCGCACCCGCACGGGGGCGGGGACGGACTCGTAGAGCGCGTCCCGGACCAGCGCATGGGTGAACCGCACCCGGCCTGGGCCGTCCTCCTCGACGAGACCGAGCACCTGCGCGCTCTCGATGGCCTCGGCCACCTCGAGGTCGTCCTCGGCCGCGCCGCTGACCGCCTCCAGGACGGCGAGGTCGACGCTGCGACCGATCACCGCGGCCGTCGCGAGGTGCTCCGCGGCTGTCCGGGACAGCAGCCGGGAGCGCTGCCGGACGATGTCGCGCACCCCACCGGGTACGGCTCGCCACGCCTCGGCGTCGAGGTCGACCAGCGCGCCCTCGGACACCAGCAGCCGGACCAGCTCGGTCACGTAGAAGGGGTTGCCGTCGGTGCGGCGGACCAGCTCGTCGGCCACCTCGTCCGAGACCTCGCGCCCGGCAGTCGCCGACACCCACGTCGCGACGTCAGCCGCGTCCAGCCCGGCGAGGTCGAGGCGTAGCGGCTCGAGCCGAGCGAGGGCAGCGAGCACGTCGGCCCAGGTCTCGTCGATCTCCGCCGCGGCGGTGCGCGTCGTCACCAACAGCACGACCGGGAGACGTGCCAGCTGCCCGCCCAGACGGCGCAGGAGACGCAGGCTCTCGTGGTCGGCCCAGTGCACGTCGTCCAGCACCAGCAGGGTGGGTGGGCCCTCGCGCAGCTCGTCCAGCACCAGGTCGGCCTGCTGGTAGCTCACCGACGCGGCGTCCCCGGCCCCCAGAGCCGCGGCGCCGGCGAGGACGTCGCGGCCGAGCACCTCGCGAAGGGCGAGCGTCCACCCGTGCAGCGCCGGCGCGGCCTCGGCCTCCCAGGCGCCCCAGCCGGTTCGCAGCCCGACGGTCCGCGCCCGGTCGACCACGACCTGCGCCAGCCGGGTCTTGCCGATGCCCGGCTCGCCTCCGACAAGCACCAGTCCGCCTCGGCCCGAGACGGCGGTGCGGAGCACCTTGTCGACCTCGGCGAGCGCCTGGCCGCGCCCCGGCAGCTGGGCGAGGCCGGGCGCCGGGTCGGCGGCCGCGGCCGCCACGGGGGCGGCCACCGCGGTGGCGAGGTCGAGATCGGGGTCCTGGTGGAGCACCTGCTGCTCGAGCCGGCGAAGGTCGGGGCCGGGGTCCACGCCGAGCTCGTCGGCGAGGTGCTCGCGTACCCGGCGCAGGGTTGCCAGCGCGTCCCCCTGGCGACCCTGGCGGTAGAGCGCGAGGGCGAGCAGACCCCAGAGGCGTTCCTGGAGCGGATGCCGGCCCACGAGGTGCTCGAGCTCGGCGACGGCTTCCGCGTCGGCTCCAGCCCCGAGTCGGAGCGTCCAGAGGTCGGCGACGGCGCCGAGCCTCAGCTCCTCGAGCCGGGTGGCCTCCGCGTGCAGGGACGGCGCGTCGCACCCGGCGTACGCCTCGCCGCGCCAGAGGCCGAGCGCCTCCTCGAAGATCACGTCTGCCCGGACGGGATCGTCCCCCGAAAGGGCGCGAGCCTCGCGGACGAGGGTGACGAACCGGTTGGCGTCCACCGCGTCCTTGTCGAGGTCGAGCGAGTAGCCGGCCGGATGGGTACGCAGCCGCCGCGCGGGCTCCCCCGCTCCACGACCGGGCTCCAGGACCCGGCGCAGCCGCGCGACATAGGACTGGAGGGAGGCCTCGACCCGGGCCGGCGGCTCCTCGCCCCAGATCTGGTCGATCAGCTGCTCGACGGGCACCGGACGGCCGCCGGCAGCGACGAGCAGGCCGACCAGGACGCGGGGCTTGGGGCCGCCGAGGTCGGCGGGCACGCCGCCGACCTCGACCTCGACTCCTCCCAGGACCCGCACGAGCACGGGCACACCCTAGGCAGAAGCCAGCGCCCTCGTCGGGACCTCGTCGCGGGTGGTCTGGCGGGGCGCACCCACGAGACCGGTCAGGATGGCGAACAGGGCCAGTGACATCGCCGAGCCCGCGAACAGCCAGCTGACCTCGGCGTCCGGGAGGATCATCGAGACCGGCACGGAGAAGATCTGCATGAAGCCCGCGACGATCCCGACCGCTGCCACCCCCCGGCGCCAACCGACCCACGCCCTCGCGAAGGCATACGCCATCCAGACGATCGCCCAGCCGGTGATGGGATACAGGACGATCGACAGCCCGAGGTGCGTCATCGCCACCGGTGCCGACTCGCCATCGGCCAACGCCTGCGAGTCGACGGCAGCGCCCAGGTGGGCCACCGTCTCCAGCACGTAGACCGACACGGCGGCGGCCCCGACCAGGAGCGGTCGGCGGGTCTGCTCCGGCCAGACCCGGCCTCGGTACGCGAGCCAGAGTCCGACGGCGAGCAGGACGGTGCTGGCGACGATGAGCGCGTGGCCGGGGACCCACCGGTCGTCAGCGGTCATGGTCGCCAGCTCGGTGCGCAGGTCGTCCTCGGCGTCGGCCGACGGGTGCAGCCGCCCTCCGTTCACGAGCAGGACGCCCGACAGGACGAGGGCCACGCGCCAGGCGTGGCGGGACAAGGTGTTCATGGAAGGCTCTTTCGGTAGCGGTGTGGACGGGCACACGGTGGCCCGCCCCGCTTGCAGAGCGCTTGACATCGGCTCGGAGCGCCCCGACGGCGTGCAGCGGCCGGGGGCGACGCGCTACGCCGCCGCCACCGCACGCGAGAGCTGAGGAGCCAGGTCGCCCCGGGGCACCACGACCACGTCGTCCAGGCCCAGCCAGACCGCCAGGACCCGCAGCTCCTCGGCCAGCTCGGCGGCCGTGTCCTCGGGCGAGCCGTCCTCGGCCCAGGCCGACTTCACCAGCAACGTGCCGCTGGCCCGGTCGGCCTTGAGGTCCACCCGCGCGACGATCTCGTCGCGCAGGAGGAACGGCAGCACGTAGTAGCCGTGCACGCGCTTCTCCGGCGGGGTGTAGATCTCGATCCGGTAGAAGAAGTCGAAGAGCCGCTCGGTGCGCTCGCGCTCCCAGACGACCGGGTCGAACGGGCTGAGCAGCGCCCGCGTTTCGACCCGGCGCGGAAGCCGCGCGTCGCGGTGCAGGTAGGCCTGCTTGTTCCAGCCCTCGATCCGGACCGGGACCAGCTCGCCCTCCTCGACCAGCTGCTCGACGGCCTTCTTCACCGGCGCCTGCGTGGTCCGGTAGTAGTCGGCGAGGCACTTGAGGGTGCCGACCCCGTGCGACGCCGCGGCCCGCCGGACCAGCTCGCGCTCCGCCTCCTCCACGGTGGGGGTCGGCCGGGCCAGGATCTCGGCGGGGATCACCCGCTCCGGCAGGTCGTAGCGCACCTCGAACTGGCTGGTGCGTCCGGCGATCGCCACGTCACCCACCATGTAGAGGAAGTCGAGCCCCTTGCGGGCCTCCGACCAGTTCCAGCCCCAGTGCTCCTTGCGGCGCGGGCCGGCGTCGACCATCGCCTCCAGGTCGCGCGCGGTGGAGGCGCCCCGCTCGGCGATCTCGGCCAGCAGCACCGCGATGACCTCGTCGGGGACCCCGCGCCACCACTTGCCCTGCTTGTCCCGGTAGGTCGCCATCCGGTGCCGCATCACCGGCCACAGCTCGACGGGCATGAACGCCTGGACGTGCGCCCAGTACTCGACCATCCGGCGCGGCGCCTTCTCCGACGCCCGGTGCAGCAGCTCGGTGTCGTAGGGACCGATCCGGGAGAACACCGGCATGTAGTGCGCCCGCTGGAGGACGTTGACCGAGTCGACCTGGAGCACCCCGGTCCGGGCCAGCGTCCGGCTGAAGGTGCGCATGGTGGGCGAGGTGTGGCGGGGATCCTTGAACCCCTGGGCGGCGAGCGCGATCCGGCGCGCCTGCGCGCGGCTCAGGGTCTGCACGGGGGTGAGGCTAGTGCGCGGCGCCGACATTCCCAGGGGCCGACAGTCCTAGGGAAGGTCGAGCAGCTTCTCCTTGACGGCGTACATGACCGCCTCCATCCGCGAGTGCAGCTGCAGCTTCTCGAGGATGTTGCGCACGTGGTTCTTGACGGTGTTCTCGGAGATGAAGAGGTCACGGGCGATCTCGCGGTTGTTCATCCCGCGGGCGACCAGCCGCAGCACCTCGAGCTCCCGGTCGGTCAGCTTGAGCCCCGGGACGTGCTCGCGCTCGGGCCGGGACATCTGCTTGAACTCGTCGATGAGCTTGACCGCCATCGACGGGCTGATCAGCGACTGACCGTCGGCGACCACGCGGATGGCCTGGGCGACCTCCTCGATCGAGGAGTCCTTGAGCAGGTAGCCGGAGGCACCGCTCTTGACCGCCTCGTAGAGGTCGGCCTCCTCGTCGGAGACCGTCAGGATCAGGATCTTGGCCGAGGGGACGGCCTCCTTGATCGCGAGGCACGCCTCGATGCCGGACCGCTTGGGCATCCGGATGTCGAGGAGGACCACGTCGGGGGCGGCGGTCGCCGCCAGGCTCGTGCCCTCCAGCCCGTCCCCGGCCTCGCCGACGACCTCGATGCCCACCTCGGCGGCAAGCAGCATCGTCAGTCCCCGGCGAAAGAGCTCCTGGTCGTCGACGACGAGGACCCTGATTGGCTCCACCCCGTTGCTGTTCGTGTCAGCCACGCGGCCATCATGACACGGCTGGGGGGTGTCGGTACGCGGGACGGGGG
>NZ_JAEMSS010000118.1 GCF_016462705.1 Nocardioides sp. | reverse complement strand
GAGTACTACCGCTGGACGCAGTGGCTGTTCCTGAAGTTCCGCGAGCGGGGCCTGGCCTACCGCAAGGAGAGCCCGGTCAACTGGTGCCCGGTCGACCTGACGGTGCTGGCCAACGAGCAGGTCATCGACGGGCACTGCGAGCGCTGTGGTGCCGAGGTGACCAAGCGCGAGCTGACGCAGTGGTACTTCAAGATCACCGACTACGCCCAGGAGCTGCTGGACAACCTGGACGAGCTGGAGACGTCGTGGCCCGACCGGGTCATCAACGCCCAACGCAGCTGGATCGGCCGGTCCGAGGGCGCTCACGTCACCTTCGACGTCGTCGACGGTGAGCCCCTGACCGTGTACACCACCCGGCCCGACACCCTGTTCGGCGCGACGTTCATGGTGGTGGCGGCGGATGCCCATCTGGCGGCCCAGCTGGTCACCGACGAGCAGCGACCGGCGTACGAGGCCTATCTGGAGGAGGTCCGCAAGGCCTCCGACATCGAGCGGCTGGCCACCGACCGGGAGAAGTCCGGCGTCTTCCTGGGGCGCTACGCCGTCAACCCGGTCAACGGGCAGCGGATCCCGATCTGGGCCGCGGACTACGTGCTGGCCGACTACGGCACCGGCGCGATCATGGCGGTGCCCGGCCAGGACCAGCGGGACTGGGACTTCGCCGAGAAGTTCGACCTGCCCGTCGTCCGGACCGTCCAGCCCTCGGAGGGGTTCGAGGAGGACGGCGGCAAGGCCTTCACCGGCCAGGGGCCGGCGATCAACTCCGCCAACGACGACATCTCGCTGGACGGCATGGAGATCGCCGAGGCGAAGACCGCGATCATCGCCTGGCTGGAGCAGCAGGGCGCCGGCCGGGGCGCGGTGAACTTCCGGCTGCGTGACTGGCTGCTGTCGCGCCAGCGCTACTGGGGCGCGCCGATCCCGATCGTCCACTGCCCGGCGTGCGGCGAGGTCCCGGTCCCGGAGGACCAGCTGCCGGTCGTGCTGCCCGAGCTGCGCGGCGCGGACCTGACCCCCAAGGGCGTCTCGCCGCTGGCCGCGGCCGAGGAGTGGGTCAACGTCGACTGCCCGTCGTGCGGCGGCCCCGCCAAGCGCGACAGCGACACGATGGACACCTTCGTCGACTCGTCGTGGTACTTCCTGCGCTACTGCTCCCCGCAGGACCACACGCAGGCGTTCGACACCGACCTGGTGAACGCGTGGGGTCCGTGCGACGTCTACATCGGCGGGGTGGAGCACGCGGTGCTGCACCTGCTGTACGCCCGGTTCTTCACCATGGTGCTGAACGACATGGGCCTGGTGGGCTTCCGCGAGCCGTTCTCGGCCCAGCTCAACCAGGGCACCGTGATCAACCAGGGTGCCAAGATGTCGAAGTCCAAGGGCAACGGCGTGCGATTGGGGGAGCAACTATCGGCCTTCGGCGTGGACGCGGTCCGGCTGACGCTGGTGTTCGCCGGTCCTCCCGAGGACGACATCGACTGGGCGGACATGTCGCCCTCGGGGTCGCTGCGCTTCCTGCAGCGCGCCTGGCGGCTGAGCGGCGACGTCACCTCGCCCGTCGGGACGTCGCCGGACGGCGGCGACGTCGCCCTGCGGCGTACGACGGCGCACACGGTCCACGACGCCGCCGAGCTGGTCGACGGGTTCCGCTTCAACGTCCTGGTGGCCCGGGTCATGGAGCTGGTCAACGCCACCCGCAAGGCCATCGACTCCGGCTGCGGCCCGGCCGACCCCGCCGTGCGCGAGGCCACCGAGGCCGTGGCGGTCCTGCTGTCCCTGGTGGCGCCGTACACGGCCGAGGAGATGTGGGAGCGGCTGGGGCACGAGCCGACCGTGGCCCGGTCGTCCTGGCCGGCCGTCGACCCGGCGCTGCTGGTCGTCGAGGCGGTCACGGCGGTTGTCCAGGTGCAGGGCAAGGTGAAGGCCCGGCTGGAGGTCAGCCCGGAGATCAGCGCGGCCGACCTGGAGTCGCTGGCGCTGGCCGACGAGTCGGTCATCCGGGCCATCGAGGGTCGCGAGGTGCGCCGGGTCATCGTCCGCGAGCCGGCGCTGGTCAACATCGTCGTCTAGGCGATGAGTCCGAGTGGACACGGCAGTCTGACCGGCATGACCGAGAAGCAGACCTTCACCGTGGGTGAAGGGGACGACCTGATCACCTACGACGTCCGCGGCGACCTCAGCTCCGGCACGCCCCTGTTCATGTTCGCCTCGCCCATGGACGCCTCCGGTTTCGGCAGCCTCGCCAGCCACTTCGAGGACCGGCCCGTGGTCACCTACGACCCACGCGGGGCCGGCCGCAACCCGACCGGCACCGGCGAGATCACGCCTGAGCAGCACGCCGAGGACCTGCACCGGGTCATCGCCGCGCTGGGCGTCGGTCCCGTGGACGCGTTCGGGAGCAGCGGCGGCGGGGTCAACCTGCTCGCGCTCTGCGCAGCGCACCCCGAGGACGTCCGCACCGCGGTGTCGCACGAGCCGCCGATCTTCGAGGGCCTCCCGGACGGGGAGGTCCTGATGGCGGCGATCCTCGACATCACGACGACGTACGCGTCGTCGGGCAACGGACCGGCGATGGCCAAGTTCATCCAGCTGGTGATGGCGCAGAGCGAGATCCCGGCCGACTACCTCGACCAGCCCGCCCCCGACCCGGCGATGTTCGGGCAGTCGGCCGAGGACGACGGCAGCCGGGACAACCCGCTGATGCGCAACATGCCGGCCTGCAACCTCTACCGGCCCGACCCGGAGGCGTTGGACGCGCTCGGTGACCGGCTGGTCATCGCGGTGGGCGTCGAGTCCGGCGACGGACCGGCCGCCCGCGGGGGCCGGGCGGTCGCGGGCAGGTTGGGCCGGCCCGTGGCGGACCTGCCCGGCGACCACGGCAGCTTCTTCGACAGCTCCTACGGCGAGCCCACCGGCGTCGCAGAGGTCGCCGCGCGGCTCCGCGAGCTGATCGCCTGATGCTGGCGGTGACGCGTTAGCCTCCGGTCCATGTCACGTGGGCCGGTCGTCGTGGTCACCGACTCCACGGCGAGCCTGCCGCCCGAGGTCGCGGCCGCCCACGGCATCGTCGTGGTGCCACTTCAGGTGGTGATCGGAGCCGACGTCTACGACGAGGGCTCGGAAGGCGCGACGCCGGAGCTGGTCGCGGGGGCGCTCAAGGAGTTCCGCCCGGTCAGCACCTCCCGGCCCACTCCGGCCGCGTTGCTCGAGGTCTACGAGCAGCAGGTGGCGCTCGGTGCGACCGAGATCGTCTCGGTGCACCTGTCCTCCGACATGAGCGGCACCTTCGAGTCGGCGCAGCTCGCCGCCCGGGACGCCTCCGTGCCGGTCGTGCCCGTCGACAGCCGGCAGGTGGGCGTGGCGACCGGGTACGCCGCGATCTCGGCTGCGGAGGTCGCGGCGTCGGGGGGCTCCGCCGCGCAGGCAGCGGAGGCGGCGCGGGCCAGGGCCGCGGGGTCCTCGTCCCTGTTCTACGTCGACACCCTGGAGTACCTGCGCCGCGGTGGCCGGATCGGGGCGGCCGCGGCCCTGTTCGGCGGGGCGCTCGCGGTCAAGCCGCTCCTCGAGATCGCCGACGGCAAGGTGGCCAGCCTGGAACGGGTGCGGACGTCGAGCCGGGCGCTGGCCAGGCTCGAGGAGCTGGCGGTCCAGGCGGCGGGCGAGTCCCGTGTCGACGTCTGCGTGGCCCACCTCGCGTCCCCTGACCGGGCCGGGCAGCTGACCGAGCACCTCACCGAACGCCTGGCGGACAACCTGGAGGGCCGGGAGGTGTGGTGCGGCGAGCTCGGCGCCGTCCTGGGGGCGCACGTGGGGCCCGGCATGCTCGCGGTCTGCGTCGCCCCGCTGCTCTGACTCCGACGCCCGTCCGTTCCCGGTCCACAACGGGACCTTGGGGGCGGCCGTCCACAGGTGCGGGTCCCGGCCCGGGACGTCTGGGGCTCCTCGTTCCTAGCGTCGCGGCATGCGATCCCGTCGACCCAGCCCCGAGCACCAGGACGCCGTCACCCGACGCCTCGCGCTGCTGAGCGCGGAGCTGTCGGCCGTCCAGCCACCGCCGGCCCCGGCCGGCCGGCGGCAGGAGGGGGAGTGGTGGGACGAGCACACCCGCCTGGCCGAGTCCCGGCGACCCGCGGCGACGTGGGCAGAACCGCCGGGACTGCCCTCGACAGCGAGTCCGCACTCGTCTCCGGCTCCGCCGGTGCCCGTCCCCGGGCGGCACGCGGCCCGCCGGGTGCGCCTCGGCAGCGGTCTCCTGCCGGCGACGTTGCGCGGCCGGGTCCTCCTCGGCCCGGCGCAGCTCGCGGTGGTGGCCGTTCTTGTCGCCGTCGGGTTGGCGGTCACGGCCTGGTGGGTGGTGCGCTCCGACGCCGAGCCGGCCGCAGGGCGAGCCATCGCCGCACCCACGGGGGCGCTGGTCCAGCCGGCGCAGGCAGGTCCCGACGCAGCCGTGGCCGCGGTCAGTGACGGCGCCGCGGCCGCCCCCGCGACCAGCCCTGCCACCGTGACCGTCGATGTCGCCGGCAAGGTGCGCAGACCGGGGATCGCGGTCCTGGACGCCGGCTCCCGGGTGGTCGACGCGCTCGAGGCCGCCGGCGGTGTCCGGCCCGGCGTCCACGTCTCCGACCTCAACCTGGCCCGGGTCCTCATCGACGGCGAGCAGATCCTCGTGGGTGTCCCGGCCCCGCCGGGGGTCGCGGCCACCTCGCCGCCGGCGGCCGGCGGGGCGCCGGCGGCGCTGGTCAACCTCAACACCGCCGACGAGGGCCAGCTCGAGACGCTGCCCGAGGTCGGGCCGGTGACGGCGGCCGCCATCGTGGCGTGGCGTGACACGCACGGAGGGTTCTCGAGCGTCGACGAGCTCCTCGAGGTCGACGGCATCGGCGAGGCGACCCTGGCCAAGATCGCGCCGCACGTGACCGTGTGAGCGACGAGCCCGCGGAGCGTCCGGACCTCCGGATGCCCTTGCTGGGGGCGACGGCCTGGGTCGGTGCCGTCCTCGGCGCCACGGACGCGGTCCCGACGCCCGTCCTGGTCGCCGGACTCGCAACCCTGGTGGTCGGGGCGCTGGCCACTGTGCTGGTCACGGGGCCGGCCACCGGGCTGGTCACTGGGCCGGCCACCGGGCTGGCCACTGGGCCGGCCCGTCAGCGGGCGCGTCCCCGCCGCGGGCCGCTCCTCGCGGCGACGCTGCTGGTGCTGCTCGGTGCGGTGATGGTCACCGTGCTGCGGGCGCACCAGGTGACGCACAACCCGGTCGCCGAGCTCGCCGGCGAGCGCGCCGTCGTCGCGGTCGAGGGCACCGTCGCCTCCGACCCCGTCCGGGTCACCACGGGGCGGACCGACCAGGTGGTGTGGCGGCTCCGGGTGACGGAGGTCAGCGGCCGGGGCGCGACCACGTCCCTGGTCACACCGGTGCTGGTCCTCATGTCCGCCGATGCGCCCCGCCCCGCCCTGGGCGCCACCGTCGCGCTCCGTGGGCGTCTCGCGCCGGCCGACGACCACGACCTCGCCGGCCTGCTGGTCGCGAGCGGCGACCCCGAGGTGCGCCGGGCCCCCGACGTCTGGTGGCGCGGGTCGGCCGCGGTGCGCGAGTCCCTGCGTGAGTCGGTCGCGCACATGCCGCGGGCGCAGCGGGAGCTGGTCCCCGCCCTCGTGGTGGGGGACGACTCCGGTCTGCCGGACGACGTGGAGGCCGACTTCCGGACGACCGGGCTGACGCACCTGCTGGCCGTCTCGGGGACCAACCTGACCCTCGTCGTCGGGTTCCTCCTCACCCTGGCCCGCTGGTCCCGGGTGCGTGGGCGCTGGCTGGTCGTCGTCGGGGCGGCCGGTGTCGTCGGGTTCGTGCTGCTCGCCCGCACCGAGCCGAGCGTGCTGCGGGCCGCCGTCATGGGCACCGTCGCACTCATCGGGCTGGGCCACGACGGACGGCAGCGAGGGCTGCGGGCCCTCGGCGTCGCGGTGCTCGTGCTGGTCCTGGTCGACCCCGGTCTCGCCGTCTCGGCCGGCTTCGCCCTGTCGGTGCTCGCCACCGCAGGCATCCTGGTGCTCGCCCCGGGGATGCGCGACGCCATGGCCCGGTGGCTGCCGCGGTGGCTGGCCGAGGCGGTCGCGGTCCCCCTGGCCGCCCAGCTCGCCTGCACCCCCGTGGTCGCCGCGATCTCGGGACAGGTGAGCCTCGTCGCCGTCGCCGCCAACGTGCTGGTGGCGCCCGCGGTGGGGCCGGCGACGGTGCTGGGTCTGGCCGGCGGCCTGGTCGGGGTGGTGTCTGGCCCGGCGGGTCGCCTGCCCGGGACTCTCGCCGCGACGTGCGTCGCCTGGGTCATCGAGGTGGCCGAGCGCGGGGCCGCCTTGCCCGCGGCCGCCGTCGGGTGGGGGACCGGCGCGTCGGCGCTGGTCGTGCTCACCGTGCTGGTCGTGCTCGTGGCGCTCGCCGCGCCCGGTCTGCTGCGACGGCCGGCCACCGGCATCGGCTGCTGCCTGGCCCTGGTCGTCGCCGTGGTGGTGCGCCCCGCGGACCTCGGGTGGCCGCCCGACGGCTGGGTGCTGGTCGCCTGTGACGTCGGCCAGGGCGACGCGCTGGTGCTGAGCGCGGGTCCACACTCGGCCGTCGTGGTCGACGCCGGGCCGGATCCGCAGGCGGTCGACGCGTGCCTGCGACGGCTCGACGTCGACCACCTCCCCCTGGTGGTGCTGACCCACTTCCACGCGGACCACGTCGACGGGCTGGCGGGCGTGCTGGACGGCCGGACGGTGGACGACGTGGTGGTCACCCGCCTCCTCGATCCGCCACGAGCCGTCGACGAGGTGCTCCAGACCTCACGCGCCGAGCAGCTCGCCCCGCGCTACGCGGGCTACGGGACGACGACGTCGTACGGGCCGCTCTCCCTGCAGACGCTGTGGCCGCTCCCGGGTCCCGCCACGCGCGGGCCGGGCGACGGCTCGGGGGCCAACGACGCGAGCGTGGTGCTGCTCGCCGAGACCGCCGGGATGCGGATCCTGCTCACCGGCGACGTCGAGCCACCGGGGCAGGCGATGCTGGCCAGGACGCTCCCGGGGCTCGACGTCGACGTGCTGAAGATCCCGCACCACGGGAGTGCTCACCAGGACGAGGACTGGCTGGTCTCGCTCGAGCCCGCGGTCGTGCTGGTCAGCGTGGGCGCGGACAACGACTACGGGCACCCGGCGGCGTCGGCACTCGATCCGCTGACCGCCATCGGTGCCGTGGTGGCTCGGACGGACACCGACGGCGACCTCGCGGTGGTCGTCCGCGACGGCGAGCCGGAGGTGGTCACGCGCGGGCGCTCTGTCCCCAGGGTGTGACAGGGTTGCCGACGTGGACGCACCGCTGGCACCACTTGGTCGCATCACCCTGGTGACGGGCAAGGAGGAGTTCCTCAACGAGCGGACCGTCCGGGACGCCAGGGCCGCCGTGCGGGCGCACGACCCGGAGTCGGAGCTGTCGGAGACCGCGGCCTCCGACCTCACGCTGGCGACGCTCGGTGAGCTCGCCGCCCCGTCCCTCTTCTCCTCCATCCGGTGCGTCGTCGTCCGCGGCCTCGAGGACCTCCCGGAGGCGTCGGTCGACGGCCTCCTCGACTACTGCCGGGCGCCGTCCGAGGACGTCGCACTGGTGCTGGTGCACGGCGGCGGCGTGCGTGGGGTCGGCGTGCTCAACAAGCTCCGCAGGCTCGACACCGTCGTCGAGCACAAGTCGGTCGAGCTCAAGGCCTGGGAGGCCGCCGGATTCGTCACCGCCGAGGTCCGCTCGCACCACGGCCGGATCGACAAGGAGGCGGCCCAGGCGCTCGTGAGCGCCGTCGGGTCCGACCTGCGCAGCCTCGCCGCGGCCGCCGACCAGCTCAGCCACGACGCGGACGGGGCACCGATCACCGAGGAGGTGGTGAAGCGCTACTTCGGCGGCAAGGCCGAGGGCAAGTCCTTCGTGATCGCCGACGCCGCCTTCCTCGGGCGCAGCCAGGCGGCCCTGGAGGAGCTGCGCTGGGCGATGGCGACCGGCGTCCCCTCCACCTTCGTCACCTCGGCGTTCGCGGGCTCGGCCCGCGGCCTGGCGCGCTACCGCGCGGCGGCCAAGAACGTCCGCGAGGCCGATCTCGCCCGCGAGGTCGGCGTACCCCCGTGGAAGCTCAAGGACCTCAAGGCCCAGGCGCACGGCTGGACCGACCACGGGCTGGCCCGGGCGATCCGGGCCGTCGCCCAGGCGGACGCCGACATCAAGGGTGCGGCCAGCGACGCGTCCTACACGCTCGAGCGGCTGGTGCTCACCATCGCAGGCCTGCGCACCGACACCGCGCACCGATAGGCCCACGAGCAGGCCCACAAATGGGCTCGACCCGCCCGGTCAGCACGGGCGGGTCGGCGGTGACAGCGTCAGAGAGAGGCGGCCTTCTTGGCGATCGCCGACTTGCGGTTGGCGGCCTGGTTCTTGTGGATGACGCCCTTGGAGGCGGCCTTGTCCAGCTTCTTGGCGGCGTCGCGGCCCAGCTCGACGGCCTGGTCCTTGTCGCCGGCCTCAGCGGCCTCGCGGAACTTGCGCACGGCGGTCTTGAGGCCGGTCTTGACGGCCTTGTTGCGCTCGTGACGCTTCTCGTTCTGCTTGTTCCGCTTGATCTGGGACTTGATGTTGGCCACAGGTGAACTCTCGTGAGATCGGATGACTGGACGACGAAGAAGAGCGCTCTGAGTGCACGCCGAGCGCGACGGACAAGGTTAACAGCGAGCGCCCGCCAACCCGAAATTGCCAGCCGGTCACCAGCCCCGGCGTTCGGCGAGCCACTCGAGGCAGACGTCGCCCTGCCAGCGCTGGTGGTCGCGCAGGTGCGGGGACGTCGGCGGGACCGGCTCGTCGCTCTGCCGGAGGAAGTAGCCGGTGAGCAACGCCAGGAGGATGTCGATGCTCTCCGCGGGTACGTCGCGGGTGAGCCGTCGCGAGGACAGGACCCGGTCGACGTCCAGGCCGTCGCCGCGCGGGCCGATCATGAGCAGCAGCGTGTCGAGCCACGCCGCTCCGACGCACGGGAAGTTCCAGTCGCACAGCACCGCGGTGCCGTCGGCCCGGATCAGGATGTTGTCGTCGCGGACGTCGGTGTGGACGAGGGTGTCACCGCACACGACCTCGCGGTACCGGGCGGCGAGCTCGGCGGCCTCCTCGAGGTGGGCGAGGCCCGAGTGGTGGACGCGTAGGTGGTCCCAGTAGCCGGGGAACGCCGCGAACTCCTCCTCGACCGTGTCGAGGCTGAGCGCCGGGGGGACCGGGGTGAGCAGGTCCGCCACCAGCTCGAGGGCGTCCAGCGACGCGTCGAGGTCCGCGCGGTTCCACGGGCGGCCCGGCTGCCGGGACTCCACGTGCTCGAGGCCGATCACGAACCAGTCGTCGACGTCCAGGGTCCACTGCAGCTCCGCGGCCGGGACCCCGGGCGGGAGGGACTCGAGCTTGCGGGCCTCCTCGCGGTATGCCTCGGCGAACATCCGCTGGGCCTTGGTCGAGGCCGCCTTGACGAAGTGCCGACCGCCGTCCTCGGTGCTCAGGACGGAGGCGAAGCCAGGTGTGAAGCCGGACCGGCGGGAGTCGGCGGAGGCGACGGCTGAGCCGAGCTGTCCCTCGACGGCGTCGCGCACACCGGGTGGCAGGTGCGTCCACTCGATGCGGCGCGCGGTGCGGCCGACGGGGACGAGCGAGGCGTACGCCGGGGCAGGGCTCACCCGAGGATTCTGCGCCACCACCTGACGCGAGCGACGGGCGCGGTCGGACGACGGCGCAGCGTGGCGACGAAGCGGGCGCCGACGGCCGCGCTGGCCGACGGCGGGTCGTCGAAGGTGGCCAGCCCCGCGGCCACCGCGATCGTCCGGTGCTCGGTGCGGAGGACGCGCTGCAGGACGGGCTCGTCGGCGTGCTCGTCGAGCACCCGGCGGGTTCCGGGGAGGTCGTCGGAGGTGTCCAGCCAGGCCCGCCCGACGCACTCCGCGAGCGCACCGCCGTCGGTCTCGAGGGCCACGTCGATGCGCCCGTGCAGCCGCCGCGACCAGACGCCGTGCAGCGCCAGCAGCAGCTCGTCCCGGTCGGCGAACGGCCCGGCCGCGGCGTCGGGGAGGGGGAGGCCCGCGTCGAGGGCCCTGACGACCTCGCGCAGCGAGGCCGAGTGCGCGTGGACCTGCGACCACGAGGGAGCGGCGGTCGGGTCGCGGTGCTGGGTGGTCATGACACGACAGTAGGAAGGGTCGGGCCGCTCGGCAGCCGCCGCGGGACGGGTCTTCGGCACCCGCCCAGGGGTGGGGCCTGGACGTGAGGCCTCCGACCCTGGTCGGATGCCGGACCGCCCCGTCCGCGCCTACTCTCGCCGTGTGGACGTGCCGGGCTACGTGCTGCGCATGAAGCGGCGCTGGGTCGCGAGCGGCCTCCCCGACTACCCCCTGTGGATCGCCGCCGTCATCGACTCCGCGGCCCTGGTGTCCGGCGTGCTCGCGGTGGCGCAACGCGGCCGGGAGGCTCTGCCCATCTCGGTGCTGCTGGTCGCGGTCGCGCTGCTGCCCTGGGTCGTCGAGCTCTGGTGGCAGGCGCGGAGCTGGCTCGCGTTCCTGGCCCTGACCGGGGGCGCCACCACGACCTTGATGGTCTGGCGACCGGTCGAGTACGACGTCACCCCGCTCCTGCTCGTGCTGATGGCCGGCCACGTGACCGCGTGCGCCGGTGTCTGGCGCGGCCTGACCGCGATGGTGGTCGGCGAGGCCATCGTGATCGGGCTGGGGGTCCACGGCACGATGCCCGGCCAGGCCGTCATGATCTGGGCGGTGTCGATGGTGGGCGCGATGGACCTCGGCTACGTGATGCGTTCCCAGCAGCTCCGGATCCAGGACCAGCAGCGGGAGCACGCCATCCGGGAGAAGCAGGCTGTCCTCGAGGAGCGGCAGCGGATCGCGCGGGAGGTGCACGACGTGGTCGCGCACTCGCTCAGCGTCACGATGCTCCACCTCACCGCCGCCCGTCGCGACCTGGAGGACGGCGGTGACACCGCCGAGGCGGTCGAGGCGCTGCGGGAGGCCGAGCGGGTCGGTCGCCAAGCGGTCTCCGACGTGCGCCGCACCGTGGGTCTGCTCGGCGACGGCGGTGCCGCCCAGCCGCCGGCCCCGACGGTCGAGGACATCCAGGTCCTCGTCGCGGACTTCCAGGCGGCCGGCATGGACGTCGAGCTCACGACCACGGGTGACCTCTCCCAGGTCCCGCCGGCGACCGGGCTGGGGCTCTACCGCCTCGTCCAGGAGTCGCTGACCAACGTGGCGCGGCACTGCCCGGCGGCCGCTGCGTCCGTGACCCTCGACCTGGAGTCCGACCCTGGTCGGCTGACGGTGCGGAACCGGGTGCCGGACGACGCGGTGCGGGGTGCCGGCGGGTCGGGGCTGGGCGGCATGGCCCAGCGGGCCGAGCTCCTCGGGGCCCGGCTCAGCGCCGGTCGTCAAGGCCGCGAATGGGTCGTCCAGGTCGAGCTGCCCCGCGGTGAGACCGTCCGCGACCGCTCCGGGCACACGTGCCCGCTGCCGCGGCTGACCCGCGGCCTGACCCGCCCGGGCGTCGGGACCCGGCTGGAGACCACGTGACCGAGGGTGACGAGGGTCTGGTCCGGGTGCTGCTGGTCGACGACCAGGAGCTGGTCCGGTCGGGACTGCGCCGGGTCCTGCGCCGGCGCGACGGAGTCCTGGTCGTGGGCGAGTGCGACGACGGCGACCAGGTGCCGGCCGCCGTCGCGGCGCACGCTCCCGACGTCGTGGTGATGGACCTGCGGATGCGCCGGGTCAACGGCATCGACGCCACCCGTGCCCTGCGCGGGGAGCCGGACGCCCCGCCGGTCCTGGTGCTCACCACCTTCGACGACGACGAGCTGCTGGCCGGCGCGCTCCGGGCCGGTGCGTCCGGGTTCCTGCTCAAGGACAGCCCGGCCGAGGACGTGGTCCGGGGAGTCCTGGCCGTCGCCGACGGCCGCTCCGTGCTCGACCCGGCCGTCACCTCACGGGTCCTCGACGCGTTCCGCAGCGCGCCCGAGGTCGCCCCGCCCGTCGACACGCCGCTCACCGAACGGGAGCTGGAGGTGCTCCAGCTCATGGGGCGAGGGCTGAGCAACGGCGAGATCGCCGGCGCCCTCGTCATCTCCGAGGTGACCGTGAAGAGCCACATCGGCCGGATCTTCACCAAGCTCGACCTTCGCGACCGGGCCGCCGCGATCGTCTACGCCTTCGACCGGGGGCTGGTCGCGCCCGGGGGCTCCCGGTGAGGCCGTGTCTCACGTGGGGACCACGTAGGACTCGACCGCGCAGATGAGGCCGGCCCGGAAGGTGAACGTGTCGGCGTAGCGGAACGAGTGCGTGACGCCGTCGGCGTCGTCGAACTCGCCCGTCCCGAACGCCGCGACGACGTCGTCCTGCGCGACCGTGCGGTCGAGGGTCAGTCGCGGCAGGCCGGCGCCCTCGGGGCCGTCGATCAGGGCGTCGAACTCGGCCGTGCCCCTGGCCGTCGCGTGCCCCACGATGTCCCAGGTCACGTCGTCGGTCAGGCACGCCAGGATGGCGTCGTGGTCCCCGGCCCGGAACCCGTCGACGTACGCGTCGAGCAGCCGGGACCGGTACTCCGCCTCGATGACCGGCAGCTGGTCCCAGTCCCAGGCCTGCGGCGCCGCGTCGAGCGCCGGCTCGAGCCGGTCCAGCGAGTGGTGGAGGCCCACGATGTGACCCTCGGCGAGCGCGGCCGCGATGTCGGGGGTGTCCTGGCTCAGTCGCAGCAGGCAGCCGTCCCCGTCGGGCGTCAGCTCCCAGGTCAGGGTGATGGAGCGGTCGAAGTGGGTGTGCACGAGCCGGTGCGGCGGGTCGAGCTCGAGGATCTCGCAGGTCATCGCGTCCTCGCCGAGCTCGGGGGCGGTGAAGGCGATCAGGCCGCCGGCCGTGAGGTCGATGTCGATCGACGCGTCGAACGGCAGCCACCAGGCAGCCAGGCCCTCCGGGGTGGTGATGGCGTCCCAGACCCGTTCGACCGGGTGGGCGAGCACCCTCTCGAACCGGATCGAGCCGCGGCGGCCGTGTCGCTCGACGGTGCCGTGGCGGGAGTGGGTCGTGGTGGTCACGAGGGGTCCTTCCGGTCGAGGTGGGCTTCGAGGCGGTCGAGCCGGGCGTCCCAGGCC
Source organism: Nocardioides sp. (assembly GCF_016462705.1). Lineage (GTDB taxonomy): Bacteria > Actinomycetota > Actinomycetes > Propionibacteriales > Nocardioidaceae > Nocardioides. The sequence continues at coordinate 371 of NZ_JAEMSS010000118.1, read as the reverse complement.
CGGCGGTGCTGCTCCAGCCAGTCGTCGAGCTCGTGCAGGGGCGCGAACCGGGATCGGTAGCACCGGCGCTGGCCGTCGCGCCGTACGTCGACGAGGCCGGCGGAGCGCAGCACCTTGAGGTGCCGGGACACGCCCGGCTGGTGCATGCCGACGAGGTCGACCAGCTCGGTCACGGACCGCTCCTCGTCGCGGACGGCGTCGAGGATGCGCAGCCGGGTGGGCTCGGCGATCGCGTCCAGGGTCTGGGCGAGGGGCATGCCGCGAACATACGATCTGGCGTATATACGTGTCAACGCATGTACGCCGGGACGCGGAATCGGACCACGCCCTGACCCGTGGGAGGATTTGCCCCGATATGACTCGTCCCACCC
>NZ_JAEMSS010000117.1 GCF_016462705.1 Nocardioides sp. | reverse complement strand
CCACCGGCACCACCACCGGCACCACCACCGGCACCCCCACCGACACGGCGCCCGACCCGGCGACGGGCACGGCCCCGGCGGAGCAGCCGCCGCAGGACCCGGTGGCAGGACCGGTTCCGTCGGGACCGGCGGCCCCCGTCCCGTCCTCCGGGCCGGTCGCGACAGGCAGCACCACCGCCCAGGCGACGCCCTCGGCCGTGACCCAGCAGGTCTTCGACCGGATCGAGCGACTCGTCGTCGCCGGTGACGGCACGCACCGCATCTCCCTCCGGCTGGACCCCGGCACCCTCGGCGAGGTCCGGCTGATGCTGACCGTGCGCGCGGGACGGGTGTCGGTGCGGATCGCGGCCGACGACGAGGCCCGCCGGGCCCTGGTCCACGGCGCACCCGAGCTCCAGCGGCTCCTGGAGTCGCAGGGTGCCGGCGACGTCCGGGTCAACGTCAGGTCGCTCACCGCGGCACCGCAGCCCGGACCGCCGTCCTGGCTCACCCACGATCTCCCCGGGTCCCCCATGGGCTCGGCGGACACCGGTTCCGGGACCGGCCACCAAGGCACAGCCGCATGGACGCGCGATGCCGCCACCGCCACGGACGGCCACAGGGGCCGGGTCGTCGACCCGGGTCCCGTCCAACCCAGTAGGTCAGCACCGCCCGTCGGTGTCGACGTACGCATGTGAGGAGGCACCGTGCCCATCGGTGCGATCGAGGGGGCGCCCGCCCCCAGCGGCACGCCCCAGCCCGTCCAGGCCACGACCGGCGCCGCCGGCAACGGCCTGAGCACCACCGCGACCGCCAGCTCTGACGACAAGGACATGTTCCTGCAGCTGCTCGTGGCGCAGATGAAGTACCAGGACCCGATGAACCCGACCGACTCCGCAGACTTCCTCTCGCAGTCGGCCCAGTTCACCTCCCTGGAGAAGATGCAGCTCGTCGCCGAGCAGACCGCGATGCTGCTGGGGGCCCAGATGGCCTTCGGAGCGAGCAGCCTGGTCGGCCGCAGCGTCAGCTACACGCTCGAGGACGGCACCGAGGGCACGGGCACCGTGCACGGCGTGTCCTTCGGCGACGAAGGTCCCGTCCTCGACGTCGACGGCGTCGAGGTGCCCATCGCGAACGTGCTCGCCGTGACCGATCCCCAGGCGGCCGCGACCGCTTCCTGACCCACCACACCCACCCCACCGAAAAGAGGAACCCCATGCTTCGCTCACTCTTCGCCGGCATCAGCGGCATGCGCGCCAACCAGGTCACCCTGGACGTCGCGGGCAACAACATCGCCAACGCCAACACCATCGGCTACAAGTCGTCGTCGACGATCTTCCAGGACACTCTGTCCCAGATGCTGACCGGCGCCTCCAGCGCCAACGACACCCGGGGCGGCCGCAACCCGATCCAGGTCGGCCTGGGCGTGCAGCTCGCCGCCACCGCACTCAACGTCGGCCAGGGGTCGGCCCAGGCGACCGGACGGGCGACCGACGTGATGATCTCCGGCGACGGCATGTTCGTCACCGAGGCCGAGGGCGAGCGGCTCTACACGCGCGCCGGCGCGTTCACCTTCGACGACACCGGTGTCCTGGTCACGCCCAGCGGGGCCCGGGTCCAGGGCTACCTGGTCGACGCGACGGGCGCGGCAACCGGCGGCCTGGTCGACATGTCCCTGGACTCCGCCAACGCGACGCCCGCCGTGCCGGCGGGCGTGGAGCTGAAGTCCTACGGCATCGGCCCCGACGGGATGATCACCGGTGTCTACGACGACGGCGTCACCAGGTCCCTGGGCAAGCTGGCGCTCGCCGACTTCCCCAACCCGATGGGCCTCGAGCGGGTCGGCGAGACGTCCTTCCGGGAGTCGCAGAGCTCCGGTGACGCCCAGTTCGACGTCCCGGGTGCCGGACGCCGCGGCACGCTGATGGTGGGCTCGCTCGAGATGTCGAACGTCGACCTGGCCACCGAGTTCACCAACCTGATCCTGGCCCAGCGCGGGTTCCAGGCGAGCTCGCGGGTGATCACCACCTCCGACTCGGTGCTCGAGGACCTGGTGAACATCAAGCGCTGACCCACCTCAGCCCGGCGCGGCCCTCGGGGGGCCTGTCTCTCCGAGGGCCGCACCGTTCCTGCGGCACTGGTCCAGCACACCGGTGTGCACTGCTCAGGTCCGGCACGCCGCTGCCGAAAGGTGAAGAGACCAGCCACGGACGGCTGGTCGCGGCAACACACCAAGGATGGTGACACGCATGATCAGGCTGACGCGTCTCTCGGGCTCCCCGTTCGTCTTGAACTCGGACCTCATCGAGCGCATCGACACGACTCCCGACACGGTCATCACCCTGGCGGACGGGACCAACTACGTGGCCGCCGAGTCCGCTGACGAGATCATCGCGGCGGTGCGCATGCACCGCGCCGAGATCATCGCGCTCAGCGAGAAGCTGGGCGCCCACGTCTACGTCGTCGGTCCGGCGGCCGCGGACCGGCACAGCCTGGCCAGCGTCACCGAGCTGTCCGCGGTGCCCGGTGGGTCCGAGCAGCAGGGGCTCGACCGCTGATGGACAAGGGAACCGCGATCGGGGTCGGCGGCGGCATGGTGGTGATCGTCACCGCCAACGTCCTGGAGGGCGGCAACCCGGCGGCTCTGCTCCTCCCGGCACCTCTGCTGCTCGTCTTCGGCACCACCATCCTCGTGTCCGTGGCCGGGGGCACCATGGCGGACGCGAAGGCGTCGGCCAAGGCCTTGAAGCGCGCGTTCCTGGGCTCCGTGGAGCCCGCCGGCGAGGTCGTGCCCACCGTGGTCCGCCTGGCCGACCGGGCCCGTCGCGAAGGCCTGCTCGCCCTGGAGGACGCCATGAAGGACGTTGACGACGAGTTCCTCGTCAAGGGCGTCACCCTCGCGATCGACGGGACCGACCCGGACGAGGTGCGCGACATCCTCGAGGGCGAGGTCATCGCGAAGAGCAAGTCGGACAAGCGGGCGGCCAAGTTCTTCACCGACTGCGGCGCCTACGCGCCCACGATCGGCATCATCGGCACCGTGATGGGCCTGGTGCACGTCCTCGAGAACCTCGCCCAGCCCGAGGAGCTCGGCCAACTGATCGCCGCCGCGTTCATCGCCACCCTGTGGGGCGTCCTGTCGGCCAACGTGATGTGGCTGCCCATCGGCAGCAAGCTGAAGCGGCTGAGCGAGATCGAGATCTCGAGGATGGAGATCATCATCGAGGGCGTGGCCGCCATCCAGTCCGGGGCGAACCCGCGGGTCGTGCAGCACCGGCTCTCCTCCCTTCTTCCCGCGGAGCAGCGGGCCGTCGCCGAGGCGGCCTGACGTGACCGGCTCGAGCTCGAAGCGCCGCCGCCACCACGAGGAGGAGGAGCACGAGAACCACGAACGCTGGCTGGTCACCTATGCCGACATGGTGACGCTGCTGATGGTCCTGTTCATCGTCATGTTCGCCATGAGCCAGGTCGACGAGAAGAAGTTCATGGCCCTCAAGAGCGGGCTCGCGGCAGGCTTCGCCAACTCGGCGTCGGTGCTCCCGGGCTCGACCACGCTGCTCGAGCAGCAGGGCGTGGAGCCGCTCACCCCGGTGGCCCCGGACCAGCGGCTGGAGAATCTCACCAAGCTGACCTCGGACCAGATCGACCCGGAGAGCGACACCGCCGCCGTCGAGCGCGAGCTGCGGGCCATGGCGGAGTCCCAGCGGCTCCGCAAGGCCGAGGCGCAGGTGCTCAAGGCCCTGGCCGAGAAGGGCCTCGCCGGCGACGTCCGGACGACCATCGACGAGCGCGGGCTGGTCATCAGCCTGATCTCGCAGCACGTCGTCTTCCAGGCCGACTCCGCCGTGCTGAGCCCCCGCGGCGAGGCCGTCGTGGACGCGCTCGCGCCGGCGTTGCTGGCGCTGCCCGAGGACCTCCAGATCAGCGGCCACACCAACCAGGTCGCGGTCCAGCCCGCCAACTTCGCGACCGACTGGGACCTGTCGGCAGCGCGGGCGGTCACCGTCCTGCGTCGTCTCAACGAGCTGCTGGGGGTGCCCACCCAGCGCCTGAGCCTCGCGGCCTACGGCCACACCCAGCCCCTCATGGACCCGGACACCGCCGGCTCCCAACGGGTCAACAAGCGTGTGGACATCGTGGTGCTCGCCGGCTCGCACCAGGAGGAGTCCGGCGCGGGCGACGCGGCGCCGGCCGACTCCGGAACCCACAGCGACACCGGCACCGACGTCGCTGCCGAGCACGCCACCCAGGACCGGGACGGCGACGGGTCGGACACGCCGGCCGCCGCCGCGGGCCTGCTCGCCGAGCAGAACGGAGCACAGCCATGAGCGCGACCGCGACCGCCCCCACGCGCGACACCGAGGACGGGGCCGCAGAGGAACCGGGCGGGAAGAAGAAGCTCCTCGTCGTCGTGCTGCTCCTCGCCCTCGTGGGCGGGGCCGGCTACTGGTTCTTCCTCAAGCCGGGCGACCCCGCACCCAAGCCCGGCGAGGTCGTGGCTCTCGACCCCATCCAGGTCAACCTGGCCGACGGCCACTACCTCAGCGTCGGGATCGCCCTCCAGCTGGCCGAGGGGGCCCACGAGGCGGACGGGAGCAAGGCGCTGGACGCGGTCATCAGCCTCTACAGCGGCCGGGAGATCGAGGAGCTCGCCAAGCCGAAGACCCGCAGCGAGCTCAAGGACGAGCTCAAGCACGAGCTCGCCGAGCTGTACCACGAGGAGGTGATGGACGTCTATCTGACCCAGTTCGTCACACAGTGACCCTCGGGCGCCGGACCGCACCGGTCCCGCCCTGACGAGACGCCCGGGTGAGGCTGCCGCCACACCCGGGGCGACGCGTTCCGCATTTCCCTCAGGAAGCCCGCCGACGGGCCGATGTGGCGTCGTGTGAGCGCCTTGCCGTCGAGCACTGGCACCCGGATCGGGCGGCCAAGCGGTCGGTCGCGCCGTCGTGGCACCGACGTGCCGGTCGACTACGACTTCCGTCGGCCGATCCAGCTGTCCCGCGAGCACCAGCGGGTGCTGACCGTCGCCCTCGACGGGTTCGCCCGGCAGGCCACGACCATCTTCACCTCGACCCTGCGCACGATCTGCCAGGTCACGGTGCAGTCCATCGACCAGCGCAGCTACGCCGAGTACGTCGAGTCGCTGGACCAGATGACGTACCTGACGAGCTTCTCCACCGAGCCGATGCCCGGCCAGGGCGTGCTGGAGCTGCCCCTCCCCGTCGTGATGTCCTCCCTGGACCACATGCTGGGCGGGCCCGGATCCACCGACCAGCCCCGGCGGGCGCTCAGCGACATCGAGGAGACCGTCATCGGTGGCCTCGTGTCCCGGCTGCTCGAGGGACTGCGCTACTCCCTGTCCGAGCTCGTGACCATCGAACCGGTCATCACCGACGTCGAGTACAGCCCGCAGTTCGCCCAGGTGGCCGGCAGCGGCGACGTGATGGTGGTCGTCGCGCTCGAGACGAAGACCGACAAGCTCACGCACCGGATCACCGTGTGCCTGCCCTTCAACGGCCTGCTGCCGCACCTGAACGTCGCGGTGGCGCCGGCACCGGTGTCCAACCGCGAGCGCACCCAGCGCGCCCAGGCGGCGCAGCTCATGGACCAGCAGTTCCGGGAGGTCCCGGTCGACGTCACCGTCCGCCTGCGCGAGACGCGGCTGGACCCCGGCGCCATCGCGGGCCTGCGACCCGGAGACGTACTGCGCCTCGGGCACCCGGCGTCGGCCCCGCTCGACATCACGGTCGACGGGACCGTGTTCGCCCACGCGAGCGCCGGGACCCGCGGCACCCGGCTCGCCGCCCTGATCGTCGCGACCCCCCAGGAGAACAAGTGACCAACGCTGCCGACCCGACCACCGGACGCAACCCGGACGACGTGGCGCTCGCCGCCGCCGAGGCCGCGGCCGCCGTCCTCCCGGCTGCCGAGATCCTCAGCGCCGGCGGCGTGCAGCCGGGAACCGAGCAGGTCGCCGACCTGTTCGCGAGCGGAGTCGTCGCCGACCTGACGGGCGGCGTGGCCGGTCCCGTCGCGCTCCTGGTCGCCGCCGACCTCGTGCAGGCGATCGCCGCCAGCCCGGTCGAGGGACTCGAGCTGGCGGCCGCGGTCCAGCCGGCCCTGGACGCGGCGGCACAATCCCTCGGGGGGGCCGCCAACGTCGGCAGGACGCTCGAGCCCGCCGAGGTCATCGCCCTCTTCACCGCCGGGTTCACCGTGGTGCCGCTCATCGGCGAGACGATCGCGGGGGCCCTGCTCGTGTCGGACACGACCCTGACGGGGGCGCCTGCTCCGGTCCCGCCCGCCTTCGAGGCGGCGTACGGGGTCGTCGGCGGGGCGTCGCTTCCCCCGGAGCCGGTCGCCACCCCCGGCGCCACCGTCACGGCGACGGGTCCGGTCGGCCTGCCCGCCGTCGGCGCCTCGCGTGGCATCGAGATGCTGCACGGCGTCGACATGGAGGTGACCGTCGAGCTCGGGCGGGCCCGGATGACCGTCCGCGAGCTCCTGGCGCTGACCCCGGGGAACGTCCTCGAGCTCGACCGCGCCGCCGGGAGCCCGGCGGACCTGCTGGTCAACGGCCGGCTCATCGCACGGGGTGAGGTCGTCGTCGTCGGCGAGGACTTCGGCCTGCGGATCACCGAGATCCTCGGCGAGAGCGCGGCGAGCTGAGCCGATGGTCGAGCTGACCATACGTGTCATCTTCTCCCTGGCGGTGGTGCTGGGCCTGCTGATGCTGTGCGCCCGGGTCGCCGGCCGCCGCTTCCAGGGACGCGGCGACGCACTCGTCCAAGTGGTGCACCGACAGGCGCTCGGGCGACACGCCTCGGTCAGCGTGGTCAACGTCAGCGGCAGGTTCCTGGTCCTGGGCACCACGGAGCAGGAGGTGCGCCTGCTCACGGAGCTGGACCCGGAGCTGCTGGAGGGCGACGCCGTGGCCCTCGAGGAGACCGACACCGTCCTCACGCTCGTGCCCGAGGACCGCAGCTCGGGGATCGACCTGTTCCCACTGGCGGAGCCGCGCCGCGAGACGACCGTGGAGGCCGTGGCCCAGCCCGGCCGGCACGCGGCGCCCCGGCGGGTGGTCCGGGCGTCGGCGGGCGCTCCCTCGGGGGGTCGCGCCGACGCGCTCGGCGGCTCGGTGCTGTCGCCACGCACGTGGCAGCAGGCCTGGGGCGCCGTCACCGGTCAGGGCACGTGACCGCCCGGCTGCGCCGGCTGCTCGGCGTGGGAGCCGTGCTGACGTTCGCCTGGGTCGGGCTCGGCACCGGCCCTGCCCACGCGGCACCCGTGGAGGGCACCGCGGCGCCTGCCCTGGGCGTCGCCGCCCTCGCGGCCCCCACCGCGACCGGGTCGACCGGGGGGGCCGTCGGCCTCAGCGACCTCGGCGGGAGCGAGGAGGACGGCGACACCGCTGCGGAGGACGAGGGCGGCGACGGACCCGCGGGGCCGGCGGGCCCGACGGGTCCCTCCGGCAGTGACGGTGCGGACTCGGTGAACGTCAACATCGACGGCCTGACCGACAAGCCCAGCACGTCGGTGACCTTGATCCTCCTGCTGACCCTGATCTCGCTGCTCCCGGCGATCCTCCTCACCTGCACCAGCTTCACGAAGGTCCTGGTGGTGCTGAGCCTGACCCGCAACGCCCTGGGGCTCCAGCAGACACCCCCCAACCAGGTGCTCGCCGGGCTCGCGCTGTTCCTGAGCCTGTTCATCATGTCGCCGGTGCTCAGCGACATCTACCACGACGGGGTCAAGCCCTACCTGGACGGCGAGGCGACCTCGGCGCAGGCCTACGAGGACGGGATCGAGCCGCTGCGGGCGTTCATGCTCGAGAACGCCGACGACGACGAGATCGAGCTGCTGTCCAACGTCGCCGACCGGGACCTGCCGCAGAGCCGTGAGGACACCCCGACCAGCACCCTGATCCCCGCGTTCATCCTGAGCGAGCTCAAGGACGCCTTCATCATCGGCTTCATCATCTTCATCCCGTTCCTGATCGTCGACATCGTCGTCAGCGGGGCCCTGATGGCGCTCGGCATGATGATGATGCCGCCGGTGATGGTGTCGCTCCCCTTCAAGCTGCTGCTCTTCGTCCTGGTCAACGGGTGGGGTCTCATCATCACCGCCCTCGTCGGAAGCTACGGGTGAGGCGTCATGAGCGACACCACCATCATCGAGATCGCGACGCAGGCCATGATCGTGGCCCTCAAGCTGTCGGCCCCCTTGCTCGTGACCGCGCTGTGCATCGGTTTCGTCATCTCCTTGTTCCAGTCCATGACGCAGATCCAGGAGTTCACGCTGGCCTTCGTGCCGAAGGTCGTCGGCGTCGGCGTCGCCCTGCTCATCTGCGGCAACTGGATGCTGCACACGATGGTCACCTACACCGAGACCCTCTGGTCCCAGATCCCCGACCTGCTGGGCTGACGTGACCGTCTCGTTCGCCGGCGAGCCCGCGCTCGCCTTCCTCCTCGCCTCGATCCGGATCGTGGCGTGGATCGCGGTCGTCCCGCCGTTCTCCTCCCGAGGTGTGCCACCGATGGTGAAGGTGGTGCTGAGCCTCGGCCTCGCCTTCGCGGCGGCCCCCTCCGTGGACGAAGCGCTGATCGCCACCGACACCTGGAGCCTGGTGAGCACTGCCGCTGTCCAGGTCGCGATCGGCGTCACGATGGGGTTCGTGACCTCGCTGCTGTTCGGGGCGGTGGCCGCCGCCGGCAGCCTGGTCGACGTCTTCGGCGGGTTCTCGCTCGCCCAGGGCTTCGACCCGCTCAGCATGAACGGCAGCACGGTCTTCGGCACGCTGCACCAGATGCTGGCCACGGCGCTGCTGTTCGTCAGCGGCGGCTACCTGCTGGTCTTCGGTGGGCTGCTCAAGACCTTCAGCGTGCTGCCGGTCGGCGTCACACCCGAGATCGGCGGGGCGAGGGAGGTGCTCACGACCGCGTTCGTCATGTTCTTCGTCACCGCGGTGCAGATCGCGCTCCCACTCGTCGTCGTGCTGTTCGTCGCCGACCTGGGCCTCGCGCTGCTCACCAAGGTGGCGCCGCAGCTGAACGCGCTGAGCGTGATGTTCCCCGCCAAGATCGGCCTCACCCTGCTGCTCGTGGGGATGTCCTTCCACCTCCTTCCCGACGTGCTGCGCAACGTGGTGGACCTGGCGCTCGAGGCGATGTCGTCGCTGGCGGGCGGAGCGACCGGGTGACCGGCGAGAAGACCGAGAAGGCCACCCCGAAGAAGCGGAAGGAGTCCCGCAAGGAGGGCCAGGTCGCGCGCACCCCCGAGCTCGGCTCCTGGCTCGCGCTGCTGTTGTTCGCGATGGCCGCCCCCCGCCTGGTGCAGCACGAGGCCACAGCGCTGCAGGCACTGTTCGAGGACACGCTGACCACGATCCAGGACCCGTCGGTCCACGAGGGCTACCGGCTGCTGCGTGAGGGCGGCGGGCACGCCTTCGTCACGCTCGTGCTGCTCGGCGCCATGGTCATGGTGGTGGGAGTGGCCTCCGCCGTGGCCCAGGGAGGGTTCTTCCTGGCCACGAAGCTGGCCAAGCCCAGCGCGAAGAAGCTGAACCTGCTCACCGGCGTCAAGAGGGTGCTCGGCCCCCAGATGCTCTGGGAGGGTGCCAAGACCCTGGTCAAGAGCGCGGCGGTGGCCCTCGTGGTCTGGTTCGCGCTGCGCGCCATGCTGCCGGTCATCGGAGCTCCGGCCCGCCAGGAGGACCTGCTCGCCCTGACCGCCGGGCACGCCGTCGGGCTGCTGCGCACCGTGGCGCTGGCGGGGCTGGTCATGGCGGCTCTCGACTACCTCTGGCAGCGTCGGCGGGTCGGCAAGCAGACCAAGATGTCGAAGGACGACATCCGAGACGAGCACAAGCAGGCCGAGGGCGACCCCTTGGTGAAGAGCGCCATCCGGGCGCGGCAGCTGGCGGTCGCGCGGAACCGGATGATCGCCGACGTCCCCACCGCCGACGTCGTCCTGGTCAACCCGACCCACGTCGCGGTGGCGCTGCGCTACGACCAGGACCGGGGAGCGCCACTCGTGGTGGCCCGCGGAGCCGGGGTCGTCGCGGCCCGGATCAGGGAGGTCGCGTCGGAGGCCTCGGTCCCGCTGGTCCGGGACGTCCCGCTGGCCCGCGCGCTCTACGGCTCGACCGAGGTGGGCCGGGAGATCCCCGCGGAGCTGTTCGCCGCGGTAGCCCAGGTGCTCGCGTTCGTGATCAGCCGGCGCAGCCGCGGCCACCGGGGCGGGGAGCACCGGAGCCCCCGGCCGGACGGAGAGCTGGTCACCCCCGGGCGGTCCGGTCGGCGTCGGCGCGCGCTCGGGGCGCGTCGAGCCGCGACGTCCGAGAGCGAGCTCCCGCCGCCCCAGCCGGGACGACGGCGCGCGGAACTCTCAGGTCCGGCGCTCGCCGGTCGATAGGTCGTCACAGAACTGTTCCGGAGCCAGGACGGCGCCGGTCAACCGCCAGGACGGCGCCGGTCCCTCCGAAGAGGTCGTGTGTCCGAGTCGTCGTCCCTCAAGCGCCTGGCCCAGCTCGCCGTCCCTCTCGGCATCGTCGGCGTCGTGGTCATGCTGGTCATCCCGCTCCCGCCGGTCGTGCTCGACCTGCTGATCGCCGCCAACATCACCGGCGCCCTGCTGATCCTGCTCGTCGCGATGTTCGTGACCCGTCCGCTCGACTTCGCCGCCTTCCCGGCGGTCCTGCTCGTCATGACCCTGTTCCGGCTGGCGCTCAACGTCAGCGCCACCCGGCTGGTGCTCCTGGACGGCTACGCCGGCAAGGTGATCGACACCTTCGGCCACTTCGTGGTCGGCGGGTCGCTGATCGTGGGACTGGTGGTGTTCGCGATCCTGCTGGTGATCCAGTTCATCGTCATCACCAACGGTGCCGGCCGGGTCGCCGAGGTCGGGGCCCGCTTCACGCTCGACGCGATGCCCGGGAAGCAGATGGCGATCGACGCCGACCTCAACTCGGGTCTCATCGACGAGGACCAGGCCCGGGTGCGCCGGGCCGAGGTGCACGCCGAGGCCGACTTCTACGGCGCGATGGACGGGGCGTCGAAGTTCGTGAAGGGCGACGCGATCGCGGCGATCGTCATCACCCTGGTCAACCTCCTGGGCGGCTTCGCGGTGGGGATGGCCCAGAAGGGGATGTCGGCCGGCGACGCCGTGTCGACGTACAGCCTGCTGACCGTCGGCGACGGCCTGGTCTCCCAGATCCCGGCGCTGCTGCTCTCGGTGGCCACCGGCCTGGTCGTGACGCGCAGCGTCAGCCAGGACGACATGGGCTCGGACATCGTGCGCCAGCTGACCGCCCACCAGCTGCCGCTGCGGATGGCCGGCTTCGCCGCCCTCGCGCTGTGCCTGATCCCGGGCCTGCCCAAGATCCCGTTCCTCCTCACCGGCGGCGCCCTCCTGCTGATCTCCTCCAGGGTCAAGGACCAGGAGCCCGCGACCACGGACGCGCTGCCCCACACGGTCGCGGAGTCCGTGCCTGACACGCCGGAGCTCCTGGCGTCGGAGATCCAGGTCGACCCCCTCGGGCTGGAGCTGTCCGTCGACATCGTGGACCTGGTCCATTCGGGCACGGGTGGTGACCTGCTGGAGCGGGTGCAGGCCCTGCGCCGGAAGGTGGCCATGGAGATCGGGGTCCTGATCCCTCCCGTGCGCACCCGCGACAACGTCGAGCTGCCGGCCCGGACCTACGTCATCAAGCTCTTCGGGGTGGAGGTCGCCAGGGGTGAGGCACCCCCCGGCACCGCGCTGGCGATCGGGGACTACCTCGGGTCCCTGCCCGGAGAGCCGACGACCGAACCGGTGTTCGGTCTCCAGGCGAAGTGGATCCCGGCGGAGCTCAGCAAGCAGGCGGAGCTCAGCGGAGCCACCGTCGTCGACCGCACGGCGGCGATCACCACCCACCTCGCCGACGTGGTGGGCACCTACGCCTCGCGGCTGCTCGGCCGCGAGGAGGTCCGGCTGCTCACCGACGTCGTCAAGCGCAACCACCCCGTCGTCGTCGAGGAGCTGACGCCCAGCCTGCTCAGCCTGGGCCAGGTCCAGCAGGTGCTCCAGGCGCTGCTGGAGGAGGGTGTCTCCATCCGCGACCTGGTGCGCATCTACGAGGCGCTCTCGTTGCGAGCCGCCACGACCAAGGACCACGACTCGCTGGTCCAGGCCGCCCGGGCGGCGCTCGGTCCGGGCATCGTGGCGCCGTACGTCCACGACGGCGTGGTCCACGTCATGACCTTCGAGCCCCGCCTCGAGCAGCGGATGCTCGAAGCCATGCGGCCCAGCGAGGAGGGCCCCGTGCTGGTGCTCGACCCGATCCTCGCCCAACGGGTGATCGGCACCGTGGCCCATCTCCTGATCGAGGCCGAGAACCGGAACGTGCGCCCGGTGCTCGCCTGTGCGCCGCAGATCCGCCTCGCGGTCCGACACATGGTCCGGCCCGGCATCGAGCGGCTGCCCGTCCTGTCCTACCAGGAGCTGTCGGGCAGCGCCCAGGTGCGCTCGGTGGGGATCATCAGCTCCGAGCCGGTCGCGGAGATGAGCCCCGCATGAGGCTGGCGTCCGGCACCGTCCTGGGGGGCGCGGCGGCGATCTCCTCCCCGGCGCTGTGGGCGAGCCTGCACGGCGAGCTCCCGGTCGACATCGCCCTGACCAGGTACCTGGTCTCGGTGATCATCGTCTGGGCGGCGTTGTCCACCCTCGTCGCGATGGTGGGTGACGCCCCACGCCCCGCCGTCCAGGAGGTCCGGCCGACGTCACCGCCCGAGGACGAGCCCCACGGGGACGAACCCCTGGTCTGACAGCGGCAGGGCCACCCGCACCGCCGTGCCCCGGCCCGGCGCGCTGTCGACGGCGATCGTGCCGGAGTGGGCGTCCACGATGGCCTTGACGATGGACAGCCCGAGCCCGGCCCCGTTGGCGCCCCGTCCGACGGCTCCCGGCGCCCGGTACATCCGGTCGAACATCCTGGACCGCTCCGACTCGTTCATCCCGATACCGGTGTCGGTCACGGCGAGCAGCGCATGAGCGCCGTCGGAGGCCACGCGGACGCGGACCCGGCCGCCGGGCGGCGTGAACTTGCACGCGTTGACGACCAGGTTGTCCAGGACCCTCGCCAGCCGGTCGGGGTCGCCCCGCACGAGCACGGGCTGGTCCCCGTCGGGCCCGGGCTCGAGGCCCAGGTCCAGGCCGGCCGCGCGCATGAAGACGGCGTGGTCCTCGACGGCCGCGCGGGCCAGCGGGACGAGGTCGACGGGCTCGAACCTCATCCGCGCCAGGTCCTCCTCGACGAAGGACACGGTGAGCAGGTCGTCGACCAGTCGCAGCTCGCGATGCGCGTTGCGCACGATGACGTCCACGAGCTGACGCGCTCGAGGTCCGAGCTCGTCCTCGTCCAGCTCACCCAGGAGCTCGAGGTAGCCGATGACCGACGTGAGGGGCGTCCGGAGCTCGTGGGAGATGTTCGCGATCAGCTCGTCGCGCAGCCGATCGGCCTCCTGCTCGAGCTGGATCCGGGCGCTGATGTCGCGCAGGAAGGCGATGACGTGGCCGTCGTCCCCGTCCAGGGGCACCAGCGACACCTCGACCGGCACGGAGTGCCCACTGCGGTGCCGCAGGAAGGTGGCCGGGGCGGTTCGCAGGGGGGAGGG
>NZ_JAEMSS010000116.1 GCF_016462705.1 Nocardioides sp. | reverse complement strand
CCGGTCGAGGTGCACAAGGACTTCGAGACGAAGTTCGGCGTCACCATCCTCGAGGGCTACGGGCTCTCCGAGACCTCCCCGGTCGCCAGCTTCTCTCCGCTAGGCGAGGGGGTCCGGGTCGGCTCCATCGGCAAGCCGGTCCCGGGCGTGGAGATGAAGCTGATCCAGCCCGACTCCTGGGACGAGGTCGAGTGGTCGGAGGACACGATCGGCGAGATCGCGATCAAGGGCCACAACATCATGAAGGGCTACTACGGCCGTCCCGACGCGACCGACGAGGCGATCCAGGACGGCTGGTTCCGGACGGGCGACCTGGGCCGTCGCGACGCCGACGGCTGGTACTACATCGTCGACAGGTCCAAGGACATGATCATCCGCGGTGGGTACAACGTGTACCCGCGGGAGGTCGAGGAGGTGCTGATGTCGCACCCGGACGTCTCGCTGGCCGCGGTCATCGGCGTCCCGCACGACAGCCACGGCGAGGAGATCAAGGCGGTCGTCATCCTCAACGACGGCGCCTCGGTCACCGAGGACGAGCTCGTCGAGTGGGGCAAGAAGGAGATGGCGGCCTACAAGTACCCGCGGGTCATCGAGTTCGTGCCCTCGCTGCCGATGACGGCCACCGGCAAGATCCTCAAGCGCGAGCTCTCGTGACCTTGGGCCGCACGGTCGGTCTCGCGATCGCCGGCCTGATGATCCTGGTCGGCGGCGTCTGGTTCGGCCAGGGCAACGGCTGGATCGGGGGCAGCTCGATGACGGACGAGGACTTCTGGGCCTACGCCGGCGCCCTCACCGCCGGGCTGGGCGTCGCGCTGGCGATCGTGGTCGTCCAGAACGCCCGCCGCAAGGACGGCTGACCCCGCCGGAACGTTTTGCCGCCGCGCCGACGGGGCAGATCGCTCGCATGCAGGTCGTGGCGGAGGAGTTCGTGCGGCTCGCCCGCGCCACCCTGGACGCGTCCGTCCGTCTGGCGGAGGAGTGGTCCGGAGCCGGCGCGGCGCTGGGCCCCGCCGACTCCGCCGGCGGCGACACCCTGCACGGGCCTTCGTTCGTCGCCGCCGCCCACCGAGCGGCCGAGGCGGCGGACGTGGCCGTCGGACGGCTCGTCAGCGTGCTCCAGGAGGACGCCGACGACGTTCTGCGGGTGGCCTTCGACGTCTCGGTCGTCGACGAGTCGGCGGCCCACCGGTTCGCCGGCGTCCCTACGCTCCGGCGGACCGGCGTCGGATGACCGCCGGTCTGTGGACGCTGCGGCACGACGCCGCCGCTCTCGAGCAGGCGGCCACCTCGTGGACCGGGGCAGGAGCCGCGCTGGCGGCGACCGTGGACGACGTCAACGCCGCCGCGCTGGCTGTGCTCGGGGCCGGCTGGGAGGGCGACTCGGCCGACGGGTACGACGCACACCGGCGGCGGCTCGTCGCTGACGTCGACCGGGGCACCGCCCTCGCCGACCGGGCCGCCGGCGTCCTCCGCGCGGCCGCGGGCTCGATCCGCGCCGCGGAGAGCCGGCTGCAGGGCGCCTGGGCGCGGGTCGCGGGCGTCGCCCACACGGTCGCCGGCCGCGAGGTCGTCTTCCGCCCGGCTGACGACGCCGAGAGGCTGCTGGTCGAGGAGGCGCGCGACGAGGCCGTCGGGATCCGCAGCGGCCTCGACGCGGCCCTGGTGGGAGACCTGGCCGGGCTCGACGACCTGGCCCGGGAGTGGACCGCGCTCGCCGGGCGCTGGGCCGACGCCGCCGCGGGCGCTCCGTCGTTCGAGCTGCCCGAGGACACCGACCGCACCGGCATCCTCGTGGTCGACGGCGTCGTCGTCGTCAACACCGGCGGTGGCGTCGACGACGTGGTCGTCAGCCGGGACCCCGCTACGGGCGAGGTCCTGGTCGACGTCGACGGCGTCTACCACCGGTTCCCGGAGGGCACCGAGGTCGAGATCCGCACCGGCACGGGCGACGACTCGGTCACGGTGGATCCCGGGATCCGTGACGGTGTCACGGTGCTGGCCGGCGAAGGCGCCGACGAGGTGCACGGAGGCGCCGGCGGCGACACGATCGTCGCCGGGACCGGCCACGACGTCGTGACGGGCGGGGACGCCCACGACCACCTGTTCGGCAACGCCGGGCAGGACTACCTGGACGGCCAGGACGCCGGCGACCTCGTCGACGGCGGGCAGGGTGACGACACGGTCTACGGGTTGGGGGGTGCGGACACGCTCGCCGGCGGCGAGGGCGACGACTACATCGAGGGCGGCCTGGGGGACGACGAGATCCTCGGCGGGTCCGGGGCGGACGTGCTGTCCGGCGGCGCCGGTGACGACCACCTGGCCGGCGGTGCCGACCCGGACGTCGCCTACGGGGGCACCGGTGCCGACGCCGTCGTGGGCGGCAGCGGCCACGACACGTCGTACGCCCAGCCGACCGGTGCGGTGGACCTCGACGACTACGTGACGATCGAGGGCTCTCCGGAGTTCGAGGCCCGGGTCCGGGCGGACCTCGCGCTGCTGGCGGCCTCGCCCAACGGCCACGAGCTGCTGGCCGGGATCCTTGACGGTCTCGAGGAGGGCGACGACGGCACGGTGGTGATCCGCGAGCACCAGCCCGGGGACCCGGACCGGGCGTTCCTGGACCCGACCGGCGCCGAGGGACCCGACTACGTGCTCGGCTACGACCCGACCTACGACGACCTGCGCGGTCACACGCCGCCCTCGGTCGTCCTCGGGCACGAGCTCGCCCACCTCTGGGACCACGTCACCGGTCATGCCGACGATCTCGACGGAGAGACCGCGGGTGTCGACAACGGTGAGCTCGCTGCCACCGGCCTGCCGATCGACCACGACGACGACCCCGGGACCCCGGCCGTGATCGACCCCGAGCACCCGGTCGAGATCACCGAGAACGGCCTGCGGGACGAGATGGGCCTGCCCGGTCGCGACGACTACGAGCGGTAGTCGCCGGCGTCAGCTCAGGCGAACGGGTCGGGCAGCCCACCGGGGAGGCCGGCGAGGAGCTCGCGGGCCTGCGCGGCCGACTTGTGCTCGACGAGCACCTCGTACTTGGTCGCGACGACCGCGGTGACCGACGAGAAGTCCCGCTGGCCCCGGGTGAAGGCGTAGCCGACCAGGGCGAACACCATCCCGAACAGGGCGCCGATCAGGACGGTGGACAGGATGATCGCCAGCGTGCTCTCGCCGCCGTCGCTGAACAGCGACAGCAGCACACCGATGAAGAGCCCGAACCAGACACCGGACAGGATCCCGCCCACGGCCACCCGACCGCTCGTGAGCCGGCCCGTGATCCGCTCGATCCGCTTGAGGTCGGTGCCGACGATCATCAGCTGTTCGACCGGGAACTTCTGGTCGGAGAGGTGGTCGACGGCCTTCTGCGCGGCGGCGTAGTCGTCGTAGACCGCCAGTGACTGCGGGAACTCCAGCCGGAGCGGGTTGGCGGGGGACGCGCCGGGCCTGTTCATGCTCATGGCACCCAGTCTGGCGCAGTGGTGGGGACTCAGTACGGCGACGGCAGCCGGCGGCCGGTCACCTTGTCGGCCATGACCCGCAGGAACAGCGGTCGGTGCCCTCGTGGCCACACGTGCAGCCCGCCCAGGATGTCGGGAACGTCGAGGCCGTCGATGCTCTCGGCGACCCCGGTGACGATCACGCTCCAGCCCGACTGGGCCACCGGGTCCAGCGAGTCGACCTCGACGAGGACCTCCCGGCCGGGGCACTCCTGGGCCAGCCGCGAGTGGGGCGTGGTCCGGAACCACAGGGCCCCGTCGGCCACCGCGTAGTTGACCGGGACGATCGCCGCGGCCCCGTCAACGGTCCAGACGACCCTGGCGATCCGCACCGGCTGGTCCAGCAACCGCCAGCACTCGTACGGCGCCAGCTCGAGCAGGGCCGGCTGGACCGAGGGGCTCTTGTCCATCGTTCACCCCGTCAGCACGGCCCGCGCCGCCTCGAGCCGCGCGATCGGGACCCGGAACGGCGAGCAGGAGACGTAGTCGAGACCGGCGCGCTCGAAGAAGTGGATCGACTCCGGGTCGCCGCCGTGCTCCCCGCAGACCCCGAGGTGCAGCTCGGGCCGGGTCTCCCGACCGAGCCGCACGGCGGTCTCGACCAGGGAGCCGACACCGGCCACGTCGATCGACTCGAAGGGCGACACGGCGAAGACGCCGTGGTCGAGGTAGGTCGGGAAGAACGCCGCCTCGACGTCGTCACGGGAGAAGCCCCACGTCATCTGGGTCAGGTCGTTGGTCCCGAACGAGAAGAAGTCCGCGTCCTCGGCGATCCGGTCGGCGGTGAGCGCTGCCCGGGGGACCTCGATCATGGTGCCGATCCGCACCGGGATGGTGAGGCCCCGCTCGGCCTGGACGTCCGCCACGACCGCCTCGATCTCGGGACGGACGAGCGTGAGCTCCTCGGCCGTCGCCACCAGCGGGATCATGATCTCGGGACGCGGGTCGCCGCCGGCTTCGATCCGGTCGGCGGCCGCCTCCAGGACGGCCCGCGCCTGCATCGTGAACAGGCCCGGCACCGCGATGCCCAGCCGGACCCCGCGCAGCCCGAGCATGGGGTTCTGCTCGTGCAGCCGGCCCACCGCCTCGAGCAGCCGGTGGTGCTGACGGTCGCGCTGGCCGTGGTCGTCCTCGAGGGCGACCCGGACGGCCAGGGCGGTCTGGTCGGGCAGGAACTCGTGCAGCGGGGGGTCGATCAGCCGGATGGTCACCGGGAGGCCGTCCATCTGCTCCAGGATCTCGGTGAAGTCCGCGCGCTGCAGGGGCAGCAGGTCGGCCAGGGCGGCCTCGCGTCCGGCGTCGTCCTCGGCCAGGATCAGCCGCTCGACGAGCTCGCGGCGCGGGCCGAGGAACATGTGCTCGGTGCGGCACAGGCCGATGCCGTGGGCGCCGAAGCGGCGGGCCCGGGCGGCGTCGTCCGGGGTGTCGGCGTTGGCCCGCACACCCAGCCGGCGTACGGCGTCCGCGCGGTCGAGCACGAACGCCACCGCGTCGACGAGGGAGTCCTCCTCGTCGGCGGTGCCCTCGAGGTGGCGGACGATCAGCGACTCGGTGACGGGGACGTCGCCGAGGAAGACCTCGCCACTGGTGCCGTCGATGGAGATCTGGTCGCCCTCGGCGAGGGTCCGGCCCCCACGGACGTGCACGACGCGCTTCTCGACGTCGACCTCGAGCTCCTCGGCGCCGCACACGCAGGTGCGGCCCATGCCGCGGGCCACGACCGCCGCGTGGGAGGTCTTGCCGCCGCGGCTGGTGAGGATCCCGCGCGCGGCCACCATGCCGGGCAGGTCGTCGGGGTTGGTCTCCTTGCGCACCAGGATCACGCGCTCGCCACGGCCCGCCCACTCGGTCGCGGTGGTCGAGTCGAGCGCGATCCTGCCGGAGGCGGCGCCGGGGGACGCGCCGATCCCGGTGCTGAGCAGCACCCGGTCGGCGGACTGGTCGAACCGCGGGAACAGCAGCCGGGCGAGCTGGGCGCCGGTGACCCGGCGGACCGCGTCGTCGGCGTCGATGACGCCCTCGTCCACCATCGCCTTGGCGATCCGGAACGCGGCCTCGGGGGTGCGCTTGCCGACGCGGGTCTGGAGGATCCAGAGCTTGGTGGCCTCGATCGTGAACTCGATGTCGCACAGGTCGCGGTAGTGGGCCTCGAGCCGGGCCATCACCGCGAGCAGCTCGTCGTAGGACGGCTTGTCGATGCCCTCCAGGTCGGCCAGCGGCATGGTGTTGCGGATGCCGGCGACGACGTCCTCGCCCTGGGCGTTCTCGAGGTAGTCGCCGTAGACGCCCTGGTGCCCGCTGCCCGGGTCCCGCGTGAAGCAGACGCCGGAGCCCGAGCCCTCGCCACGGTTGCCGAACACCATCACCTGCACGTTGACCGCGGTGCCGAGGTCCTCGGGGATCCGCTCCTGGCGCCGGTAGAAGGTGGCCCGCGGGGTGTTCCACGACTCGAAGACGGCGTTGACGGCGGCGAGCAGCTGGGCCCGTGGCTCCAGGGGGAAGTCCTGGCCGGTGTGCTCGCGGATGACGGACTTGTACGTCGTCGCCAGGCCACGCATCGCGTCGGCGTCCAGGTCGACGTCGGCCGTCACGCCGCGGTCGGCCTTCACCTTGTCGAGCTCTCCTGCGAACGCCTCGTCCTCGATGCCGAGCACCGTGCTGCCGAACATCTGCAGCAGCCGCCGGTAGGAGTCGTAGGCGAACCGCTCGTTGCCGCTGCTGCGGGCCAGCCCCTCGACCGACCGGTCGTTGAGACCGATGTCGAGGACGGTGTCCATCATCCCGGGCATCGAGAACTTCGCGCCCGAGCGGACCGAGAGCAGCAGCGGGTCCTCGTCGTCACCGAGGCGACGTCCCATCGCCTGCTCGAGCCGGGCGACGTGCTCGTCGACCTCGTCGAGGAGCCCCTCGGGCGCCGAGCCGGTCGCGAGGTAGGCGCGGCAGGCCTCCGTCGTGATCGTGAAACCCGGCGGGACCGGAAGGCCCAGCCGGGTCATCTCGGCGAGGTTGGCGCCCTTCCCTCCGAGGAGGTCCTTCTGCGTCATGTCGCCTTCGTCGAAGTCCTTGATCCACTGGCCCATGAGGTCCAGTGTTCGGAGTCGGTCCGTCCACGGACAGGGACCAAGGGCCCGCCTCTCCGGGACCCTGTGCCGAGTTCGTTAGCCTGAGGCCGTGACTCGAGTCGTCGTCGACGTGATGCCCAAACCCGAGATCCTCGACCCCCAGGGCAAGGCCGTGCTCGGGGCACTGCCCCGGCTCGGGTTCTCCGGCGTCACCGACGTGCGCCAGGGCAAGCGGTTCGAGCTCGAGGTGGCCGGGGAGGTCACCGAGGACGTGCTCGACCAGGTCCGTCAGATGGCCGAGACGCTGCTCTCCAACCCGGTGATCGAGTACTTCGAGGTGCACGTGGAGGCGGACGCGTGAAGGTCGGCGTCGTCACCTTCCCCGGCTCGCTCGACGACGTCGACGCCCAGCGCGCGGTCCGGTTCGGCGGGCACGAGGCGGTCGCGCTCTGGCACGGCGACCACGACCTTCGCGGCGTCGACGCGGTGATCCTGCCCGGCGGCTTCTCCTACGGCGACTACCTCCGCTGCGGCGCGATCTCGCGGTTCTCGCCGGTGATGGCCGAGGTCGTGGCGGCGGCGAACGCCGGGATGCCGGTGCTCGGGATCTGCAACGGCTTCCAGATCCTGTGCGAGTCGCACCTGCTGCCCGGGGCGCTGATCCGCAACGACCACCGCAAGTTCGTGTGCAAGGACCAGCGGCTGCGGATCGAGAACAACCGCACCCCGTGGACCTCGGCCTACGCCGCGGACGCCGAGGTGACCATCGTCCTCAAGAACGGCGAGGGCGGGTACGTCGCCGACGACGCCACCCTCGACCGGCTGGAGGGGGAGGGGCGGGTCGTCGCCCGCTACCTCGTCGGCAACCCCAACGGCTCGATGCGTGACATCGCCGGCATCACCAACGAGCGCGGCAACGTCGTCGGCCTGATGCCTCACCCCGAGCACGCGGTCGAGGACCTGACCGGTGCCGGCACCGACGGGCTGGGCTTCTTCACGAGCCTGGCCGAGTCGGTCCTCGCCTAACGGATCCCAGCGGCGAGCGCCGCCCAGGTCTGGGAGCCGGCCACACCGGACCCCTCGAGCCCGGTGCGGGCCTGGTAGGCGCGCACGGCACGCTCGGTGAACCCGTCGAAGACGCCGGTGACCGGCAGCTGGGTCGCCCCGTCGGCGGCGTTGAGCGCCCGCTGGAGGCGTCGTACGTCGTCGCCGGTCGAGCCGACCTTGAGGACCGGGTTGGCGCCGCCGCCGTCCGCGACGGCGAACAGCATCACCCAGTTGCGCTGGCTCCAGGCCTTGGTGGTCTTGAGACCCCGGGCCTGCTTCCACGCCTTGATCGCCTGGACCAGCTTGGGGGAGTACGTGCCCCTGAGGTTGCCCGAGTAGACGGACTGCTCGCGGAGCAGGCACTTCAGCGCGGTCACCTTGCGCTCGCCCGGTCGCTGACCGGCCTTGGGCGGCGCGAGGCGCGGGTACTCCTTGAAGCTGACCCGGGTCCCGCCGCACCGGACCTCGGCCGGGGCCACCGACCCGTTGCCGAGCTCGAGGTAGTTGCTGTCGATGTTGATCCGCACCCCGCCCCAGCGCTCGTCGTGGCCGCCCTTGTACTGCTTGACCCGTCCACCCGGTCGCCAGCCGTCCTCACGGATGTAGTCCGAGCTGGTGTTGGCGACCCCGTCCCACCGGGCGAGCCAGATCCGGTCCGGCAGCGCGAAGACGCCCGGCCGTTCGACGCGCGCGTCGTCGAGCATCTTGATCCCGGAGCCGACGCTGGAGTAGACGCCGGAGACGTACCCGAGCTGACGGATCTGCGTGGTCCAGCCGCTGAGGAACCGCAGGGCGGACTCGCGGCAGGTCGTGTTGTTGACGTTGAAGCCCTCGAGGTCGTACCAGAGCGTGCTGCCGGGCACGATGCCGAGCCGGGTCGCCTCGGCGACCGCGGTCGTCGCCTCGGCGACCCCCTGCTTGCGGGCCTTGCCGTAGCGGCCCTTCCGGCCCGGCTTGGGGTTGATCGTCGGGTCGTCGCCGTAGCGGGGGAAGCGGTCCAGGCAGTCGGCCTGGGGCCCCAGCGTGATCGGGAGCAGACGCCAGCCCTTCTTCAGCTGCGTGCTCACCCACGCCGGGGTCAGGTTGGGCTGGTCCCGGCAGGCGCGGCTCTTGCCGGAGATGTAGATGCCGACCGCCAGGAACGGTGACGACTCGAGCCAGGCGTTCATCTTGTACTGCTCGGGCGTCAGGCACTGGTCGAAGCCGTAGCCGGTGAAGTCGCCGGGCGTCGGCGGGTTGGTGCCGTCGGCGTGTGCGGCGGGGATGACACCCAGGATCAGGGCGACGCTGAGCGCCAGCGTGCTGAGGAGGGCGCGGAAAGGGCGATGCATGAGGCGATGCATGGGGAGGTGCTCCAGCCTGGCTCGGGGAAGAGAGTCGCCTGGTGGCTGCGAGCACCGTAATCCCAACTGTCACTTGAGTAACAGGGGTTGTGGATAACTACAGTTCTGTAATTCATCCGGCGATGCCGCCGCCGCGCCTGGGACGCCACGCCGATAGATTGGCGACCGTGACGAGCACCCCGGTGACCGCCCACGTGACGGGCCTCGACACCGTCGCGGCCGCCACCGAGGACCCGCAGCGCGAGCAGCCGTGGGCCGATCTCGGCCTCAAGGCCGACGAGTACCAGCGGATCCGCGAGATCCTCGGCCGGCGCCCGACCAGCTCGGAGCTGGCGATGTACTCGGTGATGTGGAGCGAGCACTGCTCCTACAAGTCGTCCAAGGTGCACCTCAAGCAGTTCTCGGACATCCCGCAGGAGACGCCGGTCGGCAAGATGCTGGCCGGCATCGGCGAGAACGCGGGCGTCATCGACATCGGCCAGGGCTACGCGGTGACCTTCAAGGTGGAGAGCCACAACCACCCGTCGTACGTCGAGCCCTACCAGGGTGCGGCGACCGGTGTCGGCGGCATCGTCCGCGACATCCTGGCGATGGGTGCCCGGCCGGTCGCCGTCATGGACCCCCTCCGGTTCGGGCCCCTGTCCGAACCCGACACCCACCGGGTGCTGCCGGGGATCGTCGCCGGCATCGGTGGCTACGGCAACTGTCTCGGCCTGCCCAACATCGGCGGCGAGACCGTGTTCGACCCGAGCTACCTCGGCAACCCGTTGGTGAACGCGTTGTGCGTCGGCGTCCTCCGGCACGAGGACCTCCACCTCGCCAAGGCCAGCGGCGTGGGCAACCAGGTGATCCTCTACGGCGCCAAGACCGGCGGCGACGGGATCGGCGGCGTCTCCGTCCTGGCGTCCGAGACGTTCGAGGCGGCATCGGAGAGCGCCTCCGGCGCGGGCGGCCCGGCCAAGCGCCCGAGCGTCCAGGTGGGCGACCCCTTCATGGAGAAGCTGCTCATCGAGTGCACCCTCGAGATCTTCGCGGCGGGCCTGGTCGCCGGCATCCAGGACCTCGGCGGTGCCGGGCTCTCGTGTGCGACCTCCGAGCTGGCCAGCGCGGGCGACGGCGGCATGCACGTCGAGCTCGACCGGGTCCCCCTCCGGGACTCGACGCTCGCGCCCGAGGAGATCCTGATGAGCGAGTCGCAGGAACGGATGATGGCGGTCGTCGAGCCGGACGACGTGGCGGCGTTCCTCGCGATCTGCGCGAAGTGGGAGGTCGACGCGACCGTCATCGGCGAGGTCACCGAGACCGGGCGCCTGCAGATCGACTGGCACGGCGAGCGGGTCGTGGACGTGCCGCCCCGCTCGGTGGCGCACGACGGGCCGACGTACCACCGTCCGTTCGCCAGGCCGCAGTGGCAGGACGCGCTGCAGGCCGACGGTGCGCAGGGGCTGGCCCGGCCGGCCACCGGCGACGAGCTGCGGTCGACCCTGCTGCGGATGGCCGGCAGCCCCAACCTGTGCGACAAGTCGTGGGTCACCGACCAGTACGACCGCTACGTCCGCGGCAACACCGTGCTGGCGCAGCCCAGCGACAGCGGGATGATCCGCGTCGACGAGGAGACCGGCCTGGGTGTGGCCGTGTCGACCGACTGCAACGGCCGGTTCGCCAAGCTCGACCCGTATGCCGGCGCGCAGCTCGCGCTCGCGGAGTCCTACCGCAACGTCGCGACCGGGGGAGCCCAGCCGCTGGCGATCAGCGACTGCCTCAACTTCGGGTCGCCCGAGGACCCGGACGTGATGTGGCAGTTCGCCGAGGCCTGCCGGGGCCTGGCCGACGGCTGCCGCGAGCTCGGCATCCCCGTCACCGGCGGCAACGTCAGCCTCTACAACCAGACCGGTGAGACGGCGATCCTGCCGACGCCGGTCGTCGCGGTGCTCGGCGTCATCGCCGACGTCACGAAGCGGACCCCCTCCACCTTCGGCGCGTCCGGCGAGTCGGTCCTCCTCCTCGGCGAGACCCGCGAGGAGCTGTCCGGGTCGGAGTGGGCGCACGTCGTCCACGGCCACCTCGGCGGGCTGCCGCCGACGGTCGACCTGGCCGCTGAGAAGACGCTGGCCGAGCTGCTGCGCGAGGCGGTGGGGATCGTGTCGAGCGCCCACGACCTGGCCGAGGGCGGTCTCGCCCAGGCGCTGGTCGAGGCGTCGCTCGGCAACGACCTCGGCGTCACGGTCGACCTCGCCGAGGTGCACGAGGACCCGTTCGTCGCGTTGTTCTCCGAGTCCGCCGGCCGGGTGCTGGTCACGGTGCCGACCGCGGACGAGTCGCGGCTGGTCGACCTGGCCGACCGGCACGGCGTACCCCTCACCCGGCTCGGCGAGACCGGCGGCCACAGCATCGACGTCGCCGGGCAGTTCGCGGTGCCGCTGTCGCTGGTCCGGGACGCCTGGTCGAGCACGCTGCCCGCCGCCTTCGCCTGAACGGGCTGACACATCCGGGCCATGCCGCGGACCGGGGTCAATGGTTCGGGTGGGTCATGGCCATCCGGACGATCGGATGAGAGGGTCGCGTCGGATCGCATCGCGGTCCCGGGGCAACGGGGGGAAGCTGGCGACGGGGGGTCGTCGGTCAGTGATGCGTCTGCAAGATCCGGACGCCCTGCACTCGCAGAGAACGGATGCACATGCGCACGAAACTCCTGGCGGCCGCAGCCGCCACCGCGCTGGTCGGACTGACCAGCGTTTCCCCGGCTCACGCAGCCACGACGACCGAGGTCGTCACGCCGGCCGACCTGGGCAACGGCTGGTACCCCGCCGACACCCGCGCGCCCGGAACAGGCACCTTCGAGCAGGGCCCGGCAACACCGCCCCTCGGCGCCGGGAGTTTCGAGCTGAGAACTCCCGAAAACGCCGCGAAGGTCCAGCTCTTCACCGACGCCTACGACGGTGTTCGGCTAGCCGACATCGACGGCCTCGGCTACTCGACCTACCGCGACCCGGCATCGACCGGCTTCGTCGCCGGCGTGAGCGCCCTGAACCTGCGCGTGGACATCACCGGTGATGGGGCCCCGGACGCGTATCTGGTGTACGAGCCCTACCAGGACCAGGGCAATGCGGCGGTGCAGACCGGCGTCTGGCAGAACTGGGACGCCTACCGGGGCGGTGCGGCCAAGTGGTGGTTCAACAACGGCGCGGGTGGCTGTGGTCAGACCCAAGACGAGTTGTGCTCCTGGTCGACCATCGTGGCGGCGTTCCCGAACGCGACGATCGAGGAGGGCGCCAGTTGCGGACCCGGTAGTGCGCCGGTGACCCCGTGCCCGGGCTCGCTCGGCGTCAACCAGGGTTCGTTCAACTCCGGCATCCTCTCCAACGCCGATGCGCTCTACGTTTCGGTCGCGGGTGACAAGATCGTCTACGACTTCGAGCTGACCCTTCCTCCGCCCCCGGACGCCGACGGCGACGGGGTCCCGGACGCTACGGACAACTGCCCGACCGTGGACAACCCCGGCCAGCAGGACGAGGACGAGGACGGGGTGGGCACCGCCTGCGACTCGCCCGAGAAGCCGACCACCAAGGACCAGTGCAAGAACGGTGGCTGGCAGAGCTTCAGCGGCCCGTTCAAGTTCAAGAACCAGGGTGACTGCGTGAGCTACGTCGCCACCGGTGGCAAGAACGGCGCCAAGGGCTGACCCACAGCCCCGCATCACACTCGTGCAGTGCCCGCCTCTCTCCAGGGGCGGGCACTGCCGCGTCCGGGGCGAGCGCGTGCCGGGGCGACAATGACCGGATGGCCGAGGACCTCGTGGTGACCCGGTCGTGGACCATCCCGGCCGCCGAGCTCGCCGAGCGGTTCTCCCGCTCCTCCGGTCCGGGAGGCCAGAGCGTCAACACCACGGACAGCCGGGTCGAGCTGTCGGTCGACCTCGCGGGGTCGGCATCCATGCCGGCGTACCTGCAGGAACGGGTGCTGGAGCGGCTTGCCGGCCGGCTGGTGGGTGGCGTCCTGACCGTCACCGCGAGCGAGCACCGGACCCAGCACGCCAACCGGCGGGCGGCGCGCGAACGGTTGGCGCAGGTGCTCCGGGAGGCGGCCGCGCCCCCCGCACCTCCACGGCGTGCGACCAAGCCGACGCGCGGCAGCAAGGAGCGACGGCTGGCGCAGAAGAAGCGTCGTGGTGAGACCAAGCGCGGCCGGCAGGGCCGGTTCGACTGACTACTCGAGCTGTCGGGTGCCGTCGCGGGTGCGGAGGTAGAGCAGCCCGTGGGGGTCGCGCCACAGGTAGGTGCCTGGTGGTCCGAGCTTCCAGTAGCGCCAGCCGGCGTGGGTCTTGAGCCGGTGGTGGTGGCGGCACAGGGGCGCGAGGTTGCAGTGCGGGCAGGTGGGGCCGCCGGTGTCGTAGGAGGTGATGTGGTCGCAGTCGCAGTGCCTGGCGGGGCGGGTGCAGTGCGGGTGGACGCAGGTCCGGTCCCGGCGGGCGACGAGGTCGCGGTCGCGGACCGAGGGGGCGTAGGTGATCCGGGCCCGGATGCCGTGGTCGTCGCAGTCGACGGGGAGGGTGTGGTCGCGGATCGGCTTGACGACCAGGTTGATGTCCGGACGTCCGGCCCAGGCGCGGATGACCTGGTCGAGGTGGGCTCGTAGGTCGACGTCGGTGGCGACGGGGTCCAGGCCCAGCAGGTTGGCCTCGGTGAGCTCGAGGGTGGCGGTCAGGTCGCGGGTCCAGGTCGGTGTGGCGT
>NZ_JAEMSS010000284.1 GCF_016462705.1 Nocardioides sp. | reverse complement strand
TCCCGGACCGACATCGACAGGCCGTGCATCTGATGACGCCGGCCGACACCTTCCCCCACGGGTCCAGCCTGTCGCGAGGCATGGACCTCGACCACACCAGCGCCTGGGACCCCGAGGGTCCACCGGGCCAGTCAGGGCTGGGGAACTACGGGCCGATGACCCGTAGCCACCACCGGATCAAGACCCACGGCGGCTGGGACGTCAAGCAACCCTTCCCCGGGATCTACCTGTGGCGCGACCCCTACGGCGGCCACTACCTGGTCGACCACACCGGCACCCGAGCACTCACCGGCCGCCCCGACGACCTCCCGCTGGTGGTCGAGATCTACCGCGAGCTCCCCGAGACCCGGCTCGACTGGGCAGCCTGAGCCGGGCTCATCCCTGCCAGGGCGGCGCCACACCCCAGCCCCAGCGCGGGACGGGGGCGTGCTCGACGACGTCGGCACCGGGGCGCGAGTTCTGCATCGCCAGCCGGGTGCCCCACTCGAGGTAGCCGATGATCGCGGCGCGGAACTCGGCATCGTCCGGCAGCGCGGCGTCGTCGGCGGCCAGGCTCATCGTCGCGGCGAACCGGTGCCGTTGCTCGTGCGTGATCGCCAGGTCACGGTGGTGGGCCAGCATCGACTCGTAGCCGCCGAGCTCGTCGCTGTAGGTCGTCGGGCCGCCGAGGACCTCGGACCACCAGGCGGCGACGTGTGCGCGGTGGTGCTCGGAGACCCCTCCGGGGAAGAAGGGCGACAGCAGGTCGTCGTTCTCGACCCGGTCGTAGAACGCGTCGACCATCCGCCGTACGGCGTCCCCGCCGCCGGCCCACTCGAACAACGTCGGGAGACCAGGCTCGTCGACACCCATCCGGACATCCTCCTCGAACGTCAGGTTTGCTCGATCTGTAATGATGTAATCATGATTACACAGGAGACGCGGGAGAAGGTGGCCGGTTGGTTCGCCGGCCGGCTCCCGCAGGAGTGGCAGGCAACGCATGCCGAGATCACGATCGACCGCGAGGAGATCACCGTCCGGCTGTCCATCCCCGACGTCGACCTCGGTGCGGACGCCACCGACGCGGCCCGGGCCGAGGCCCGGGTGGGCCGGGCCAAGGCCTTCCGCGAGGAGACCAGGGCACAGCGCATGGAGATCGCCCGTGAGGCCGAGCACCGCTACGACGCGAAGGTGTCGTGGGGTCTGACGGTGGGAGACGGTGACGGCGCGCATCGCGAGCTCTGGACCCACGTGGCCGCGCCGGTCATGACCCGGCTGCGCCAGCCGCAGCGGATGGTGCTCGACACCCTGGTCGACGCCGGTGTCGCCCGGTCCCGGGCCGACGCGCTGGCCTGGTGCGTTCGCCTGGTCGGCCAGCACGAGGACGACTGGCTGACCGAGCTCCGCGACGCGATGGCGAGCGTCGCCGACGTCCGGGCCAAGGGCCCGGCCGCCTGACCTCAGGCGGGCAGGCAGCCGAGCACGGTGGCGCGGGTCGGGTCCGCGGCGTCCAGGGTGTCGAGGAACCGGCCGATGGCGTTGCCGCGCCGCTCGAACAGCCGCGCCTCCTGGTCGCCGATCGTCGCGGTCTCGCGCGCCTGCGCCGTCGCGGCGTCCGGGAAGACGTAGACGGTGGCCAGCTCGTCGTAGCCGCCGTAGTCGTTGGCGCTGCGGAAGATGACCGAGCCGGTGCGCTGCTCGCCGACGTCGAAGAAGCTGCGCTCGCCGAAGGCGCTCATGCCCACTGTGGCGGCGCACTCCATGAGGGACGCGACGTTCACGGTGCCCGGGGCCGGCGGGTCCACGACCGTCGCCGGGTCCGCGCCGGGCAGGCAGCCCAGCATGGCCTGCTCGAACGCCGGCGGAGGCAGCACATCGCTCTCCAGCACCCGGACCACGTTGCCGTGCACCGAGACAGTCGCCGTCTCCGCGGGCACGACCTCGTCGGCGACCTCCGCGGCCAGCAGCTGCTCGGCGTACGTCGTCGCCTGCGCCTCGTCGTCCAGCACGTGCAGTGCGCCGGTGACCGGGTCGAGCTCGCTGCCGTCGGAGAGCGTCAGCCAGATCCGCTCGCTGACCACACCGTCGGCGAGCTCGGTGTCCGACGGACCGCCGGCGAGCAGCCCGCCCTGCACCAGGCACTGCAGGAGCGTGGGCGTGGTCGCCAGTGCGGGAGCGGCGACCGGGTCGGCCGGGTCCGACGCGCTTCCGGACGCGGTCGGCTCGCTCGTGGAGGTGGTGGTGGGCGTTCCCCCGGACGTCGGGTCGGCGGCGGATCCGGTGTCGGTGTCCTCGCCGCACGCGGCGAGGACGGTGAGGGCCAGGAGGAGGGTCCCGGTGGCCAGGCTGCGCGTCGTCATGCGCAGGATTCTGCGGGTGCGCCTGTCCCGGCAGACAGGGCCCCCTGTCCCGTCCTGGTCCCGGGCGGGCCTGTGGAGGGGCCGCCGTCCGCGTCGGTCCGCGCTGGTAGACCTGTGGTGTGACCACCGCACCCACCACCGACGTACGCCGCGAGGCCGAGCGGCACCTGCGCGCGCTGGTCGGGAGCGAGACCGCCGAGCTGCGCGAGGACCAGTGGCGGGCGATCGAGGCCCTGGCCGTCGACCGGCGTCGCTCACTGGTCGTGCAGCGGACCGGGTGGGGCAAGTCGGCGGTCTACTTCGTGGCCACGCTGCTGCTGCGCGCCGAGGGCGCGGGGCCGACGGTGATCGTCAGCCCGCTGCTCGCGCTGATGCGCAACCAGATCGCGGCCGCCGAGCGGGCGGGCATCCGCGCGGTGACGATCAACTCGACCAACATCGAGCAGTGGGAGCCGATCCAGGAGCAGATCCGTTCCGGCGAGATCGACGTCCTCCTGGTCAGCCCGGAGCGGCTCAACAACCCGGGGTTCCGCGACGAGGTGCTGCCCCGGCTGGCGGCCACCTGCGGGCTGCTGGTCGTCGACGAGGCGCACTGCATCTCCGACTGGGGCCACGACTTCCGGCCCGACTACCGCCGGATCCGGACCCTGCTGGGTGACCTGCCCGACGGGATCCCGGTGCTGGCGACCACCGCGACCGCCAACGCCCGGGTGACCGACGACGTGGCCGACCAGCTGGGCACCGACGTCCTGGTGCTGCGCGGCAGCCTCGACCGGGAGTCGCTCCGGCTGGGGGTGGTCCGGCTCAAGACCGCGCAGCAGCGGCTGGCGTGGCTGGCCGACCACCTCGCCGAGCAGCCCGGGTCCGGCATCGTCTACTGCCTGACCGTGGCCGCCACCCAGGAGATCGCCGACTACCTGCGCTCCCGCGGCCACGAGGTCGCCGCCTACTCCGGGCAGACCGAGACCACCGAGCGCCAGGCGCTCGAGCAGGACCTCATCGACGGGCGGGTCAAGGCGCTGGTCGCGACCAGCGCCCTCGGCATGGGGTTCGACGCGACCCTCGGCTTCGTGGTCAACATGGGCGCCCCGCAGTCGCCGGTGGCCTACTACCAGCAGGTCGGCCGGGCCGGCCGCGGGCTCGACCCCGGCAGCCAGGCGACGGTCGTGCTGCTGCCGGCGCTCGAGGACCGCGACATCTGGGCCTACTTCGCCTCGCT
>NZ_JAEMSS010000115.1 GCF_016462705.1 Nocardioides sp. | reverse complement strand
GCCAACGACCCGGCCGTCTTCGAGGACACCAACGCCGCCAAGCAGGCGCTGCTCAACGGGCAGATCGACGCGATCCTCGCCGACCTGCCGACCGCGTTCTACATCTCCGCCGTGGAGATCCCGAAGTCCACCCTGGTCGGCCAGTTCCAGCCCGAGACCGGCGAGCAGGAGGTCTTCGGGATGCTCTTCGAGAAGGGCAACCCGCTGGTCTCCTGCGTCAACGAGGCGCTGGCGGTCATGAAGGCCGACGGGACCCTCGCGCAGCTCGAGCAGGAGTGGCTCTCCGACGTGGTGGACGTGCCCGAGCTCCAGTGACGAGCAACTGGTCACCGAGCGCGCGGGAGCTCGAGCGCGCACGGGTCCGGACCCGGCTGCGGTGGCGCCGGACGCTGATCGCGGCCACGGTGTCGGCGGTCGTCTTCACGGTGCTGACCGTCCTGGTGCTCACGTCGCCCGGCTGGCCCAGCGTCCAGGAGCTGTTCTTCAACGGTCGGCACGCGCGGGACTCGTTCGACGCGATCCTCGAGGGCTTCTGGATCAACGTCCGGCTCTTCCTGGTCTGCCAGCCGGTGATCCTGGTGCTGGCGCTCCTCCTGGCCCTGGCCCGGAGCTCGCGGTCGCCCTGGCTGGTGCCCGCCCGGGTGGTCTCGGTCGTCTACACCGACGTGGTGCGCGGCATCCCGACCATCCTGCTCATCGTCCTGTTCGCGTTCGGCATCCCCGGGCTGCGGCTGCAGGGACTGCCCGACAGCGCGCTCTTCTGGTGCGGGGTGGCGCTGATCGTGTCCTACAGCGCCTACGTGGCGGAGGTCTTCCGGGCGGGCATCGACTCGATCCACCCGTCGCAGCTCAACAGCGCCTACGCCCTCGGCCTCAGCCGCCCGCAGGCGATGCGGTTCGTCGTGGTCCCGCAGGCGGTCAAGCGGGTCGTCCCGCCGTTGCTCAACGACTTCGTATCGCTGCAGAAGGACACGGCTCTCGTGGCCGCTGCGGGGGTGTTCGACGCGCTCTTCGCGGCCCGCGACTACGGCAACTTCAACTTCAACTACACCCCGCTCGTGGTGGTCGCCGGCTTCTTCATCGTGATGACGGTGCCCCTGGCGCGCTACTGCGACTGGCTGCAGCGACGGTGGATGGAACGCGAGCGGGCGGGGGCGCTGTGACGCTGCTCGAGCTCGAGAACGTCCGCAAGTCCTACGGCGGCCGCGTGGTCCTTGACGACGTCGACCTGACCGTCGAGCGGCACGACGTCGTCTGCCTGATCGGGTCGTCGGGCTCCGGGAAGTCGACCCTGCTGCGCTGCGTCGACCTGCTGGAGGAGGTGGACGACGGCGTCATCCGGTTCGACGGGGCCGAGATCAGCGACCCGAGGGTCGACCCTCGCGAGGTCCGCCGGCGGATCGGCATGGTCTTCCAGGCCTACAACCTCTTCCCGCACCTCACGGTGCTGGACAACTGCACCCTGGCCCCGCGCCGGGTCCACGGCGTCCGGCGCGACCACGCCGAGGCGAGGGCCCGGGAGCTGCTCGCCCAGTTCGGCCTCAGCGAGCACGTCGACAAGCACCCGGACCGGCTCTCCGGCGGGCAGCAGCAGCGGGTGGCGCTGGTGCGGGCGCTGTGCACCGGGCCCGAGCTCCTGCTGCTCGACGAGATCACCGCAGCCCTGGACCCCGAGCTGGTCGGTGAGGTGCTGACCATCGTGCACGGCCTCGCCGAGGCCGGCACCACGATGGTGATCGCGACGCACGAGATGAGCTTCGCGCGCGAGGTCGCGACCTCCGTCTGCTTCCTCCACGAGGGGCGCATCCTCGAGCAGGGCCCGCCGGAGCGGATGCTGTCCGACCCCCAGGAGGAGCGGACGCGCCGGTTCCTGAGCCGGGTTCTCCCACCGAGCGGCTGACGCGGCCACTACATTGCCGCCGTGCGCCGACTCCTCGTGCTTGGCATCGCCCTGGCCGTCCCCGCTGTCCCGGTCCTCACGGCGGGCCCCGCCCACGCCCTCGACAACGTGATCTGCGTGAACCTCCAGGTCGCGGAGTGCGGCACCAGCGCCATGTCGATCTCGGCGGCCATCGCACTGGCCAACGCCAACACCGTCGACGACCTCGTCCTGGTCGGGCCGGGTGGTGCCGACGTCTACGACGACGGTCCCTACGTGCTCACCGGCTCGACCCACGGCATCACCCTGCGCGGCTCCGGGGTCGGCGTCACGACGATCACCGCGCCGCCGTCGGCGGCCTCGCAGAACTACCTGGTCGCGGACGGCGCGGTGGTGGAGGACCTGACGGTGCGGCTCGACCCCGCGCAGTCCAGCGGCGACGCCGGCATCGTGCTCGGCGGAGGGGCCGCGGCTCACCGGGTCGCCGTCGACGGTGCCGGGACCTTCAACGCGAGCGGCGTCCAGATGACCGAGGCCGAGCTCACGGACGCGGTGATCTCCATGCCGCTCGACGACAGCAACTCCTCCGGTCTGCGGACGGGCTCCGGTGCCGTCGTCACCGACTCGGCCGTCAGCGCGGCGGTGGGCGTCCTGCACTCCGGGAGCGGACCCGCGGTCCGGCTCTCCCGGACGACCATCGAGGTGTCCGGGTTCGCGGGCGTGAGCGCCGACAGCGGCAGCGTCGAGATCGACGACTCCGTGGTCGACCTCACCACGTCCGTCAGCGGCACCGGACTCCTCGCGGCCAACTTCAACAACGGTCAGCCCGAGACGATCGCGATCACGGCCGACCACGTCACCATCGTCGGCGGCGGCAACAACTCCGCGGGCGTGTGGGCGTACGCCGGCTCCGACTCCACCCAGCGGCGGCTCACGTCGACGGTCACGGTGACCAACTCGGTGATCGACGGCCCCTTCAGGTCCGGCATCGCGCAGGCCGGCAACGACGGCGCCCAGGGTGGCAACAGCGTGGCCACCCTGGACCTGAGCTACTCCGACCTCGAGGACCCGGTGACCGTCCCGGGCGCCAACGGCACCGTCGACGTCGTCGACGGCCCGGGTCGGCGGGACGGCACCGTGAACCCGCTCTTCGTCGATGCTGCGACCGGCGACTACCGACTGCGTCCGGACTCGCCGCTGGTGGACCAGGGCGACCCGGCCGCAGGGGGTCCGCCGCTCGACCGCCTCCGCAACCCGCGGGTCATCGACGGTGACGCGGTGCCCGGAGCCGTGCGGGACATCGGCGCCTACGAGTTCGGCGACTTCACCGCGCCGGACACCTCGATCACGTCGGGACCCGCGGGCCTGACGAACGACAGCACCCCGACGTTCGGGTTCACCAGCGAGGCCGGGGCGACCTTCGAGTGCCGGGTGGACGCGGGCGCCTACTCGGCGTGCTCGAGCCCGTTCACGACGCCGGTGCTGGCAGACGGCGCGCACACGGTCGAGGTGCGGGCCACAGACGCGGCGGCCAACGTCGACCCCACCGCCGCGAGCCGGGCTTTCGTCGTCGACACGGTGGGCCCGCAGACGACGATCACCAAGAAGCCCGGCAAGAAGGTCACGTCCACGAAGGTGAAGTTCAGGTTCACCTCCGAGCCGGGGGTCACCTTCGAGTGCAAGCGGGACGCCAAGGCGTACCGGCCCTGCACCTCGCCCTCGAGGTGGAAGGTGACGCTCGGCAAGCACGTGCTGCTGGTGCGGGCCGTGGACGCGGCCGGCAACCTCGACCCGACCCCGGCGCGCTACCGGTTCAAGCGCCTGCCCAAGCCCGAGCCGTCAGGCTGCACCGGCGAGTGCTGACCCCATCCGCCTGACGATCTCCGTGAGCCGCTCGGCCGAGGTGGCGATGTTGAGGCGCACGTGCCCGGTCAGTCCGGGCTGGTAGTCGTGGCCGGCGGCGACCCGTACGCCGCCGCGGAGCGCCACCGCTGCCGGGTCCGCGTGCCCGTAGGCACGCAGGTCGAGCCAGGCCAGGTAGGTCGCCTCGAGCGGCCGCATCCTGGCCTCGGGCAGGTGCTCGGCGAGCAGGCCGGCGAGGAGGGCCCTGAGCTCGGTCAGCCGCTGGACCAGCGCGGCCAGCCAGGCGTCGCCGTCGCGATAGGCGGCCACGGCGGCGACGACCCCGAGCGGCGACCAGGAGTCGTTGCGGGCCATCGGCACCTGCGTCAGCCGCTGGTGGGTCGCCGGGTCGGCGGTGACGACCTGGGCGCACCTGAGGCCAGCAGTGTTGAACGCCTTGGAGGCGGCGACGACGGCGACCGCGTGCGCACCGGCGCCGTCGAGCGTGAGGTAGGGGACGTGGTCCGCACCGGGCAGGACGAGCGGCGCGTGGATCTCGTCGCTGATCACCCTCGCCCCGTGCTTGACGGCAAGGTCGCGGATCCCCTCGAGCTCGGCCCGGGTGTGGACATGGCCGCACGGGTTGTGCGGGTTGGTGAGCAGCAGGGTCCGGGCTCCGTCGGCGAAGAGCCGGTCGAGGTGGTCGAGGTCGAGGACGTAGGCGTCACCGTCCGGGGTGACCGGCAGGTCCCACTGCTGGCGCCCGGTGACCTCGGCGAGCCCGAGCTGGGGCGCGTACGCCGGGAGCGGGAGCACCATCGGGCTCCGGTCGGGGCCGAGCACGTCGAGGGCCAGCCGCACCCCGGCCGTCACGTCGACGGTGGGGACGACCTGGGCCGGGTCGACCTCGTGGCCGAGGTGCCGGGCCGCGAACCCGGCGTACGCCCGGCCGAGCTCGCCGCCACCGAGCTCGAACCGCGGGTAGCCGAGGGTCCCGCGGCCCACCGCCTCCTGGACCGCGGCCACCACCGGCTCGGCGAGCGCGTAGTCCATCTCGGCCACCCAGGCCGGGATGACGCCGGGCTCGGTCATGCCCCACTTCAGCGGGAGTGCGGCGCGGGCCTCGTCGTCGCTGAGATCGCGGATCTGTGACGTCACCCGGTCACGGTACGAGGCCGTGCTCGTGGGCGAACACGACGATCTGCACCCGGTCCCGCAGCGCGAGCTTGCGCAGGACGGCCCCGACGTGGGTCTTGACCGTCGACTCGCTGGCGAACACCTGCGCGGCGATCTCGGTGTTGGACAGCCCGCGGGCCACGGCCTGGAAGACTTCGCGTTCCTTGTCGGTGAGCCCGACGTACGCCGCCGGCGGCGGGGTCGCCTCGCGGAACTGGGTGTCCAGCAGCGCGGAGAGGTCGGTCGGCGCCAGGACCGCGTTGCCGGTGTGCACCGTGCGGATCGCGTCGCGCAGCTGCGCCGGGGTGGTGTCCTTGAGCAGGAAGCCGCTGGCGCCGTGACGGATCGCGGTGGCGGCGCGGTCGTCGAGGTTGAAGGTGGTCAGCACCACGACCCGCACCGGCCGCTCGCGGCGGGACACCCGCTCCGGCATGAAGATCTGCCTGGTCGCCTCGACGCCGTCCATCTCGGGCATCCGGATGTCCATGAGCACGACGTCGGGGGTGAGCTCGTCGACCAGCCGCACCGCCTCCAGCCCGTCGCCGGCCAGCCCCACGACGTGCATGCCCTCCTGTGCGTCGACGATCACCTTGACGCCCTCGCGGAACAGGTCCTGGTCGTCGACCAGGAGCACCCGGATGTCGGTCATCGGGACGCCCGCACCGGGACCCAGGCGGTCGCGGTGAACGTCATGCCCTCGGGCTCCTCGCGCCGCCGGACGTCCAACCGGCCGCCGACCGAGTCGAGGCGCCGCCGCATCCCCTCGAGCCCTTGCCCCGGGACCACCTCCGCGGCGCGCATCGGCTGGGTCTCGTCGGCCGGGCGGGCGCCGGCCTCGTCGGCGACGTTGCGGATCTCGATCCGCAGGTCCTGGTCGAACGTTCCCTCCGGCCAGTGCCGCTCGACGAGGACCGGCCGGTCCCGGCGCCCGTGCTTGATCGCGTTGGTCAGCATCTCCTGCACGACCCGGTGGGCCACGACCTCCAGCTCCGGCGGCAGTGGCTGGGGCGTGCCCACCTCGGTCGCGACGACCTCGGTTCCGCCGGCCCGGACGCCGTCGACCAGCTGCTCGAAGGCACCGGTGCGGGCTGGTGCCGGGTGCTGCGGACCCGACAGCACCTGGCGGACGTCCTGCAGCGAGGTCCGGGCGGAGGTGGCGATCGTGGCCATGGTCTTCTTCAGCGCCTCGGGATCGCCGTCTGGCAGGTACTGCGCGGACTCCGCCTGCGCGAGGATCACCGCCAGCGAGTGGCCGACCACGTCGTGCACGTCCCGGGCCAGCCGGGCCTGCTCCTCCCGGAGCTCGGCGATCTCGCGGGCCTGCTCGGTCTCCCGCTGGGCGCGGGCCGCGTCGGCCTGGGCCAGCTCGGTCCTGACCTCGGAGTGCCGTGCCCTGGCCATCGCCCGCAGGACCAGGCCCGCCAGCCACGGCACGGCCAGGATCAGCAGGCCGAGGATGGTCGCCCCGACCAGGAGCGTGTCGCTGAACCGGTAGGCGTTGTCCTCGATCTCACGGAAGATCGAGAGGTCCCGGAACACCTCGCCGAACCTGGTCTGGTTGACGATCACGTAGCCGACGGCGGCGGCTGCCGGGATGGACAGGCCGCTGACGACCAGCGTGAACGGGTTGCCCCAGCGCGCGCACCCGAACGCCACGACCGCGACCGCGAGCTGCACGGTGATGAAGCCGATCCCGAACAGCAGCTGGAGCGCGCAGACCACCCAGACGATGACCAGGCCCGCGAAGGGCGCCTTGCGGCACAGCCCGGCCGCGACGGCGAAGCCGAGGATGACGAGCACGTAGGAGGCCCGCGACTCGCCGAACCGCACGGTCATCGCCCACACCTCGAGCACCCCGGCGACGAGCACCGCGACGGCGACGACGGTCTCGGGAGCCCACTCCCGCAACCGCTCGTTCACGGACGCAACCTACGACGCCGCGGCGACGAGCGCGTCGCGGACCAGCAGATCGAGCAGCTCGGCGTACGACGTGCCCGCCGCGGCGAACATCTTCGGCACCTGCGACTGCTCGGTGAACCCGGGCATCGTGTTGACCTCGTTGAGCACCGGGCCGTGGTCGGTCACGAAGAAGTCGACGCGGGCCACGCCGGCGCAGCCGAGGGCGTCGTACATCGCGACGGCCGCCGCCTCGAGCGCGGTCCGCTCGGAGTCGGCCAGGTCCGCGGGGATCCGGAAGTCGGCACTGCCGTCGTACTTGGTCACCTCGTCGAAGATCCCGTCGGTCACGACCTCGAGAGCGGGCGCCACGACCCGGGTCCCGTCGGGCCGGCCCAGCACGGCCACGTCGACCTCACGCCCGGTGACGACCTCCTCCACCAGGACCCGGTCGTCGAGCGCCAGGGCGGCGTCGAGGGCACCACGCAGGTCGGCGGCCGTCCGCACGAGCGAGACCCCGTGGCTCGACCCGGCCGCGACCGGCTTGACCACGACGGGCCCGGTGAACACGTAGGAGGCGGCGGTCGCCGGCGTGAGCAGCACGTCGCCGGCCACCGCGATCCCGACGGCGCGGGCCACGAGCTTCGTGGCCCACTTGTCCATCGCGAGGGCGCCGGCGCCGAGCCCCGACCCGACGTACGGGACGCCGGCGAGGTCGCAGAGAGCCGCGACGGTCCCGTCCTCGCCGCGCGGCCCGTGCAGGACCGGGACCACGACCGCACCCGAGCGCAGCACGTCGACCGCGCCGGCCAGGCCGATCGGCCGCTGGTCGGCGTCCAGCCAGGCACCGTCGGGGTCGATGGTCAGCCGGACGACCTCGTACGCCGCCGGGTCGAGAGCACCGGCGACGGCGGCCGCCGAGGTCAGGGAGACCTCGTGCTCGCTGTTCTGGCCGCCCCCGATGACCACGGTCCTGATCCTCATCGCACGCTGCGCAGCCTGTGGTGGACGCTCCGGCGCAGCCGCGGTCCGAGGCCGGTGACGATCTCGTGCTCGATGGTGCCGGACCAGCCGGCCCACTCGGCCACCGTCGGCTCGCCCC
Organism: Nocardioides sp.; assembly: GCF_016462705.1. Taxonomy (GTDB): domain Bacteria; phylum Actinomycetota; class Actinomycetes; order Propionibacteriales; family Nocardioidaceae; genus Nocardioides. The sequence continues at coordinate 5,887 of NZ_JAEMSS010000115.1, read as the reverse complement.
GGTCGCCGGGGCCGAAGACGGTGACCGGCTCCCCGACCGCCGCGCCGGTGTCGCCGAGGTCGACCACTGCCATGTCCATCGAGAGGCGTCCGACCAGCGGCCGCCTGACCCCGCGCACCAGGACCTCCGCCCGCCCGGACGCGACCCGGGGGAGACCGTCGGCGTACCCGAGCGGCACGAGGCCCAGCCACGTGGTGGTCGGCGCCACCCAGGTGTGCCCGTATCCCACCGGCGTCCCCGCCCGGGCCCGGCGCACGCTGACCAGCGGTGCGGTCAGGGTCATCGCGGGCCGGAGGCCGGTGGCCCGGGACGGGTCGATGCCGACGAGCCCGGCGCCGACCCGGCTCATCGTGTGGTGGCTGAGCGGGTCGGTCAGGGTGGCCGCGGTCGCCGCCAGGTGGCGGTCGGTCGGTCGGAGGCCGCAGGCGCGCGCGACCTCCAGACCCCAGGCGAACCGGGTCCGTCCGGCGGAGTTGGCGGGGTGGTCGGGGACGTCCGCGGTGCCGAGGTGGCCCATGACGCCGACGACGCGCACCCGGCCGGTGCGCTCGGCCAGCCGGGCGGCCCGGCACAGGTCCGCCCACTGGTAGGGGGCGGCGCCGTCCCGGGCCATGCCCGTGTCGAGGTGCAGGTGCACCCGCGCCCCCGGCCCCTGCCGGGTGACCGCGTCGAGGTGCTCGCGACCCGGCACGGCCAGCTCCACGCCGGCGGCCACCGCGACGCCGTAGTCGGCGTCCACGGGGTTGAGCCAGCTGAGCACGGGCGCGGCGAGCCCGGCGTCGCGCAGCGCCAGAGCCTCGTCGACGCTGGTGACGCCGAGCCGGGTGGCGCCGTTGGCCAGGGCGGTGCGGGCGACGTCGACGGCGCCGTGGCCGAAGCCGTCGGCCTTGACGACGGCCATGAGCTCCCCGGTCGCGCGGCCGGCCAGGAGCCGGGTGTTGGCCGCGATCGCGGTCAGGTCCACGTCGAGCCGGGGCCCGGTGGCCGACCGCTCCGGCAGTGCGGCGACGGCGCTCATGCCGCGCCTGCCCGGTCGGCCAGGGAGCCGTAGAGCGCGGCCGGGGCGCCCACCGCGAGCGCCCAGTACCTGTCGCCGAAGGACCAGTGCCACCACTCGGTCGGGTAGTTGACCAGGCCCACGGGCGTGAGGACCGCGGCGAGCAGCCGCCGGTGGGCCCGGGCGTCCGGGGAGATGCCGTCGGCGTCGAAGAAGCAGGCGCCTGCGGAGCTCTCGGGCGTCGCGTCGATCGGGGTGCCCAGGTCGAGCTCCTCCCCGACCACGTCGACCAGCGTCAGGTCGACCGCCGCCCCGGCCACGTGCGGCGCGACGTCGGCGGGCGCGACGTACCGGGACACCAGGTGGTGCAGGTCGGTCGCCGAGATCCCGGGGTGGGCCGCGCAGACCTCGGCCGAGTAGCGGGCGATGATCGCCCGCTGGTCGGCCATCGTCCGGTGGCCCTCGACGACCCGGAGCCGGATGCCGCGGGGCAGCAGGTCCTGGGCGGCGGCGAGCCGGTCGGCGAGCTCGGCGCGGACCAGGGCGTGGGCCGGCCCGAAGGAGGCGTCGAGCGCGACCAGGCGCTCGCCGGCGTCGTGCACGGGGACCGCGGAGACCCGCGGGTCTGAGAGGAGGATCGTCACCCCTCCACCGTGGCCGTCCGAGTCGCCGGCCGCCTCCACCTGAGGTGCCGGACCGCTGTCCTCGAGGAGGAGACCGCGCTCCTCGGCCCGGCGGCTGGGTACGGTCCTGGACGTGGCCAAGACGATGGTGCTGGTGATGCTCGGGGTCCTCGCGGTCGGCACGTCGGTGTCCGCCGCCACCGCCGGCAGCGTGGGGCTGGCGGTGGGTGCCGGGCTCATGTGGGTCGGCATCGTGCTGCTCGCCAGGCTGCCGTGGGTGCCGCGCGCGGAGCACGGACGGGTCTTCGCCAGGGCCGGGCTCGCGATCGGGTGCTACCTCGCCGGGGTGGTGACCGCGGCGCTGGCGATCAGCGGTCTGGACTGAGCTACGGCTCCGGGTCCCGCTCGCCCTCGGCGAGGGCCCGGCCCCGGGCCCGCCAGGCGGCCCGCTCGTCGGGCTCCATCTGCTCGACCTCCTCGGCCAGCTGGGTCATCGCCACGCCCATCGCGTCCTCGAACCGGGGCTCTCGCACCAGCTCGCGGATCGTGAGCTCGCCGTCCAGGCAACGCCGCACGAGCCGGCGTACCTCCGGGTCGTCATGGTTCTCCGCGATCGCCACCAGGCTCTCCCGGAGGACCTGCTGCCGCACCGGCTCGTCCGGGGCGTACGCCGCGACGGGGTCGGCGGGGCGGCTGGTCACGCGACCGCCGGGTGGTCGTAGGCCCCGCCGGAGAGCACCAGGTCCTCGTCCATGTTGACGAAGCTGGTCCACCCCGCGACCAGGCCGACCGTCCCCTCGGCGGCCGTGACCGCGGCGTCGTGGGCGGTGACCACCTGGTCCCAGGTGCGCTCGCACTTGTAGATCTTGTACGCCGTCGCCCCGCCGCCGATCAGGGCGCCCAGACCGGTCCACGAGCTGGCCGCGGTGGCCAGGGCGCAGATCCCGAGGTCGATGAGGTGGTCGAGCAGGATCGACATGATGCTCCCGATCGACTCCGCGGTCTGCTGCATCCCGACCGCGCACTGGTCCAGCTCCGTGGCGATGTCGCTGAACGGGTCGTCGAGGTCCTCCAGCGAGGCCTGCATCCGGTTGAAGTGCGTGACCGCGGCATCGGCGGCGTTGCCGGTCCAGTCGAGACCCAGCTCGCGGGCCACGTCGTCGACCTGGTGCGCCATCGCCATCGCGTAGTCGCCCAGCTTGCGGATGGCGTCCGCGGACCTGCTGACCTCGTTCCAGTCGCCGCCGAACTGCTCGGACAGCCAGTCGACCGGGTTGAACCCGAAGACCAGCTCGATCCCCTTGAGCAGGTAGGTCGAGGGCGACAGCCAGTCCTGGATGTTCATGGCCTCGGTGAGCGCGGTCGGCAGCGGCGCGTGCGCGACCGGCGCGGTGAGCTCGGTGGACGGGGCAGGCATGTCGCCTCCTCAGCGCGGGCCGGGTCCGAGCGGCGCCTCGTCGAGCTCGGCCAGGCCGGCGTCGTACTCGGCGGCCTCGGCCGCGTCGGTGGTCTCGTACATGTGGGCGACCTGGCGAAGCTCCGTGCCCGAGGAGCCGAGGATCCGGTCCATCGTGCCGAGCATGGCCTCGACCTGGTCCCGGACGCCCTCGATGGCGCCGACGACCTGTTGGAACATGCCTGCGTCCGAGCGGGCCAGGGTGAGGTGGTCCCCGGCGTAGCTGACCGCGGCCGCCGTGTCGCCCGAGAGCGTGGTGAGGCGGTCCCCCTGCGCGCGGAGGGTGGAGGGTTGCACCGAGAAGCTCACGGCCGCACCTTGCCCCGGCGACCTGGCCTCGAAACCACCTGCTGGACCGCTCTGCCATGCTGCCGCCCATGTCCGACGAGAACAAGATCGAGCTGGGCCGGGGGACCGGTCCACTCCGCGGCGTGAAGGTCGTGGAGATCGCCGGGATCGGCCCGGGCCCGCACGCGTGCATGATCCTGGCCGACCTCGGCGCCGACGTGATCCGCGTGGAGCGGCCGGGCGGGCAGATGCTGGCGGGCGGGGCGACGATGACCCTCAACCGGGGCCGTCCCTCGGTGGCGCTCGACCTGAAGAACCCCGAGGCGGTCGCGACCGTGCTCGAGCTGGTGCGCGGTGCCGACGTGGTCGTGGAGGGGATGCGACCCGGCGTCACCGAGCGGCTGGGACTCGGTCCCGAGGACTGCCTGGCGGTCAACCCCCGGGTCGTCTACGGCCGGATGACCGGCTGGGGCCAGCACGGCCCGCTGGCGCAGGCCGCCGGCCACGACATGAACTACATCGCGATCACCGGCGCGCTGCACATGATGGGCCAGACTCCGGACCGGCCGCAGTTCCCCGCCAACCTGGTGGGCGACTTCGGCGGAGGGTCCACCTATCTCGTGATCGGCATCCTCGCGGCTCTGCTCGAGGCCAGGGTGAGCGGCCAGGGTCAGGTCATCGACGCCGCCATCGTCGACGGCACCGCCCATCTCAACGCGATGACCGCGGCGTTCGCCGCGAGCGGCGGCTACCGGGAGGAGCGGGGGGCCAACCTGCTCGACGGCGGCGCTCCCTTCTACGACATCTACGAGACCGCCGACGGCCGGCACATGTCGGTGGGGGCCCTGGAACCGCAGTTCTTCGACACGCTCGTGACCCTGCTCGGCGTCAAGGACACCTGCCCGGGCCAGGGTGACCTCGACCGGTACGACGAGATGCGCGCGGTCCTCACCGCGACGTTCAAGCAGCGGACCCAGGCGGAGTGGGTCCAGCTCTTCGAGGGCACCGACGCGTGCGTGGCGGGCATCCTGCCGTTCAGCGAGGCCGTGCACCACCCGCACCTCGTGGCCCGCGGCACCTTCGTCGAGCACGAGGGCATGGTGCAGCCGCAGCCGGCTCCGCGGTTCTCGCGCACCGAGGCGACCCTCGGGCTGCCGCCCAGTGCGATGGCGGGCCAGCACACCCGGGACGCGCTGACCGCATGGGGCATCGCGGACGTCGACGGCCTGCTCGACAGGGGAGTGGCAGTCCAGACGTGAAGCCGGACGTGAGCCCCTCGTGAAGCCGTTCCTGTTCCTCGGCATCCGGGCGCAGGACGCCGCCGCCGACGACGAGTACGCCGCGGTGCTGCGCTGCTCGGGTCTGGACGAGCGCGACGTGCGCCGGGTGCGTCTCGAGCGGGACGTGCTGGGCGACCTCGACCTCGGGGACTGGTCGGGCATCGTCGTGGGCGGCGGGCCGTGGAACGTCAGCGACCCGGAGGACGCGAAGGCGCCCGAGCAGGTCCGCGGCGAGGCGAGGCTGCGAGCGCTCGCGCTGCAGGTGGTCGCGGCCGACTTCCCGTTCCTCGGCGCCTGCTACGGCGTCGGCACGCTCGGCACCCTCGCCGGCGGAGTCGTGGACCGCACCTACGGCGAGCCGATCGGCCCGATGGAGATCACGCTGACCCCGGAGGGCCGGGCGGACCAGCTGCTCGGGGGCCTGAGCGACCGGTTCACGGCCCTGCTGGGTCACAAGGAGGCGGTGTCCCGGCTCCCGGACCGTGGCGTGCTGCTCGCGTCCTCGGCGACGTGCCCGGTCCAGGCGTTCCGGATCGGCGCGAACGTGTACGCCACCCAGTTCCACCCGGAGCTGGACGTGCCGGGGATCCTGACCCGGATCGAGGTCTACCGCCACTTCGGCTACTTCGAGCCCCACGAGGCCGACGAGATCATCGCCGGGTCGCGTGCGGCGCACGTCACCGAGCCGCCGCTGATCCTCGAGAGATTCGTCGAGCTGTTCGCCCGGGACTGACCTGGGTACCGGGCCTGCATGGGAATCGACGACAAGGCAGAGAACCAGGGAACCGACATCAAGGGCCGCGCCAAGGAGGCAGCAGGCTCCCTCACCGGTGACGACGAGCTCAAGGCCGAGGGTCGCGGCGACCAGGCCGAGGCATCGGTCAAGAAGGCCGGCGAGAAGGTCAAGGACGCCGTCGGCGACGTCAAGGACGCCTTCAAGAAGTAACCGAGCAGCACCGAGCACCAGCAACGCCCCCGCGTCACGATGCGGGGTATCACGGACCGCGCCCCTACTATGGGAGCGCGGTCCGTCCAGTCTTGCCTCGGACCTGCCTGCCGCCCCCACGAAAGCGTTGACTCGCCGGGCCGGCACCCATCTGGTGAGACATACCACCACCACGAGTTAGTGACTCTCTTGTCCTCTGCACTGCCTTCTGCCCTGCCCACCTCCTCGTTCGCCGACCTCGGTGTGCCGGCCGACCTGGCCGCGGTCTATCCCGACCTGAGTGACGAGCGCCTGCAA
>NZ_JAEMSS010000114.1 GCF_016462705.1 Nocardioides sp. | reverse complement strand
GAGCTTCACCGTCGACGGCAAGGAGTTCGACGCCCAACGGATCGACCAGACCGTCCAGCAGGGCACGGTCGAGGAATGGACGCTCGTCAACGACTCGCCGATGGATCACCCCATCCACCTCCACGTGTGGCCCATGCAGATCACCGCTGAGGCTGGTCAGCCCGTCCGAGGGGTGTTCCGGCAAGACGTAGTCAACGTGCCAGCTCGCAGCGAGGTGACCGTGCGGGTGTCCTTCGACAACTACACCGGACGAACGGTCTACCACTGTCACATCCTCGACCACGAGGACAACGGCATGATGGCGGTCGTGGAGTCTGTGCCGTCAGCGTGAGCCGTGCCCGACGTCCTTGAGGTGCGGACGTCATTGAGGCGACACAACCCCTCAAAAGGACCGGTTGCTAGTTCGCCATCGGCCAGCACTTCTCGCGATGAGGTCGGGTTGTCGGGTCGATCCCCCCGAGCGACGACGAGGGGATTCGTCACCTTTCGGTCAAAAGCTGTCGCCCCTCGGCCCGCCATGCTTCCATGCCCCCTGACAGCTCGGTGATGCGTGTGAAACCAAGTTCGCGAAGCGTAGACACGGCTTCGGTGCTCATCCGCCCGGTGCGGCAGTAGACAGCCACCACCGTGGAACGGTCGGGCAACTCCCCAGCGCGTCGCTCAAGCTGATCGTAGGGAATCGCGGCATCGGTCCCGGGAATGCTGCCTTCATCGGGCGTATGCACGTTGAGCACGAAAGTCGATGATCTTTCCGCCAGCAACGCAAAATCCGTAGGCCCAACGCTCCGATAGTCCACCTCCCGCGGGGTCGACGAGGTAGACGCGTCCCGGTCCCCGCATCCAGCCCACAACCATGGCCGTCATCACGCCACTCAGCGCGGCACGGCGGGTCATCCTCTCCGATGAGCGGTTGCGTGGTTGCAGACTGGAAGCCACGTCGCGATCACACTCGGCGAGTTCGAGCTTTACGCGAGAAGTGACTACAGGTCGTAGTAGAGCTCGAACTCGTGCGGGTGCGGCCGCAGCTGCACGGGGGCGATCTCGTTCTCCCGCTTGTAGGAGATCCACGTCTCGATCAGGTCGGGCGTGAAGACGTTGCCGACCGTGAGGAAGTCGTGGTCGTCCTCGAGGGCGTCGAGGACCGCGCCGAGCGAGGTCGGGACCTGCTCGATCTCGGCCATCTCGTCCGGCGGCAGCTCGTAGATGTCCTTGTCGATCGGTGCCGGCGGCTCCACCTTGTTCTTGATGCCGTCGACTCCGGCGAGCATCAGAGCCGAGAACGCGAGGTAGGGGTTCGCCGACGGGTCGGGGAACCGGCACTCGACGCGCTTGGCCTTGGGGTTGGACCCGGTGATCGGGATCCGGACCGACGCGGACCGGTTGCGCGAGGAGTAGACCAGGGAGATCGGCGCCTCGAAGCCCGGGACCAGCCGGTGGTAGGAGTTGACCGAGGGGTTGGTGAACGCCAGCAGCGACGGGGCGTGCTTCAGGATGCCGCCGATGTACCAGCGGGCGAGGTCCGAGAGCCCGCCGTAGCCGGTCTCGTCGTAGAAGAGCGGCTCGCCGCCGGACCACAGCGACTGGTGCACGTGCATGCCGGAGCCGTTGTCCCCGAAGATCGGCTTGGGCATGAAGGTGACCGACTTGCCGGCCTCCCAGGCGGTGTTCTTGATGAGGTACTTGAACTTCATCACGTCGTCGGCGGCCTTGAGCAGCGTGTCGAAGCGGTAGTTGATCTCCGCCTGGCCGGCGGTGCCGACCTCGTGGTGGGAGCGCTCGACGAGCAGGCCGGAGGCCTCGAGGTTGGCGACCATGGCGTCCCGCAGGTCGCCGTAGTGGTCGTACGGCGCCACCGGGAAGTAGCCGCCCTTGAAGCGGGTCTTGTAGCCCCGGTTGTCGCCCTCCTGGCCCGAGTTCCACCAGCCCTCGACGGAGTCGATGTGGTAGTAGCCCTCGTTGGCCCCGGTCGAGTAGCGGACCGAGTCGAAGATGTAGAACTCGGCCTCGGGAGCGAAGTACGCAGTGTCGGCGATGCCCGTGGTGCCGAGGTAGGCCAGCGCCTTGCGGGCGATGTTGCGCGGGTCGCGCGAGTAGGCCTCGCCCGTGATCGGGTCGTGGATGAAGAAGCTCAGGTTGAGCGTCTTCGCGGTCCGGAACGGGTCGAGGAACGCGGTGGTCGGGTCCGGGAAGAGCGCCATGTCGGACTCGTTGATGGCCTGGAAGCCGCGGATCGAGGACCCGTCGAAGGCGAGACCGTTGTCGAAGACGTCCTGGCCGAACGACGACACCGGGACGGTGAAGTGCTGCTCGATGCCGGGCAGGTCGACGAAGCGGACATCGACCATCTCGATGCCTTCGTCCTTGACGTACTTGAGCAGCTCGTCGCTGTTGCTGAACATTCATCCTCCTTGGCTGCGTCGCCGGCCGGCGATCCAGGTCTGGCCCGGTCGCGACAGGTCCGACAGCCGGAACGTCTCGGGGTGGAACGTCCGGCGCGGCGCTGCGCCGGAGTCTGTCCGCCATCCAAGGCGGTGCCAGTTTCTCGACCGTATCGCGATTGTTTCGCGGATGTAACAGGTGTCCGGGCGGCTCGGAGCGGCTGGCTACCCTGACCCCGTGCCCGCCACTGACGCCGACCGAGAGCTCGGGTTCGCGACCGCCTCCTGGGGGCGCCGGATCGTCGCCCTGTTCGTCGACTGGATCGTCAGCACCCTCGCTGTGATCGGCGTCGTCGGGCTCGAGGACTACAGCGACACGGGCAACGCCAGTGGGTTCATCGTGCTCGGCGTCTTCGTTGTCGAGTCGGCGGTGGGGACCGCGCTGGTCGGTGGCTCGTTCGGCCAGGTCGCGACGCGGCTTCGCGTCGTGCCGGCGGACGGCTCACCCCGGAACGTCGACCCGCTGCGTTCCCTGGCCCGCCAGGTGCTGATCGCCCTGGTCATCCCGCCGCTGGTCTACCGGCCCGACGGGCGCGGGCTGCACGACATCGCGGCCGGCTCGGCTGTGGTGACGCTCGAGACGTTCCGGAGCGTGCGCGGGCTCGCGTAGGAAGTCTCGCGTTCGCCGGTGCGACCGGCCCGGCCCGATTACCGTCGCGGGCATGCCCAGTCGCAGCCTGTCCGGACGCCGTCGCGGACTGCCCGCCGCGAGCACGCTGCTCGCGATGGCGGTCCTCACCGGCTGCGCCGGCGACGAGAAGGGCGGCAACGGCGTCGACGCACCGGTCGCAGCGCCCGGTGCGAGCTCCAGCACCGCTCCCGGTGAGACGTTCAGCCCGTCCTCCAGCTCCACGACCGGCCCGTCCTCGGGGGCGACATCCGTTCCCGCGGACACCCGCGGTCGGAAGATCCCGGGAGAGAGGTTCGCCGCGCTCCTGCGGGGCTCGCTCGACAAGGCGACGACGGCGCACGTCACGATGACCGACGGGGGAGGGACGCCGGACGTCGAGGGCGATGTCGACTACACGACGTCCCCGCCGTCGCTGGCGATGACAGTGACGTCGCCGATGCTCGGCACCGAGACCGAGGTCCGCGTGGTGGCCGGCTCGACGTACGTGACGAACCCGGGTCCCGGGAAGAAGTGGTTCGTGCTGTCCCCTGCTGACCTGGAGGGTGCTCTCGGCGACCAGCTGGACGAGCAGCTCGACCCGGCCGAGACGTTCGAGAGGTTCGCCGATGCCGTGCTGCGGGCCACCGACCACGGTCCGGAGGACGTGGACGGGCGGAGCCTCACGCACTACACCAGCGTCGTCAGCACCAAGGGGTACCTCGGCAGCTCGGACCCTGGCGGGGCGGCCGCTAGCCAGCTGCCCGACTCCATGACGCAGGAGTGGTGGTTCGACACCGAGGGCCGGATCGGCCGGTTCAGCAGCGAGGACGCCCTCGGTGACGAGCTCGTGATCGTGTTCACCGACTGGGGCGGTGACGTGCGGATCGCGGCACCACCGCCGGGACAGGTCGCCTCGCTCCCGGCGTCGCCACCCGCCTGAGGGTGGCGGGGCGGCCGCTCAGCGGCCGCGCAGGTTGCCGCGCATGCCCTTCATGCTCGTGGGCACGGGTCCCTTCGGGATCGGGATGTTGGTGCGCTGCGCGTCCAGCGCCTTGAGCCGGTTGAGCACGTCGGTCAGCTCGGCACCCTTGACCTGGCGGCCGAGCTTCTGGACGTGCCGGACCAGCTTGGGGAGCGGGACCTGGCCCTCGTCGTTGCCGCACATGACCTCGTGGATCGGCACCTCGGCGGCGACCCGCTCGTGCTTGCGGCGTTCGGTGGCCATCAGCTGCCGCAGCCGGTGCGGGTTGCCCTCGCCGATCAGCACGATGCCGGGAGGCCCCACCACCCGGTGCAGGATGTCCTGCTGCTTGGTGAACGCGATCGCGGGGTCCGTCCGCCAGCCACGGCGCAGCATCCGCAGGGCCGCCGCGGCCGCGCCGGGCTGACCCTCCATCTGGTGGTACGCCGCGTTCTGGGCGCGGCGACCGAACACGATGAGCGGGGCGAGCACGCCGAGCATCAGGGTCCCGCTGATCGCGATGATCCAGCCGACGAAGCCCGAGACCGGCAGCAGGACACCGAAGACGACGAACCCGAGCGCTGCGGCCACCAGGAAGGTGCCGAGCAGGATCAACCCGATCCACCGGTCCGACTTCTTCGTCATCCGGTAGGTCTCGATGAACTGCCGGGTGCGGCTCATCTCCGCGGCGGTGGCCGGGGAGGCGGGCGCGGAGGAGCTGGAGCTCTTGGTCTTGTCACGTGCCATGCGGGTGCGGCTGCCTATCTGTGGTCTGCCGTGAGGGTGCGAGTCAGGCGGACGCGCCCTGGCGGGCGTCCATCGCCTGACGGTACAGGCGACCGGCGCGGTAGGACGAACGGACCAGGGGACCGGACAGGACACCGGCGAAACCGATCTCCTCGGCCTCCGCGGCCAGCTCGACGAACTCCTCGGGCTTGACCCAGCGCTCGACCGGGTGGTGGCGCGGGGAGGGACGGAGGTACTGGGTGATCGTGACCAGCTCGGTGCCCGCCGCGTGCAGGTCGCGCAGCGCCTGAGACACCTCCTCGCGGGTCTCACCCATGCCCAGGATCAGGTTGGACTTGGTGACCAGCCCGAAGTCGCGGGCTGCAGTCAGGACGTCGAGCGACCGGTCGTAGCGGAACGCGGGCCGGATCCGCTTGAAGATCCGCGGCACCGTCTCCACGTTGTGGGCCAGGACCTCGGGGCGGGACTCGAAGACCTCGGCGAGCAGATCGGGCTTGCCGTTGAAGTCGGGGATCAGGTTCTCCACGCCGGTGTCCGGATTGAGCTCGTGGATGGCCCGGACGGTCTCGGCGTAGAGCCACGCGCCGCCGTCGGGCAGGTCGTCGCGGGCGACGCCGGTGATCGTGGCGTAGCGCAGCTGCATCGTCTGCACGGACTCCGCGACCCGGCGCGGCTCGTCACGGTCCAGCGGCTCGGGCCTGCCGGTGTCGATCTGGCAGAAGTCGCAACGGCGGGTGCACTGGTCACCGCCGATGAGGAACGTCGCCTCGCGGTCCTCCCAGCACTCGAAGATGTTGGGGCAGCCCGCCTCCTGGCAGACCGTGTGCAGCCCCTCGGACTTCACCAGGCTCTGCAGCGCCTTGTACTCCGGGCCCATCTTGGCCCGGGTCTTGATCCACTCCGGCTTGCGCTCGATGGGCGTCTCGGCGTTGCGGACCTCGAGCCGGAGCAGCTTGCGCCCGGCCGGTGCCGTGGGGGACTGGGAGCTCACAAGCATCGAGCGTACGCGGCGGGCCCAGCCTCGGCAGACTCCAGGCCTTGCGTCATTGGTAGCCGAATGGTTACCTATCGCCATGGACATCTTCGGCGCGCTGGCGGACCCCGTCCGCCGCTCGCTGCTCGCCGACCTGGCCTCCGAGCCGCGCCGGGTCGTCGACCTCGCCGAGGGCCTGCCGATCAGCCGGCCGGCGGTGAGCAAGCACCTGCGGCTCCTGCTCGAGGCCGGCGCGGTCACCGTCGCCGACCGGGGTCGCGAGCGCGTCTACGCCCTCGACCGCTCGGCGTTCGCCCCGGTGACGGCGTACGTCGCGGGGCTGGCGGCCCGGCCGATCCCCGACAGCGCCCTCGATGCCCTCGAGACCGAGGTCCGCAGGACCTCCCGCGAGCGGCGTACCAACCCGACGCACGAGCTGACCCAGGAGACCGCATGACCACACCCACCGGCACGATCGAGCAGCGGGACGGCCAGCACGTGCTCGTCCAGACCCGCGAGTTCCGCGCGCCCATCGAGGACGTCTGGGCGGCGGTCACCGAGCCCGGCCGGCTGGCCCGCTGGATCGGCCGCTGGGAGGGCGACCCGGCGTCGGGGTCCGTGGACTTCCGGATGCTGTTCGAGGGTGACGACCATCCTGCGGAGGCCATGGAGATCCGCGTGTGCGACCCACCGCACCGTCTCCACCTGACCTCTCGCGCCGGCGACGAGGTCTGGCTGATCGAGCTCGACCTCAGCCACGCCGACGGAGTGACCACACTGACCTTCAGTCAGCCCGGGGTCACGCAGGAGCAGGTGGGCGGCGTCGGGCCCGGTTGGGACTACTACCTGGACCGGCTCGTCGACGTCGAGACCGGGGCCGACCCGTCGCTGCGTGACTTCGACCGCGACTACTACCCGGCGACGGCCGATCACTACACGTCGCAGTTCTAGTGTCCTGATTCGGAAGTCCGTAGGCAGTAGGTGTGCTCAGGGTGCGTGCATGGCAAGGCGCCGGAGCGAAGACGCTGTCAGCCCATCATCGAGCGACGGCAACGCAGCCAGGTGCGTGTCATGTGTGCACGTAGTGCACGCGGACTTCTGAATCAGGACACTAGGGGACGTCGCGCACCCGGAAGCTGAGGAGGGACGGGATCGCGACGACGACCCAGATGACCGCGAAGTAGAGGACCGCCGCGCTGCGCTTGATGGTCTCCCCGGTATCGCAGCCGCCGCCGCTCATGTCCATCACGCACGCGTCGTAGTCGTAGAACTCGTAGCCGCCGACGGCGTAGGCGACGAAGTTCCCCCACGGCATGACCCGCTCCACGCCGCCCTCGAGGCCCAGGACTCCGGCCACGACCACGACGCAGAAGAACCCGACCGCGAACAGCACGCCCAGCGTCCCGACGGTGCTGCGCAGCAGCATCGTCAGCGCATACCCGAACACCGCCGCTCCGGTCGCGAAGCCCGCGCCCAGGACCGCCTGCTTGTAGCCGGCCGACACGGCGTGCGCGGGGATGTCCAGGTCGCGCACCGACGCAGTGACCCACACGCCGGTCCAGAAGGCCACCAGCACCGCCATCGCCAGGGCAGCCGTGAGCAGCCCGACGGCGACCGCCTTGGCCAGCCAGACCCGTTCGCGCCGGGGCTCGAAGAGGAGCTGGTTGCTCATCGAGCCGGTGTTCCAGTCGTGGCCGGCGAACGTGATCCCGGCCAGCATCAGGACCATCGTGACGAGCAGGATCGCGGCCAGGGCCCCGCCCGCCTCGCGCTCCTCCACCAGGTCGAGAGGACTGTTGCCGTACCAGCCGGCGATGACCCGCTGGCAGGCCGCCGTCACGTCGTCGGCGCCGCCCACGCCGTAGCGCCCTGGATGACGCACGCAGCCCTCGACCTCGTCGACGACGTAGGAGCCGTTCTCGGCGACGATGTCGTCGAAGGACTGCGTGCGGGTGTCGACGACCCGGAGCACCAGCACCGCCAGCGGCAGCACGACCGCCAGCGCGAGGAGGACCAGGACGGCGCGGCGCCACAGGAGCCGGGTCAGCTCGACCTTCACCAGCCTCATCACGCTGGGCCCCCGTCTGTGGCCCCCGGCGTGGGCCAGGCGATCTGGCCGCCCAGCCGCTCGCTCTGGGTGACCTCCAGGAAGATCGACTCGAGGTCGGCGCGGACCGGGTTGAGCTCGGTCAGCCAGACACCGGCCTCGCCCAGCGCCCGGGTGACCTCGGCCGGCCGGTCGGTCTCGACGAGGAGCGCCGGCCCGTCCTGCCCGGTGACCCGCAGGCCCGCGGCCTCCAGCGCCGTACGTGCTGCGGCGAGGTCGGGGGTGACGACCCGCTGGCTGGTGCTGGTACCGATCAGCTCGGCGACGCTTCCGCTCGCGAGGGTGCGACCGTTGCCCAGGATCGTCGCGGCGGTGCACACCTGCTGGACCTCGGCCAGGATGTGCGAGCTGAGCAGCACGGTGACCCCGGCGTCGCCGAGGCCGCGGATCACCTCGCGCACCTCGCGGATGCCCGACGGGTCGAGGCCGTTCGTGGGCTCGTCGAGGATCAGCAGGGCCGGGTCCTTGAGCAGCGTCGCGGCGATGGCGAGGCGCTGCTTCATGCCCAGCGAGTAGGTCTTGTAGCGCTCCCGGTCCCGGCCGGTCAGTCCCACGGTCTCGACGGCCCGGTCGACCCGGGCGTCGCCGACTCCGACCGAGCGGGCGAGCAGCCTCAGGTTCTGGCGGCCGGTGAAGTTCGGTGAGAACTTGGGGGACTCGACCACCGCGCCGACCCTCGCCATGACCTCCGGCAGCGCCCGCGGGACGGTCTGCCCGAAGATCGCCATCTCACCGGCGGTGGCCGATGCCAGCCCGAGCAGCATCCGGATCGTGGTGGTCTTGCCGGAGCCGTTGGGCCCGAGGAAGCCGTGCACCTCGCCCGCGCGGACGGTGAGGTCCAGGTCGGCGACCGCCACCCGGGTGCCCTTCCGGCCGGAGAACTCCTTGCGCAGACCTCGGGTCTCGATGACGGTGCTCGATGTCTCCCCGCTCACCGGTCGACCCTAGGACGTCGTCAGAGGCTGAGGACCTCGACGCGCGGGGCGCGGCCCGGCTCGGGCCGGGCGTCGTAGTCCGGGGTGGCGACGTAGGGCTCCCAGGCGAGCACGGCTGCCAGGTGCCGCTGGAGCACCGGCAGCACCTCGGTCACCGGGACGTCCCGGCCCAGCTCCTCCGACAGTGTCGTGACGCCGGCGTCGGCGATGCCGCACGGGACGAACCGGTCGTACCAGCTCAGGCTCACGTCGCAGTTGAGGGCGATGCCGTGCATCGTCACGCCGCGGCTGACCCGGAGCCCGATGGCGCCGATCTTCCGCTCCGGACCACGGTCGTCAGCGGCGAGCCAGGCACCACTGCGGCCGGGGACACGGGCGGTGGTGACGCCGAAGTCGCGGCAGGTCGCGATCATCGCCTCCTCGAGGCGGCGTACGAAGTCGACGACCAGGACGTGCCCGGGCAGCCGGACGATGGGGTACGCGACGAGCTGGCCGGGACCGTGGAAGGTGATCTTGCCGCCGCGGTCGACGTCGATCACCGGCGCGCCACCCGCGTCGGCGGGTCGTTCGTGCGGCTCGGTGCGCTTGCCTGCGGTGTAGGTCGGCGGGTGCTCGAGCAGCAGCACGGTGTCCGGTCGCGCGCCGTCGACGACCTGCTGGTGCACGCGCCGCTGGAGCTCCCAGGCGTCGAGGTAGTCGACGGCCTCGTCGCCGAGCCCCATGACGTCGAACCGCAGGTCGCCCACCTGGTCGAGGCTACCCCTGGCCCGAGAGGTGCTCGCCCAGGAAGTCGAGCTCGGAGGGAATCATCCGGCGCCAGTAGTCGGGGTCGTGGGCGCCCGGCTCGAACGTGCTGATCACCTCGGCAGCGGACGGGAAGTCGTCGACGTAGCCTTCGACGGCCCGGTAGAACCGGTCTCCGGTGCCGCAGTCGACCCGGACCGGGATCCCGTCCAGGTCCTCCTGGCGGCCCTGGACGGTGAACCGCTCGTACTCCGCGGCGTCCGCGAAGCCGGATCGCGACGCGTCCCCCGGGTCGTCCCACATGGCCGGGCTGACGGCGCACACGGCCGCCACCCGCCCAGGGCCGAGCTGGCCGGCCAGGCGCAGTGCGCCGTAGCCACCCATCGACCAGCCGAGCAGACCGATCCGGTCCGTCGGGCCAGCGCGCAGCCCGCGCTCGGCGAGCAGGGGCAGGAACTCCTCGACCACCATCGCGCCGGCATCCTCGCCGCTGGGCCGCTCGTGCCAGTAGGACTGCCCGCCGTCGACAGTGGCGATCGCGAACGGCGTGCCGCCGCGGTCGACGTGGTCCTGGAGGAAGCGCTCGATCCGGAACCTCGGCCCGACCAGCGACCGGTGGTCGCTGCCGCGACCGTGCAGCGCGACGACGACCGGCAGCCCGGCGGCCGCGCCCAGCGGGCTGACGACGGTGAAACCGGTCTCGACCCCGCCGCGCCGGCCCGACACGAAGCTGCCGACCTCGACGTCCGCGGGCGCGACGTCGGGGACCCTGCCGGCCTCGCCGTTGAGGCCGAGCAGGTCCTGCAGCTGTGGTCGCCCCGGCAGGACGCCCTCGTAGACCCCGGCCGCGGCGCCGACCGCACCGGCGGCGAGCACGCCGACGCTCCCGACCAGGACGGCGCGACGCGACGGCATGCGGTCAGTCTGCCTGTGGATGAGCGTGTGCCTCCGGAGCCGCACCCGGGTAGGACTGGACCCATGACCGGCTACCGCGCGATCCCGAGCCTGGTCATCGCCATGCTGGTCGCGGTCGCCCTCGGATCGGTGGCCGCGACGCTGGTCGGGCTCCACCGCGACCCCGCGCCGCGGGTCGCCCGGGAGTCGGACCCCCCGTCGGTCGACCATCCGCGGCCGGAGGTCGAGGCCGCTGCGGTGCTGGCCGCCTGGGACGCCGACCGGGCCGAGGCCTGGTCGGCCGGCGACGTACGACGGTTGCGGTCGCTCTACACGCCCGGCTCGGTCGCGGGGGAGCGCGACGTGGCCATGCTCCGGCGCTGGCTCGACAGCGGCCTGGTGGTCGACGGCCTGCGCACCCAGCTGCTGGCTCTGGACGAGGTGCGCCGGTCCGCTGACCGGTGGGTCCTGTCGGTCACCGACCGGCTGGTCGACGGGGTCGTCCGCGGTGGGGCGGACCGACGACTCCCCGACGATGCCCCCACGACGAGGATCGTCACGCTAAGGCTCGTGGGTGACCGCTGGCTGGTCAGCTCAGTCCGTTGATGCGAGCCCCGCGCGCAGCACGTCGGCCACGTCACGGTCCCGGAACTCGAAGCCGGCCGCCTCGAGGGCGGCGGGGCGCGCGTTGACGGAGCCGAGGAGCTCGTCGGCCATCTTGCCGGCGCCCACCCGGATCAGTGCCTTGGGTGCGACCGCGAAGGACGGTCGCGAGAGCTGGCGGGCCAGCTCGGCGGTGAACTCGGCGTTGGTCGGCGGCGTCGGGCAGATGAGGTTGAACGGGCCCGAGGCCGTGTCGTGCTCGGCCAGGTGCACGACCCCGCCCGTCCAGTCGCGTAGCGAGGTCATCGGCATGTACTGGCGTCCGTCCCCGAGCCGCCCCCCGAGCCCGGCCTTGAACAGCAGCCGCAGCTGCTTGAGCGGCGGGCTGCGACGGTCCATGACCGGTGACGTCCGGAGGACGCAGACCCGGGCGCCGGCGTCGACCGCCGGCTGGGCAGCGGCCTGCCAGTCCCGGGTGACCGAGGTGAGGAGCGAGTCGCCGCGGCTGTCGGACTCCTCGGTGAGCACCTCGTCGCCGCGGTCGCCGTAGTAGCTGATGCCGTTGCCGGCCAGGAAGGCCGGCTTCCGGTCGGCTCCCGCGATCGCCGTGGCGAGGGTGGCCGTGGTCCGGACCCGGCTCTCGCGGAGCTCGCGTGCCCACGTCGAGGAGTGCGGGTTGCCGGCGGTGGGGGAGCCGGCGAGGTTGACCACGACGTCGGCTGACTCGACGGCGTCCCGGTCGTACGTCCCGGCGTACGGGTCCCAGCTGGACTCGCCCGGCGACGAGGCCGGCCGCCGGACGAGCGCGACCACCGAGTGGCCGTGTCCGCCCAAGGCGTCGCTGAGGGCCCTGCCGAGGAAGCCGGACGCACCAGCGATGAGGATCTTCACCTCACCACCCTGCCATCCGCGCCCAGCCGGGCCACCGCTGCGGCCCGGCGCGGGCGGCGCTCACACCTCGAACGCACCACCCTCGAGCCGCTTCTTGATGTCTTGGAGGAAGCGGCCCGCATCGGCGCCGTCGACGAGGCGGTGGTCGTAGGTCAGGGCCAGGTAGACCATGTAGCGCACGGCGATCGTCTCTCCGAGGTTGGGGTCGTCGATGACGACCGGGCGCTTCACGACCGTGCCCGGACCCAGGATGGCGACCTGCGGCTTGTTGATGATCGGGGTGTCCCACAGGGCCCCGACGCTGCCGAGGTTGGTGATCGTGAAGGTCCCCCCGGCGAGCTCGTCGGGGCCGATCTTGTTGTTCCTGGTGCGGTCGGCGACGTCGGCGATCTTCTTGGCCAGGCCGGCGATCGAGAGGTCGCCCGCGTCCTTGACCACCGGGGTCAGCAGGCCCTTCGGGGTGTCGACCGCGAAGGCCAGGTTCTCCCGGTCGTAGTAGGTGATCTCGCCGGCCTCGGTGTCGATCGTCGCGTTGAGCTTGGGGTGCTCCTTGAGCGCGTCGATCGCCGCCTTCGCGAAGAACGGCAGGTAGCTGAGCTTCACGCCCTCGCGGGCGAGGAATGCCTCCTTCTCGGCGTCCCGCAGCCTGGCCACGTTGGTGACGTCGACCTCGACGACCTGCGTGAGCTGGGCCGAGGTCTGCAACGAGTCGACCATCCGCTCGGCGATGATCTTGCGCAGCCGCGAGACCTTCTCCGTGGTCCCGCGCAGCGGGGACGGTGTGGGCGCGCCGCCGGCCGCCGGCTGCCCGGTCGACGCGGCAGGTGCGGCCGGTGCGGCGGCCGGGGCCTCCGCGGCCTTCGCCGCCTCGAGGACGTCCTGCTTGCGGATCCGGCCCCCGACCCCGGTGCCCGTCACGGTGGCCAGGTCGACGCCGTGCTGGGAGGCGAGCTTGCGCACCAGCGGGGTCACGTAGCCCGGACCGTCGTCGCCAGCGGACGAGGTGGGTGCCGACGGCTTGTCCGGCTGCTTCTCGGGCTCGGGCTTCTTCTCGGGCTCGGGCTCGGCCTCGGGCTCGGGCTCGGGCTCGGGCTCCGATGTGGCCTCGGGCTCCGGCGCCTTCTCCGGCTCCGGCTCGGGCTCCGACGTGGCCTCGGGCTCGGGCGCCTTCTCGGGCTCGGGCTCCTTGGCGGCGGGTGCCGCTTCTCCCGAGCCGACGATGGCCAGCTCGGCACCGACCTCGACGGTCTCGTCCTCCTGGACCTTGATCTCGAGCAGCGTGCCCGCGACGGGGGAGGGGATCTCGGTGTCGACCTTGTCGGTCGAGACCTCCAGGAGCGGTTCGTCCACCGCGACGTCGTCCCCGACCTGCTTGAGCCAGCGGGTGACGGTGCCCTCGGTGACCGACTCGCCCAGCGCGGGCAGGGTCACCGGCGTACCTCCGCCTCCGCCACCCTCGGACGAGGACTGCTCGGGCTCGGCCGCGGGCTCCTCCTCGGTCTTCTCCTCAGCAGCCGGCTCGGGCTCGGGCGCCTTCTCGGGCTCCGGCTCGGGCTCCGGCTCGGCCTCCTGATCGTCGGTCGACTCGGCCTGCCCGTCGCTGCCCTCGGAGCCGGCCGCGCTGGGGTCGTTGCCGCCCGCGTGGTCCGACTCGCCGGACTCGCCGGACTCGCCGGACTCGCCGGACTCGCCGGACTCGCCGGAGTCGCCTGAGTCTGAGTCGCCGGACTCGCTGGAGTCACCGACCAGGGCGAGCACCGCCCCGACCTCGACGGTCTCGTCCTCCTCGGCCTTGATCTCCAGCAGCGTGCCGGCGACCGGTGAGGGGATCTCCGTGTCGACCTTGTCGGTCGACACCTCCAGCAGCGGCTCGTCGACCGCGACCTCGT
>NZ_JAEMSS010000113.1 GCF_016462705.1 Nocardioides sp. | reverse complement strand
TTCGTGCACCCGCAGACCGTGCGCTACCGGATGGGCCAGCTCCGCGAGCTCTACGGCGACCGTCTCGACGACCCCGACGCGGTCCTGGAGCTGCTGATCGCCCTCGCCTGACCGCTCGCCGGCACGACGTCCCGAGAAATGTCGTTGAACGAGCAATCTCCTGCGGTCGTCGCCCCGAACCCCTGCTGCACGGGGAGAGGGAACCGACCACAAGGGAGCACTGACATGAAGCACGCACTCAACCGGCGTCTCGGCGCGACGATCCTCGGCCTGGCGGTGGCCGCGACGACCGGGCTGGCGACCGCGCCGGCACAGGCGGCCGCACCGGCCCAGGCCAAGGCCGGCGACACCAGCCTGGCGGA
Organism: Nocardioides sp.; assembly: GCF_016462705.1. Taxonomy (GTDB): domain Bacteria; phylum Actinomycetota; class Actinomycetes; order Propionibacteriales; family Nocardioidaceae; genus Nocardioides. Next base: position 13,542 of record NZ_JAEMSS010000113.1, on the reverse strand, counting down.
GGTCCTCGGCGCGGACGGGCAGAAGCTCGACAAGAACTGGGGCGACTTCGACCTGGTCGAGGCCGCGGTCTTCGCGGTGCTCGACGCCAAGCCCGGCAGCCCCGTCGGCCTGCTGGCCGATGGCGACACCCGGCTGACCGCGTTCGTGCCCACCGACGCGGCGTTCCGCAGCTTCGTCCAGAGCATCAAGGGCTACGCGCCCAAGACCGAGGCGAAGACCCTCAAGCAGGTCGTCAAGATCGCCGGCAGCATCGACACCATCGAGACGATCCTGCTGTACCACGTGGTCGCCGGTAAGACGCTCACCTCCCCCAAGGTCCTGGCCGCCGAGGGCGACAAGGTCACGACCGCGCAGGGCGGCGCCTTCCGGGTGCACATCGGCAAGGGCGGCGTGTTCCTGGTCGACAAGGACCGGGACGCGGCGAACCCCTACGTCGTCGTGCTCGACGTCAACCGCGGCAACAAGCAGGTCGCCCACGGGATCAACCGGGTCCTCCGCCCGGTCGACCTCTGATCCATCCGGCGCCAGGCTTCTCACCGGTCCGTAGGTTGTCCGAGTGAGAAGCCTGGCCGCGTGCGCCGTGGCCCTGGCCGTCCTGGCCGGCTGCGCGTCCGACCAGACCGAGGCCGGGGAACCCTCGGCATCGCAGTCGCCGGAGTCCGCGGAGTCGGCGGAGTCCTCGGCCGGCACCCCGACGTACGTCGCCCTGGGCGACTCCTACACGGCGGCGCCCGGAGTGGGCGAGACCGTCGACGAGGGGTGTGCTCGCTCCTCGTCGAACTACCCGGCGCTGGTGGCCGACGAGCTCGGGCTGGCGCTGACCGACGTGAGCTGCGGCGGCGCCACCACCACCTCACTGGTCGGCGCGCAGGAGACCTCGGCGGGCGTGGTGCCGCCGCAGTTCGCGGCGCTGACCGAGGACACGGACGTCGTCACGCTCGGCATCGGCGGCAACGACCAGGGTCTGTTCGCCGAGCTCCTGATGACCTGTGTCTTCCTCCGGTCGCAGGATCCCGAGGGTGCCCCGTGCCGGGACGCGTTCAACACCGAGGGCACCGACCGGGCCCTCGAGACCATCGAGGTCGTCCGGGGCCGGGTGACCTCCGCGCTGGTCGGGATCCGGGACCGGGCGCCCGAGGCCGAGGTCGTGCTCGTGGGCTACCCGCAGCTGGTCCCGGCCCGCGGGCAGTGCGACCTGCTGCCGCTGACGCCCGCGGACTACGACTACGTGCGCGGGCTGATCGAGGCGCTGGGCGCGGCGACCGAGAGCGCCGCGGCGCAGGCCGGGGTGCGGTACGTCGACATGCTGGCGGCCAGCGAGGGCCACGACATCTGCGCGGGCGAGGACGCCTGGGTCAACGGTGTCGGCGGCTCGACCGACGAGGCGACCGGCATGCACCCGTTCGCGGCGGAGCAGGAGGCCGTCGCGGCGCTGGTGGTCGAGGCGCTCGAGGGCTGAGCCGCTCTCAGTCCGCCCGGTGCACGACGCGCCCCGCGACGACGGTCAGCGCGACCGGCATCCCGCGCAGGGCTGCCGCGGTCTGCTGCGTCGTCTCCCCCACCGCCAGCGGGTCGCGGTCGAGGAGCACCAGGTCACCCCGGGACCCGACCGCCACGGTCGGCTGGCCGTCGACCGACGCCGCCAGCGCCTCGGCCGGCGTCAGCGACTGCTCCGCGTGCCACGGGTCGCGGTCGTCACCGCTGCGGTGCACCGCTGAGGCGATCGCCAGCCACGGGTCCAGCGGTGAGACCGGGGCGTCGGAGCCGAGCGACAGCTCGACGCCCTCGTCGAGCATCCAGCGGAACGCGAAGCAGCGCTCGCCGCGGCCAGGCCAGATCTTCTCGGTGAGGTCGCGGTCGTCGAGCAGGTGCGCGGGCTGCACGCTGGCCCGCAGCCCGAGCTCGGCGATCCGGTGCACGTCGTGGCGCTGGACCAGCTGGGCGTGCTCGATCGACCCGGTCGCCCAGGTCTCGGCGTACGCCGACAGGGCCTCGGTCACGGCGGCGTCGCCGATCGCGTGGGTGGCCACCTCCAGGCCCCCCTGGGTGGCCCGGCCGAGCAGCGAGCGGAGCTCGGCCCCGGACTGGTTGGGGAGCCCGGCCGGGTGCTCGAGCACGTCCGCGTCGGCGTAGAGGTCGCAGCACCACGCGGTCCGGGTGTTGAGTGAGCCGTCGCTGATGATCTTCAGCGGTCCCATGGTCAGCCGGCCGTCGGCACCGGGGACGGGGTCGCCGGTGCGCAGCCCGGACTCGAGGACCTCGTCCAGCCCGGCGGCGTACGTCGCCCAGCGGACCCGTAGCAGGTCGCCGCCGTCGTGCCAGCGGTCCACCCACGGCTGGACCCGGCCGTTGAACTCGAAGTCGACGAACCCGACCACCCCGAGCGCGGCGGCCGCGGCCAGGGCCTCGCGGTAGGCCTGGGGCGGGTCGGTCTGGCCACCGGTGAGGACACCGATCCGCGGGTAGGCGTCGAACCACTCGTTCTCGCGGACCACGTCGTCGCGGACCGGCAGCCCGAGCAGGTTGTAGGCGAGCGTGTTGGCCCAGGCGTGGTGACCGTCGCCGCTGACCAGCAGGACCGGCACCTCGGTCGAGACGGCGTCCAGCTCGGCCGTGGTGCCATCCCGGCCCATGAACGCCGAGCGGTGACCCCACCCGACCACCGGCTGCCCGGGCGCCGCGGCGAGCCGCGCCGCCACGATGGCGGTGGCCTCCTCGACCGAGGTGGCGCCGGCCAGGTCGAGGCGCTGGCGGCCCTCGACCCACTGCGTGAAGTGCACGTGCTGGTCCCAGAGGCCCGGTGCCACCCAGCGGCCCTCGGCGTCGACCTCCTCGACCCGCTGGGGGCGCTCGACCCGCGGCGCGACCTGGGTGACGGTCCCGTCCTCGACCAGGACGTCGAGCACGCCGTCGTACGTCGCCGCGTTGCCGACCGGGACCAGCCGGGCGTTGCGGAGGAGGAGGTCGGGCATGCCCGCCACGTTAGGCGAGCGCTCAGTGCGCGGCGACCGGCCCCTCCATCATGTCCATCGGCTTGGGCCGCAGGAACAGGCCACCGATCGCGGCCGCGGACAGGGCGGCGACCGCACCGACCGCGAAGGCGATGTTGAGGCCACCGTTGAGGGCGGCGACCGTGTCGGTGCCGTCGGCGAGCAGCGTGGCCCGGCGCGAGTCGGAGACCGCGACCAGGACCGCGAGGCCGAGCGCGCCGCCCATCATGAACGCCGTGTTGACCACGCCGGAGGCGAGGCCGGACTCGTGCGGCTCGACGTCGCCCATCGCGGCCAGCAGGACCGGGTTGAAGGCGATGCCGGCACCGATGCCCAGCAGGATCATCGACGGCAGCACGTGCCGGACGAAGTCGCCGTCGACCGGGGCCAGGGCGAACAGCGCCAGGCTGAGGCCGGCGAGCGTCAGGCCCGCGACCAGCGGCGGCCGGATGCCGAACCGCATCACCAGCCGGTCGGAGAGCTGCAGCGAGCAGAACATCATCACCAGGCTGGTCGGGATGAAGGCCAGGCCCACCTCGAGCGGCTCGTAGCTCAGGACGTCCTGGAGGTAGAGCGCGGCGAGGAAGAACCAGGCGAACATCGCGGCCGCCCAGAGGATGCCGACGATCTGCGACACGACCAGGTTGCGGAGCCGGAACACCCGCAGCGGCACCAGCGGCGCCGCGGCCCGGCTCTCCCAGACCACGAACACCGTGAACAGGACCGCGCTGGCTCCGAGCAGACCGAGCGTGCGGCCGGTGATCCAGCCGGCGTCGTTGCCGCCGACGATGCCGTAGACCGCGAGCATGAGCGCGCCGGTGACCAGGACCGCGCCGGGCACGTCGAGCTTGACGCTGCCGGGCTCGACGTCGTCGCGCGGCAGGACCGCCCGGGCGGCGAACAGGACCGCGACGCCGATCGGGACGTTGACCAGGAAGATCCACTCCCACGAGAACAGCCCGGTGAGTACGCCGCCGAGCAGCACGCCGACGGCGCCGCCGCCGGACATCACGAACCCGAAGACGCCCATCGCCTTGGCCCGCTCGGCCGGCTCGGTGAACAGGCCGATGATCAGGGCCAGCGCCACCGCGGACACCGCCGCGCCGCCGAGGCCCTGCACCGCGCGCCCGACGACCAACCAGGGCGCGGACGGCGCCAGGCCGCACGCCACCGACGCGACGGTGAAGAAGGCGGTGCCACCGAGGAAGACCCGCTTGTTGCCGAGCAGGTCGCCGAGCCGGCCGCTCAGGAGCAGGAAGCCGCCGAACGTCAGCAGGTAGGCGTTGACGACCCAGGCCAGCGACGACTGGCTGAAGCCGAGGTCGTCGCGGATGGACGGCAGCGCGACGTTGACGATGCTCTGGTCGAGCACGATCATCAGGTCGCCCAGGCACAGCACGTAGAGCGCCAGCCAGCGGGCGCGACGGGAGGTGTCCGTCGTCGGCTCGGAGGCGGCGATCTCAGGCGTGGCGGTCATGGTGTCCTCTCTCAGGTGTGGAGGTGTCTCACCACTTCCACGAACGGGTGCCGTCCGATACGACAGACCCGGCGAACAGTGTTGGCTCATCGGAGGTCGGCGCGCCCGACCGGGATTGCTGTGCTGCTGGGTGTGCTGAGAGTCAGGACATGACGCCTAGTCTCCTGGGTGTGAACCGGCGCGTCATCGGGTTATTCCTGGTGGTGCTCCTCCTCGGGGCCGGGGCGGGGTACGCCTGGGGTGCCGCGCGCCCGGACGAGGGCCCGTCCCGGTTCTCCGACGCCGCCCCCCTCCCGGCCGAGTCGCCGTCGGTCCCGGTCGAGCCCGAGCGGCCGTACGCCGAGGACATCGACCTGGCCGCGCTGCAGACCGATCTCGAGTACGCGCGAGAGACCATCGGTGCCGCGCCGTTCCAGTACTCCTTCCGCCGCCCGAAGGGCTGGTCCGCCACCGACGCCGGGTCCGGAGAACGGAAGTTCCGGCCGCCGGGCGGCATGGAGGGTGGCTACGGCATGCGGGTGAAGATCGTGAACGCCCGGCTGACGCCCGAGGACATGGTCGAGGAGAAGCTCGGTGGCCTCGAGGCCACCGAGGACGACGTCGAGGTGGTCGGGCGGTCGTCGGACTACCTCGCCGTGACGTACCGGTCGGCGGAGAACCGGCTGCGCTACAACACCTTCCGCTGGTTCACCGACCCGGGCGGCATCGCGGCGACGTTCGAGACCTCCGTCTACGGCCGGGAACGCGACGTCGCCGGCCTCAGAGACCTGCTGGACACGGTGGCGGCGAGCGTCGAGCGGGTCACCACGTCCTAGCGCTCACAGGCCCCGGGCGACGACGCTCTCCAGGACCGCCGTCGCCGTGGCCCGGTCGACGCACCGCACCTGCACCCACAGCAGCCGGTTGCCCGCGACCTGGGCGACCCGCTCGACGGTCACACCCCCGGGACAGTCCGAGTAGTAGGTCGTCGACGACGGGAAGCCCTCCCTCTCGGAGTTCACCACCTCGTCGAGGCTGTCGCACTCCGGGTGCTGGGGCGTCTGCTCCGGCAGCTCCTCCCCCGGCAGCAGCCCGACGAACACCCCGTGCGGCTCGGAGCCCTGGGACCAGTCGGTCGTCTCGCCCACCGACAGCCCCGCGAACGTCGCCGGGCTCTCGGCGTTGGGCGGCCGCCAGCCGTCGTCGGCCACCGTGTCCCAGGCCTGAGGCACGGTGACGCTCAGTGCGCCGGACGCGTCGGTGAACGTCGGGTCCGGTGGGTCGTCGAGGGCCTGCTGCGCGGCGTACCCACCGGTCACGCCGAGACCCAGCCCCAGCAGCGCCACCGCTGCCGCGACCAGGACCGCCCGGCGGCGCCGGGAGGGCAGCTGCGTCGAGACCGGCGGTGGCTCGCCCCCCGGTCCGGACGTCGGACGAGGCCCGGGCTGGGTGAGGTCGGGGTCGACCGGCAGCCAGGCCTCGGTCACCCCGGAGCCCTCGACCGCCGGCCCGAGCGCCGCCGCCAGGGCGGTCACGAACTCGGTCACGCTCGGGTAGCGCTCCTCGCGGTCGTGGGCCAGGCCGCGGTGCAGCACGGCGTCCACGCCGGCGGTGTAGGGCCGCTCGGGCGTCGAGACCGACGGCAGCGGACCGGGGTTGCCGGCGTCGATCAGGCTGGTGTGGGAGTACGGCGGCCGCCCGCTGAGCAGCATGAACGCCAGCGCCGCCAGGGAGTACTGGTCGGCCCGGGCGTCGGGCGCCTCGGCGCGGGCCTGCTCCGGCGCGACGTACGACGGCGTCCCGGCGACCATGGTCAGCCGCGAGGACATGTCGAGGGCGCGGCCGAGCCCGAGGTCGCCCACCATCGCCCGGACCGTGGTATCGCTGCTCTGGCCCCGGCCGGGGTGCGTCGCCACGCTGCGGAACAGCACGTTGGCGGGCTTGACGTCGCGGTGCACGATGTCGCGGTCGTGCAGCGCCTGGAGCCCTGTGCCCACCTGGCGCACCACCTCCATCGCCTGCGCCACCGTGAGCCCCTCGACCTCGAGGCGGTCGGCGAGCGTGCCCTGGTCGGCGTAGGACATGACCAGGTAGGGCCGGCCGTCGTCGAGCTCGCCGGCGTCGTAGACCGACACCACGTGCGGCGACTCGACCTTGCGGAGGTAGCGGCCCTCCTCCTGGAAGCGCCGCCGGATGTGGTCGTCCTCGGTCCAGTTGTCCGCGAGCACTTTGACCGCGACCGGGGAGTCGAGCTGCTCGTCGTAGGCGAGCCACACGGTGGCGAACGCCCCGTTGCCGATCCGCCGCCGCACGACGTAGCGCCCCAACCGCTGGGGCATCGGCCGTTGGGGCGTCGGCCGCTGGGGCGTGGACACCGGTTGATTATGGTCATCGAGTGGAGCCGGACGACATCGACGCACTCGCGCGGCGCGCGCAGGAGGGCGACAGCGACGCCCTCGACGACCTGCTGCGCGCGGTCCGGCCGCGGGCCCTGGCGGTGTGCCGCGGGGTGCTCCCCTACTCCGGCGACGCCGAGGACGCCTGCCAGGAGGCGCTGCTCAAGGTCGCCGGCAAGATCGGCACCTGGAACCGGAAGGGCCGGTTCACCACCTGGCTGCACGTGGTGGCGGTGAACTCGGCGCGGTCGACCTACCGCCGGATGAAGAACCAGGCGGTGGCCGCCGACCCCGAGGCGCACGACGGGATGCAGCGTCCCGACCCGCGCACCACCAGCGTCATCGCCGGCACCCGGCTCGACCTGCTCGATGCCATGGAGCAGCTCGAGCGCGAGCACCCGCAGATGGTCGAGCCGCTGCTGCTGCGCGACGTCTACGGCATGGCCTACGAGGAGATCGCCGCCCAGGTCGGCGCCCCGCTCGGCACCGTCAAGGCGCAGATCCACCACGGCCGCAAGCTGGTCCGCCCCATGCTGGCCGGCGATGCGTAGGAGCGGCGCGGTCGCACTCGCCCTCGCCACGCTGCTGCTCGGCGGCTGCTCGGCCACGCTGACCGGCGCCAAGGGCGAGCCGGTGACCAGCGGCCCGCCGCCGACGAGCGACGCGACCCCCGAGGTCGCGGATCCCGGCCTCTCGGGGAGCGTCGACGACCCGGCGTACGACATCGCCCTGAGCGAGCCGGTCGAGGACTCCTACTACCCGGACGTCGGCGACCCGGGCGTGGACGCGCTCCACTACGACCTGTCGCTGGCGTGGACTCCGCGGACCCGCACCCTCGAGGGCGTCACGACGCTGATCTTCCGGGCGACCGGGGACGCCGAGTCGTTCCAGCTCGACCTCGGCCCCGCGCTGGAGGTCAGTGCGGTCACCGTCGACGGCGCCGAGGTGCCGGCCGAGCACGACGGCGACGACCTGGTCGTCGCCGCACCGGTCGTCGCGGACGAGCGGTACGCCGTGGAGGTGCACTACGCCGGCACGCCGGAGCCGGTCCAGGCGCCGACCACCCGCACCGACTTCAGCACCCTCGGCTTCACCATCACACCGTCGGGCGAGGCGTGGACGATGCAGGAGCCCTACGGCGCGCACACCTGGTACCCCGTCAACGACCACCCGTCCGACAAGGCGCTCTACGACTTCACGCTGTCCGTGCCCTCGCCGTGGACCGGCGTCGCCAACGGCGAGCTGACCTCGCGCACCGAAGAGGCCGCGACGACCACGACGCAGTGGCACCTCGCCGAGCCGGCGGCGTCGTACCTCACCACCGTGGCGTTCGGCGACTACACCTCGACCACCAACACGTCCGCGAGCGGCGTCGAGATCAGCTACTGGGTGCCCTCGGGCTCCCCGCAGCTCGCCGACGGACTGGAACGTGCGGCCGCGGGCCTCGACTGGCTGGAGGAACGGCTCGGGCCCTACCCGTTCGACACCCTCGGGTTCCTCCTGGTCGACTCGCAGAGCGGCATGGAGACCCAGACGATGGTCACGCTCGGGATCACCGACTACACGATGTCCGAGCGGGTGCTGGTCCACGAGATGGCGCACCACTGGTACGGCGACCAGGTCACGCCCGAGGACTGGCGCGACGTCTGGATGAACGAGGGCATGACGATGTACCTCCAGGGCATGTGGCAGGCCGAGCGAGCCGGCATCAGCGTCGACGAGCAGATGGACAGCTGGGCCGCCACCGAGGAGACCTCCCGCACCGAGTCGGGCCCGCCGGCGGCGTACGACCCCGGCGCGTTCGGCGAGAACAACATCTACTACGGGCCGGCGCTGATGTGGCACGAGCTCCGCGAGCGGATCGGCGACGACGCCTTCCTCCGGGTGATGCGGGAGTGGCCGGCCGCCCGCGACAACCGGAGCACCGACCGCGACGACTACTGGGCCTGGCTCGAGGAGGAGACCGGCGAGGAGCTCACGGCCTTCCTCGACGCGTGGCTGCTCGGCGAGACGACCCCGCCGCGGGACTAGCACCACCCGGTCCCCCGGCGGTGGGCGACCGGCCTGGCTAGCCCTTGTTCTTGCCCTTGCCCTTGTCCTTGTTCTTGTCCCTGCCCTTGCCCTTGCCCGGCTGGACGTCGGCACCGTCGTCCTCGACGGTGGGCTCGTCCTCGACCGGGGCGGACTCCTCACCGGCACCGGACACCGGCTGCGCCACCTCGAGCGCGCGCAGCATCGTGGACACCGCGCCGCGCAGCGGCCCCGTGAGCTGCACCGGCGTCTCGTCCCGCGGCGGCTCGTCAGCGGAGCCGGAGTCGAGGAGGGCGACCACGACCAGGAACGCCACCAGCGCCAGCAGCGCGGCCACGACCCCCCGCTCGTGCGGCTCCGTGCGGCGCCACCGCCGGCCGGCCCGTGCGGGCAGCCCGGCCAGCCAGCCACCCCACCGGTCGATCCGGGGTTGGTGGGTGCCGGCGTCGGGCGGGACGACGGCGACCCGGGTGACGGGCTCCGTCATCAGCCGGGTGGCGCTCCCGGTGTCCGCCATCACGGCGCGCGGCGCGGGCCCCGGAGAGGCCACGGGCGCGGCCAGCTGACCGCGGAGGAGAGCAACGACCTGGTCCGCTGAGGGACGCGCGGACCGGTCGACCGCCGTCATGGCGGCGAGCGTCTCGCGCCACTCTGCGGGCAGGTCGGCGGGCACCTCCGGCTCCCGGCTCAGCCGGGCGAGCGCCGCCTCGACCGACCCGCCCGGGTACTCACGACGGCCCGTCAGCGACTCCAGCAGGACCAGACCGAGCGAGTATACGTCCGAGCGGCCGTCCACCTCGCCGCCCTGCACCTGCTCGGGTGCCAGGTACGCCGCCGTACCGATGGCGTGCCCGGTCTGGGTGTGCCGGACCGTGTCGCCGATCAGCCGGGCGATGCCGAAGTCCGCCAGCTTGACCCGGCCGCCGGGGTCGAGCAGCACGTTGGCGGGCTTGACGTCGCGGTGCACCACACCGCGTTCGTGGGCGTACGCCAGCGCCTCGGCGAGCTGCACCCCCACCGACCCGGCGGTCTCCAGGTCGAGGGGACCGGCGCGGAGCCGGTCGGCCAGCGTGTCGCCGTCGACGAGCTCCATCACCAGGAACGGCCGGTCGATGTCGACCCCGGCGTCGAGGACCGTCACCAGCCCGCTGTGGGAGAGCTGGGCGAGCGTGCGTGCCTCGGAGGTGAACCTGGCGCGGTCGGACCCCTCGGCCGTCGACTCGCGCAGCACCTTCACCGCGACGGCGCGGTCCAGCACCCGGTCGTGTCCACGGAAGACATCGGCCATCCCGCCGCGGCCCACGAGGTCGCCGAGGGTGTACCGGTCAGCGAGCAACGGTGCCTCCATGCTGCTCCTGCCGACCTCCTGCCCGGGACTCGCCCAGGGTCGTCCGGGGCTCGTTGAGGTATGTCGGCGGCGGGAGTCGCTGTTACACCTCCCGAACCCAGCCGGCCGCCCGCCCGTCGGCCGGCGATGTCCGTGGCTGCGCCTAGGGTTCACCGGGTGAGGTGTCGATGAGCAAGGAAGCCGCGGTCCGGGCCATGCGGGAGGCCCGCTACAACCAACGGGCGGCTGCGCCGGCCGCCAAGCCGGCCAGGGCGGCGGCCCGAGCCACGAAGGCGGCGGAACCGGTCGCTCCGGAGACGCCGGCCGCGCCACCGGCGGTGCCGGTCGTCGAGGGGCTGTGCGGGCACCGGTCGATGAACGGCCGGAGCTGCACCCGCGAGCACGGCCACGCGGCCAAGAGCCACCGCTACTCCTAGCCGGTCACGCACCCTCACGGGTGGCATGACGCGGCGCCGGACGCGGTACCGGTGGGCATGAAGATCGCCAGGACAGTCGCCGCCGCCGGGATTGCCAAGAAGCTCTACGACGAGTCGAAGAAGCCGGAGAACCGCGCCCGGATGCAGGCCGCCGTCGACAAGGTCAAGGCGCGGCGTCGAGGACGCTCCTGACTCCGGGCCTGACCTCCGGGCCTGACCTCAGGGGCTGCTCTCAGGACGGCCGGGCCGGCAGCACGCAGAACTCGTTGCCGGACGGGTCGGTGTAGGACCGCCACGGCAGCTCGCCCCAGTCCACGTGCATCCGCAGTCCGCCCCGGCTGGTGACGCCCGCCTCGACCTCGTCGGGGTCCTCTCCGGCCTCGAGCCGGACGTCGAGGTGGATCCGGTTCTTGGCCGTGCCCTTGGGGCCGTCCTCGGGCCACAGCTCCAGGACGGCGCCACGCTGCGACGGGTGCCGCAACGACCGGGGGGCGACCCCGCCGACGGGGACCCAGCCGGTCAGCCACGACCAGAACGCCGCGTCCCGGCCCGGGTCGGCGGACGCGAGGCGCAGCGCGGCCAGCGGCCCGGCGTCGGGGTACGCCGCTGCGTCCTCCACGACCGGGCAGGGGTTGCCCTCCGGGTCGGCGCCCCCCTCGGCGGGGCCGGCCTCGCCCGAGAGCGCCAGCCGGAGCCGCGGCGGATCCGTCGACGGGTCGGCCACCCGCTGGAAGCACAGGTCGAGGGTCGGCCCGCCCTCGACCTCGAGCCGGGTCTCGAACCCCTCCGGCTCGTCGGTCAACCGCTCGCCGCCGACCACGGCCTCCCAGAACAGGCCCGCCCGCTTCGGCTCGACGGCGTCGAAGACGACGTTCTCGAGGTACATGGCTCCCACACTGACGCACGACCGGGCACGACGTCTCGTCAGTTCCCGGTGGCGACGGCCGTTCTGCTCTCGGCGGAAGCACTTGTGACGAGGGGGCCGCTCGTGTTGCGTTGCCGGCATGAGGCTCCTCGTGCTCGGCGGCACCGTGTTCCTGTCCAAGGCGGTCGCGGAGGAGGCGGTACGCCGCGGGCACGAGGTGACCTGCGCGTGCCGTGGCGAGTCCGGGTCGTTGCCCGAGGGCGCGGCGCACCTGGTGTGGGACCGCGACCAGCCTGCGCCCGCGGAGCTGGGCGAGGCGGCGTACGACGCCGTGGTCGACGTGGCCCGGCACCCGTCGCGGGTGCGCTCGGCGGTGGCGGCGCTGCCCGACGCGCACTGGGTGTTCGTCTCGACGATCAGCGTCTACGCCGACAACGCGGTCCCCGGCGGGCGCCCGGGGGTGACGCCGGAGCTCGAGCCGATCACCGAGGACGTCGACCTGCGCGAGAACATGGAGGCCTACGGGCCGATGAAGGTCGCCTGCGAGCAGATCGTGCTCGACGGCGCCGCCGGCGCGATGGTGGTCCGGCCCGGCCTGATCGTCGGCCCGGGTGACCCGACCGGTCGCTTCACCTACTGGCCGCTGCGGGTCCGCGACGGCGGCGAGGTGCTTGCGCCCGGCACCCCCGACGACACCGTGCAGGTCATCGACGTCCGCGACCTGGCCAGCTGGATCGTCGACTCGGCGGAGTCCCGGCGCACCGGCGTCGTCGACGGGATCGGACCGGTCCAGCGGTTCGAGGACTTCCTGGCCCAGGTCGCCGAGGGAGTGGGCGCGTCACCCATCTGGACCTGGGCCGACCAGGAGTTCCTGACCGAGCGGGGGGTCGAGCCGTGGGCGGGCTCGGGCTCGGTGCCGATGTGGCTGCCGCGACCGGAGTACGCCGGCATGCTGGCGCACGACGCCGACCAGCCGCGGGAGGCCGGGCTCAGCACGAGGCCGGTCGCCGACACCGCACGCGACACCCTGGCCTGGGCGGACGCGACGCCCGACGTGGTGCGGACCGGCATCACCCGCGAGCGCGAGCAGGAGCTCCTCGACGCCTGGCGGGTCAGGGCCTGACCCGGTCCGGCTGCGCGTACGCCATCAGCGCCTCGCGGTCGTCGGGCAGCACGAAACCGGCCGCGACCGCCTGGTCCGCGGCCGACTCGTACGCCGCCAGGTAGGCCGCGCGGTCGGGGTAGAGGTCGGCGACCCGGCCGTCGGGGAGCGGTGTCGTGGACCCGAACAGCAGGCAGTGCAGCGGCCCGTCCGGCGCGGGGTCCCCGGACAGCACGTCGACCGGGACGTCCACGAGCGGCGTGCGGATGCCGCCGCGGACGATGCCGTCCCGGTCGCGCTCGTAGACGTCGCCGGCCACGGCGAGCCGGTCGGCGCCCGGCGGCTCGACGCCGTCGCGGACCCACGCGTCCAGGGCACGCAGCGCCGCCTTGGCGACCAGGTGCTGCGGCCCGTCGTTGACCGGTGCCGGGCAGCCGAGCTGGTCGGCCAGCGGGCCGAGCAGGAAGCGGTCCGCGTGCGCGGTCCCGGCGACCTCCCACAGCCGGAACCGGTCGCTGTCCGGCTGCCGGGCCGGCAGGTAGTTGAGCACCCCGACCACGTCGGTCTCGCTCTCCAGCGTGAGCACCGGGACCTCGAGGTCGTCGCGGACCGTCGTCGGCGGACCGCCCAGGGTGCCGGCGATGTCGATGCCGCTGTCGAAGACGCCCAGCGGCGCGGTCGCGCCGCCCCGGCTGTGGATCAGGAACCCGTCGAAGGTCCCGGTCAGCGGCTGCACGCCGTTGGCGTACGTCGTGAGCGCGAAGCCGGACTGCGACTCGCCGACGGCCAGCAGCCGCTCCGGCTCGAGGTCGCCGAGCAGGTCGCCCGAGGCGGCGGCCGCGGCCGCCTGCGTGTAGATGTCGTAGGAGAACGCGTCACCGGGATGGTCCAGGTCGCCGTACCGATCCGGGTCGAGCACCCGCAGACCCTCCCCCGC
>NZ_JAEMSS010000283.1 GCF_016462705.1 Nocardioides sp. | reverse complement strand
GACGAGGACTGGGTGGCGTTGTAGGAGGAGATCGCGGAGTCGACGGTCGCGCTGAAGTCACTGGTCATGGAGTCGACGAACGCCGCCGGGCTCGAGCCCACGTAGCCACCCGCGAAGTAGTGCGGGACCGGGGGCTCGGTGCCCATCTCGGTGCGGTACTTGGCCGCCCACTCCTTGGCGCAGCCGAGGGCGACCGCCCACGGGATGTAGGCGGTGTAGAGCTCCTCACGCCCGGAGAAGTCGAACCGCTCCTTGCTCGACGGCGTCGCCAGCATCCGCCGGAAGCCCCCGACCTTGGACCACAGGTCGCGACCGCTGCGGGTGCGCTTGGTGCCGGAGCCGGTCGCCATCAACGAGGTCCCGCACACCGCGAACGCCCCGGGGATGAGACCGACCATCGTCATCGAGAACGGGTTCCAGATGGCGATCGCGATCACGCCCGCGAACCCCGCGAGGACCAGGAACCCGCCCATGCCTCCGAGCCCCGAGGTGACCAGGTGCCCGGAGCTCCGGGCCCAGTTCTCCACGCTGTGCTCGAACAGCGAGATCTCGTCGCGCAGCCGCTTGCCGGCCTGGACGTCCTTCTTGTTCGCCGTGAACGCCGTGCCGGGGCCGCCGAGGATGTGCGCGGTACCGAGCGTGACGGGGTCGAGCTTCGCCCAGCCCGCGGGGCCGTTCTTGTCCTTGATGGTCCAGGTGTCGTTCTCGCGGGTGAGGTCGATGGCGTCCTTCTCCGCCGCGTACATCAGCGTGGCGACGTACGCCTCGCGGTCGATCGACTCGCTGTAGATGTACTTCGCCTGCGCGGGGCCGATCCCGTCCGGTGGCGCGTAGAGCACCGGGAAGCCCGGCGCCTTCTCGCGCGACCGGGCGCCGACGATGCCGCCGAGGATGCCGGCGCCGAGCCCGAGCAGGAGGACGATCGCCAGCACCGGGACGCTCCGGCCCAGCACCCGGTCGAAGCGTGGGGTCCACGGCAGCGCGTTGCCCGCCTCGGGGGTCTCCATGTCGAGGCCGGTCGCGATCGACAGCGGCGTCCGCGGCCCGATCGGGCCCGTGGTGACGGTGAGGTCCTTGGTGCCGGCGCCCTCGGCCTCGCAGCCCGTGGTGGACTCCCAGCCGATCGCGCACTGCACCTCCGACTCGGACTCGACCGGCAGGTGCACGGTGAGGGTCGCCGAGTCGATGCTCTGCTGCCACCCGCCCGGGATCAGCTGCCAGAAGAACTGGCTGGGCTCGGAGGTGATGCTGTCGTTGCCCTCGGTGACGACCCCGTCGATGTGGTACTTGATGACGTAGACGTGCTCGCCGGTGTCGAGCGTGACGTCGGCCGAGCCGATCTTGGCCACCCGGAAGCGGCCGTGGTCCTCGTTGCTCAGCTCGAACGGCTCGTCGCCGCCGTCACGGGTCACCGAGATGTCCTCGGGGTCGCGGCGGGCGTTGTCGTCGTTGGGGTCGACGCGGTCCCAGAACCGGAAGATCCCGTGCTTGCCGTAGACCGGGAAGTCGACGGTGATGGTCTCGGTGACGTCGAGGTCGCCGTTCTCGCGCACCGTGAAGTCCGCGACGTACGACGAGATGGTCGTGTCCTCGTAGTTGGCGGTCGGCTCGCCGTCGCCGAAGAACAGCGCCGGGATGGACAGCAGGGCGGCGATCACCGCGACACCGATGGTGTAGCCCACGAGCCGTATCACGAGAAGCGACCCTAGAGGGTGCGCCGCCCGGTCGTCTGTAGCCCTGCCGGGCCAGGAGATGCCGCGTGGGCCGAACCCCGCGTGCGCCGTGTCGGTGGGCGCTGCGACACTCGGCCCGGTGAGCTCGGAGACCGGCCTGCGGGCCTTCTGGCACGACCTCCCCCGCGAGGGCCGGCTGCTGCTGTCGATCGTGGTCATCGAGTTCGTCGGGACCGGGCTGGTACTCCCCTTCCAGGTGGTCTACCTCCATGAGGTCCGCGGGTTCGCCCTGAGCGACGTCGGCCTCCTGCTAGGGCTGTCCCCGCTCCTGGGCCTCTTGGTCGTCGGGCCGGGAGGCCTGGCCATCGACCGGGTCGGACCGCGGCGCATCGTGCTGGCCCTGCTCGCGCTGATGATCGCCGGCAACACCGTGCTCGCGTTCTCCGAGACCCGGTGGCAGGCCGCGATCGCACTGGTCCTGCAGGGGATCGCCTTCGGCCTGTCGTGGCCGGCGTTCCAGAGCATGATCGCGTCCGTCGTCCCGGCGGAGCTCCGGCAGCGCTACTTCGGCGTCAACTTCACCCTGCTCAACCTCGGGATCGGCATCGGCGGCGTGGTCGGCGGTCTCCTCGTCGACGTCGACCGGCTCGTGACCTTCCAGGCCATCTACCTCGCGGACGCGGCCAGCTACCTACCGGCGCTGGCGCTGCTCCTGGGGCCGCTGCGGCACGTCGGCGGCCAGGTGCTCCACGGCGACCACGTCGATACCGGCGAGACCGTCTCCTACCTCGCGGTCCTGCGCCGACCGGCGATGGGCTCACTGACGCTGCTGGGTTTCGTGGCCTCGTTCGTCGGCTACTCCCAGCTGAACGCCGGGATGCCGGCGTTCGCCCGGGCGGTCAGCGAGGTGTCGACCCGGACCCTGGGGTTCGCGTTCGCGGCCAACACACTGGTCATCGTGCTCCTCCAGCTCGTCGTGCTGGGCCGGATCGAGGGGCGTCGGCGCACCCGGGTCATCGCCGCCATGGGCGTGGTCTGGGCGCTCGCCTGGCTCTGCCTGGGTCTGTCCGGCCTGGTCCCGGGCACCCTCGGCGCCGCCGTCCTGGTCGCCGCCTGCGCGGGGGTCTTCGCCCTCGGCGAGACCCTGCTCCAGCCGACCATCCCGGCCCTGGTCAACGACCTCGCCCCCGACCACCTGCGCGGCCGCTACAACGCCCTCAGCTCTGGCGCCTTCCAGCTGGCCGCCGTCATCGCGCCCGCCATCTCCGGCGTGCTCATCGGCCAGGCACTGGGCGAGGTCTACATCGGTCTGCTGGTCGTCGGCTCGCTGCTGTGTGGCGTCCTGGCGATCCTCAAGGTGGAGGCCCAGCTCGAGCCGAGGGTGAACGGCGTGACCGTGCCCCCCGACGCCCCGCCACCGGCGACGCCCGAGCCCCAGGTCCATCCGGCCACGACGGACTGACGTCGCGTCATGACGCCGGGCTCACGTCCGCCGGTGGAAGGTGAGCTTCGGTCATTCCATGAGCTCGGCGGTCCAGCAGCGCGTGGCGAGTGACGCCGCTTCGCGACACAGTTGGGGCGACCAGTTCGATGCCTGAGCGTGAGCGGACGACGCTCGCCTGCGAACTGCGTCGCGTAGCGCACTCACATGCCGGCAACCGTCAGCCGACGATCAGCCACACCACCAGGGCGACCACGACGAGGGCGACCAAGGCGTGCTTCCAGTACGTCTTGGCCAGGATCGGCAGCACCGTGGCACCCAGGTCGAGCGCCTCCTGCCGCGGCGGGGCGGGTGCCATCGGTGGCGGCGCCACGTGGGTCTGCCGGGCGGGCTCGGGCTGCGCGGCCTCGGACTGGGCCTCCGGCTGCCCTACGGCCTCGCCGCCGGACGGCTCGGCGGCCGGCTCGACAGGCGGCTCGGCGGGCCCGGGTGCGGCGGCGGGCGTGGGGG
>NZ_JAEMSS010000112.1 GCF_016462705.1 Nocardioides sp. | reverse complement strand
GGATGAGCTTGAGGAGGATGTTCTCGACGTCCTCGCCGACGTAGCCGGCCTCGGTCAGCGCCGTGGCGTCGGCGATGGCGAACGGGACGTTCAGCATCCGGGCGAGGGTCTGGGCCAGGTAGGTCTTGCCGCAGCCGGTGGGTCCGATCACGAGGATGTTGGACTTCGCGACCTCGACGACCTCCTCCTTGCTGTGCCGCCCGGAGATGGGCTGGAGACCGGCCTGCACCCGCTTGTAGTGGTTGTAGACCGCCACGGCCAGGGACTTCTTGGCCTGCTCCTGCCCGATGACGTAGGAGTTGAGGAACTCGAAGATCTCCTTGGGCTTGGGCAGCTCGTCGAGGCTGACCTCGGTGCCCTCGCTGAGCTCCTCCTCGATGATCTCGTTGCAGAGGTCGATGCACTCGTCGCAGATGTAGACGCCGGGACCGGCGATGAGCTTCTTGACCTGCTTCTGGCTCTTCCCGCAGAAGGAACACTTCAGCAGGTCACCACCGTCACCGATGCGTGCCACAGGTGCTCATCCTCTCGTTCGCCGTCGGCGTGCGTTAGCCCCTGGCGGGCCGACCGAACCCTGACGACCGTACCCTCTCCCTCCCCCGAACGGGGGTGAAGACGCGGGGTGTCTGGTCAGGTACCCGGTGACTCTCAGGTCAATGTCGGATCAGGTGGTCGCGAGCGCCGGGGTGCCCTTGAGCGACTCGAGGATCGAGTCGATCAGGCCGTACTCGACGGCGCCCTCCGCGGTGAGGATCTTGTCGCGCTCGATGTCGCGGCTGACCTCCTCGATGGAGCGGCCGCTGTGGTCGCTGATCATCTTCTCGAGCAGCTCGCGCATCCGCAGGATCTCGTTGGCCTGGATCTCGATGTCGGAGGTCTGGCCGAAGGTGCCCTCGGTGTAGGGCTGGTGGATCAGGATGCGGCTGTTGGGCAGCGCCATCCGCTTGCCCTTGGCGCCGGCGCCGAGCAGGATCGCGGCCGCCGAGGCCGCCTGCCCCAGGCACACGGTCTGCACGTCGGGCTTGATGAAGCGCATCGTGTCGTAGATCGCGGTCAGCGCGGTGAACGAGCCACCGGGGCTGTTGATGTAGATGCTGATGTCCTGGTCGGGGTTCATCGACTGCAGGCACAGCAGCTGGGCGATGACCGCGTTGGCGACGTCGTCGGAGATCGGCGTGCCGAGGTAGATGATGCGGTCCTCGAAGAGCTTGGCGTAGGGGTCGATGCGGCGGAACCCGTAGGACGTCCGCTCCTCCCACTGGGGGATGTAGTAGTTCATCGACGGGGACAGGTCGTTCTGGGCGCTCATGCGGGTCCTCAGTTCTTCTGCCGCGCGGGGCGGCCGTCGTCGGCGGCTTCGCGCGCGCTGGTGATGACCTGGTCGACCAGGCCGTAGTCCTTGGCCTCGGGGGCGGTGAACCAGCGGTCCCGGTCGGCGTCGGTCTCGATCTGCTCGACGGTCTGGCCGGTGTGCTGGGCGATCAGCTCGAGCAGCACCTTCTTGATGTGCAGCGACTGCTGGGCCTGGATCTTGATGTCCGAGGCCGAGCCGCCCATGCCGGAGGACGGCTGGTGCATCATGATCCGCGAGTGCGGCAGCGCGTAGCGCTTGCCCTTGGTGCCGGCGCACAGCAGGAACTGCCCCATCGACGCGGCGAGCCCCATGCCGACGGTGGCCACGTCGTTGGGGATGTAGTTCATCGTGTCGTAGATCGCCATGCCCGCGTCGACGGAGCCGCCCGGGCTGTTGATGTGCAGGAAGATGTCCGCGTCGGGGTCCTCGGCCGACAGGAGCAGCAGCTGGGCGCAGATCGCGTTGGCGTTCTGGTCGCGCACCTCGGAACCGAGGAAGACGATCCGCTCGCGGAGCAGCCGCTGGTAGATGTGGTCGTCGAGCACCTGGATCCCGGCGCCCCCGGCGACGGGATAGGCGGGCTGAGAAGTCTGGGTCACGTGGCGACACTAGCCCGCCGCACCCCCACTTCCACGGGCGTGTCCGCGGTGTTCGCGGACAGCGGATTTCCTCCGGGGGTACGTCGCTGGTCGGCGTGTCAGGCCTCGGCGACGGCTTTGAGCCGCTCGACGGTGGCGGCCATCCCTGCCTCGAGCTCGTCGGCGTGCTCGACGCTGCCGCCGAGGAAGACCGGAGCGAACAGCCTGCTCACCAGCGTGAGCTTCTCCGGGACCGGACGCCGGTGCACGACGTGCGTGCCCTCCCCGGCGGCCGTGATCTCCCAGATCCACCGGGCCCCGCTCGAGGTCGTGTCCCAGGCGACCACGCGGCCCGGCTCGAGGACCGCCACGACGTTGCGGGTCGGCCAGACGACGGCCTTGCGGCGGTTGATGCCGACGTACCACTGGCCTCGGCGCATGCCACCCCGCTTGAGCGGGATCATCCGCAGCAGCTCGGGGCTCCAGTCCGGCATCCGCGACACGTCGGTGATCAACGACCACACCCGCTCCGGCGGTGCGGCGATGGTGGCCTCGGCCCGGAGCTCGCGGTCGGCGACGCGGTCAGCTGGTGCGTTCACGCTGCGGAGTGTGGCAGGCGATGGCCCGATCGGGCCATGGCGTGCCCCACACCCGCTCCGACACGCTTGGCCGGTGCGAACCCTCGTCACGGTGCCGCTGGTCGCGGCCCTCCTGGTCATGTCCACCGCCGGCCCGGCCGCTGCCGCGGACACCGAGATCACCTCCGGGCCCGAGAACGGCGCGGTGCTGCTCCCCGGCCCGGTGACCTACACCTTCACCGCCAACGAGGGCGGCGCGACCTACGAGTGCTCGGTCGACGACGCACCGTTCGGGGCGTGCCCGGCGGCGACCTCGGCGACCTACGACCTGCCGCCCGGCGGACACGTGTTCCGGGTGCGCTCCGTCGTGCTGGGCCAGACCGACGCGTCGCCCGCCGAGCGGGTCTGGACGATCCGCAACGTGCCGTGCGAGCAGGCCGGCGCCGCCTACGCGGCCGCGAGGTCCGACTTCTTCACCCACAAGACGAAGAAGGGCTACACGAAGGAGAAGCGCCAGCGCGCCAAGGACGCCGGGAAGGCCGCGAAGGTCGAGCGGCTCACGAAGAAGATCAAGAGGCTCAACCAGAAGATCAAGCGGGCCCGGGCCGCGATGGCCGCCGCCCTCGCTCAGGAGCAGGCGGTCTGCTGACCGCTGTCCGCGGCGGTCAGGCCAGCCAGCGCCGCATCGCGGCGTGGACCTCGGGGTGGTTGAGCAGCCCGAAGTGGTCGGTGCGGCCGACGTGCAGCACGTCGGCGTCCGGGAACAGCTCGCGGCCGTGCCGGTCCCGGCCGTGCGCCGAGCGCGGCCGGACCAGCAGATCCCCGACGACGTGGCCGACCGGGTGGCGTGGCGAGGCGGTCACGGTGGCGGCGACCAGCCGGTAGCGCGCGTGCGGCAGCGGGGGCACGTCCTCGGCCAGCCCGGCGACGAGGTCGTGGACGCCCTGCGACCGCCAGTCGAGGATCCGGCCGAACGCCGCGGTCTCGGGCACCCGGCCGAGGCCGCGGGAGCCGTGGCCGATCCCCCAGGCGATCGGCGCGCCGAGGTGCGGCGTGCCGAGGGTGATGACGTCGCTGACCCGGTCGCTCCACGGCTCGTCGACAGCGTGCGCGACCGCGCCGGCCGCTCGGATCACGAGGCCGCCGAGCGAGTGGCCCACCAGGGCGATCCGGGAGACCGGCATCGGCCAGCCGTCGACCACGCGCTGGACCAGCGCGGCCAGCGCGGCGCCGTTCTCGCGCAGCGGCAGCCCCGTGTTGGCGCGCAGCATCAGGGGTGTCCAGCCGAGACCGGCCAGCATCTCGGCGTACGTCGTCCCGGTGCGCTGGCGATGGCGCTCGAAGTAGGACTCGTTCTCGCAGAGCCCGTGCAGGAACACGACGAGCCGTCCCGTCGCGTCGGGGTACGCCGTCGCGAGGGAGTCCGGGTCCAGTCCGACGTCGGCGCCGCCGCGCCGGACCGCCATGGGGATGGCCAGCTGCGGCCGCTCGCGCAGCAGCCGGTCGCCGATGAGCCCGTTGACCGCGGAGCTGACGAACCGGCCGTGCGGACCCGCCTCCAGGCTCGGCCCGACCCCGGCCGCGGCGGCCCGGTCCAGGCCGCGGCTCGCCGCGCCGAGCCCACGGGACAGCCCCGTGTAGACGGCTCCCGCGATCCCTCGGTGCAGCCGGCCGGCCGGGGCCCGGTCGAGCACCGCGAGATGGGTGTCCTGCACGGTGCGGACGACCAGCTCGTCGGCGACCTCGGCCAGCAGCGAGGCGGCGTCGAGCAGGCGGGGGCCGGAGGCCGTCGTCATGGGGTGGGACCCTAGCCGTTCGGTGTACGGATGTGCACCCGACTCTCCGGGCTCACTCGGCGTCGATGACCTCGGCGAGCACCTCGAGCAGCTGGAGCCACCCCACGAACTCCCGCGCGGGCCCGGTGCCGGGATCCAGCCGGCCCTGGACCGGCCCGGGCCCGGGGAGGATCTCCAGCCGCAGGCTGCGGCCCTCGGTCGTCATGCACCCAGGCTGGGGCACCAGGGGCCGTCGCGCATGAGGGAGCATCCCCCAGACCAGGTCCCGGCCCGGCCCTGAGGCCCTCAGTGCCTGGTCCCGGGCTCCTCCAGGGCGCCGGGGAGAGCGGTGCGCGAGGAGATGCCGAGCTTCGCGTAGACCCGGCCCAGGTGGTTCTCCACGGTCTTGGCGGAGACGAAGAGCGCCTCGGCCACCTGACGGTTGGTGTGGCCCTCCGCCGCCATCCGCGCGACCCGCAGCTCGCCCGGGGTGAGTGACTCCACGCCTGCGACCGCCGCCGTGCGGCCGGCCGCACCTGCCAGCGCCAGCTCCTCGTCGACGCGGCGGAGCAGGCGGGTCGCGCCACACGCCCGGGCCTGCTCGGAGGCCCGGCCGAGGGTCTCGATCGCGCGCCCGCGGTCACCTGCCCGACGCTCGGCCGCCCCCAGCTCCAGCAGCGAGTGGGCCAGCTCCAGACGGGCCGGCGACCCGGTGTGCCACCGCACCGCCTCCTCGAGCAGCTCCCGACCTGCATCCCCTCCCGTCAGCAGCCCACGGGTGCGGGCGGACGTGCCCAGGACCCGGGCGGTGCCCAGACGTCTGGCCCGCTCGTCGAACGCGCGAGCGTGCTCGGCGGCGTCCTCCGGCCGGCCCAGGCGGGCGAGCACGAGCGCGGCGTCGGACAGCCAGGGGAAGACAGGGGTGCGCAGCTGCACGCGCTCCGCACGGCGACCGAACTCCTCCAGGTCGTCGAGGGCCTCGGCCCACCGGCCCTGCGCCGACCGGAGCCGCGAGCGGGCCCAGTAGGCGAAGGTCATGTGCAGGATCTCCGGCAGGTCGGGGCCGAGACCGGCCTGGGCGAGCACCGCCTCGGCACCGTCCAGGTCGTCGCGCTCCACCAGTGCCAGGCACACGAAGCCGCTGATCGCCGGCAGCACGAACGGCGGCACCCCCGGGACCGCGAGCGCCAGCTCGGCGTCCCCTTGCGCCTCGACCAGGTCGCCCCGGAGGAACGAGGTGAACGCCCGCACGCCGAGCGCACCGGTGATGGCGAAGGCGGAGCCGCTCTCCTGCGCCCGCGCGAGGGCCACGGTCTCGACCCGGGTCCAGGGATCGGACGGGTCCGTGGCCGCCAGGCAGAACGCGAACTGGTGGAGCATGTTGCTCCCCGCACCCAGGTCGTCGATGAGCTGTCCCTGGGCCAGCGCCAGCCGGGCCAGGCCGTCGGTCTCGACGGCGGGATCGCCGCGGAAGGCGGACAGAGCCGCCAGGTTGCACAGGGCGAGCCGCGCGGTGAGGGCCTCGCCGGACGTGGGGGGCACCGCGGGAAGGCGGGCCACCGCCCGCTCGATCGTGTCCGGGTGGGTGATCCCGAACCCGCACAGCTCGTTGAACAGGGGGGCGAGCGCCTCCGGGCCGAGACCTTCCAGGTCGGCGAGCGACTCCTCCAGCACCGCCACCGAGCCGGGCACGCTGGACTCCATGGCAGTGACCCGGGACAGGGCCAGCCAGACGTCGATCCGCCGCTCCGGCTCCGCGATCAGGCCCAGCGCCTCGCGGAGCTGATGGCGCGGGCCGTCGGCGGGAGCACCGGCGTGGAAGCCGGCGGTCCCGGTCTCCACCAGGACGTCGGCGCGCACCGTCTGGTCCGGCGGCTCGGCAAGCGCCCGCTCGAGGTAGCGCAGCGCGATGTCCGGCGCCCCGCGCTCGGTCGCGGTCCGGGCGGCCTCACGGAGCACCGCGACCGTGTCCGCGCGTCCGGCGGGCCGTGTCGCGAGCAGGTGCGGAGCCACCCGCTCCGCATCGGCTCCGGCACCCACCAGGAGGTCCGCGGCCCGCTGGTGCCACCGGATCCGCTCGGCCGCCCCGAGCTCGGCGTACACCGACTCCCGGACCACCGGGTGCGCGAACTCCAGCGCCAGGTCGCCGGCCAGGATCTCCTCGGCCACCATCGTGTCGAGCACGGGGCCGGCCTCGGCCGGCTCCACCCCCGCCAACGCCGCCACCTGGTCCGCCCCGGCGCTCGAGCCGAGCACCGCCAGCGCGTGGGCGAGCTCGGTCGCACCGGGTGGCAACCTGGCCAGCCGGAGCAGGATGGCCCGGGCGATCGTCCGGGGACGGACCTCGCGCACCCGCGGGGCGTTGGCCGCCGTCGGCTCGGCACCATCGGCGACCAGGGCCCCGGCCAGCTGGGTGAGCAGGAAGGGGTTGCCGCGCACGGCGTGGTGGCACGACGCGGCGAACTCCGGGGCGACGTCCGGTCCCATCCGGTCGGCCAGGAGGCGACCGATCCCGGACACGCTCAGCGGGGCCGGGCGCAGCAGTACGGCGCCGGGTTCGAGCAGCAGCTCGGCGAGCAGGTCGGGTGCGGCCGCGCCCGAGTCGTCAGGGCGCATCCCCACGGCCACCACGACCGGGAGGTCGACCAGCCGGCGGACCAGGTAGACGACGAACCTCAGGGACGCGGCGTCGAACCAGTGGGCGTCGTCGAGCACCAGCACCAGGGGCGCCCGCTCGGCAAGGTGGGCCACCGTCCAGAACAGGCCGTGCTCGGTCGCCGCGACCGGCCCCTCGCCGGACCCCGCCGCAGCCGCCGGAGCGAGGGCGGGCAGGGCGTGCGCCGCCGCGCCGCTGAGCACGTCGGCCCGCTCGTCGTCCGGGAGCGCGGCCAGGTACCGGTCCAACAGCTGGCGCACCGCGCCGTAGGCGACGTCCCGCTCCAGGATCCCTCCCCGCGCCCGCAGGACAGTGGCCCCGGCGACGGCGGCACCGTGAGCGACGGCATCGAGCAGCCGGCTCTTGCCGATCCCGGCCGGCCCCTCCACCAAGACCAGGCGACCTCCGCCGGAGCGTCCGGCCGCCAGGGCGTCGGCGAGGGCCTGCAGCTCGGTCTCCCGTTCGACGAGCCCCGACGACGTCACACGTCGCACCGTAGTCGTGGGGGGTCCCCCAGGCACGGCCCGATGTCGAAGTGAGGGACGGCTCCTCATGCGCCGCCCGCCGCCGGGCCCCAGGGTCGACCAGTAGCCGTGCCGCTCGGGTGCGGCAGACCGGAAGGAATCCTGACGATGAAGCGCCGCCCCTCCCCACTGACCCTGCTCCTGTTGGCGGTCGTCCTGGCCCTCGGCGTCGCCGGCACGGCCACCGCCGCGAAGATGATCGACGGCAAGACCATCAAGGCCGGCACGGTGACGACCAAGCAGCTCAAGGACGGGACCGTCAAGAAGAAGGACCTGGCCAAGGCCGTGAAGAAGCAGCTGGGCGTGCCGGGACCGGCCGGCCCGCAGGGCCCCGCGGCGCTGCCAAAGGTCCACTCGACCCAAGCGCCGAACGCCAACTTCGCCGCGAACACGCAGGTCCAGGTCGGCGCCCAGTCGCTCCCGGTGGGGACCTACGTCACGACCGCGACGGTCAACCTGGTCAGCACGTCCGACGGGCTCGGGAGCTGCACCATCCAGCTGGGCGGGAACGTGCTCGACGAGGGCCAGTTCGACTTCCCGACCGGCGGCGGCCGGAACTCGTTCACCCTGGTGGCGGTCGTGACCACCACGGCGGCGCTGTCGCCGACCCTGGTCTGCGAGGCCCCGGGCACCGGTGCCGCGACCAGCATCGCGTTCGTGTCGATCCCGGTCGTCTGACCCGGAGGTCCCGGACACAGCTGCGGCTGCCCCCGCCGACTGGTCGGCGGTGGCAGCGGCGGCGTGTCCTCGGTCAGGGGATGTTCTTCTTCACCTCGCACCCCTTGGCCTTGTCCTTGCCGGGCCCACCGTCGCAGCGGTCCTTGCCCTTCCCCCCGACCATGACGTCCTTGCCACCCCGGCCGATGAGCTTGTCCTTGCCGTCGGCACCGACGAGCCGGTTGCCGGTGCCGTTGCCGGAGAGCTTGTCCTTGGCGTCACCGCCGATGACGTGCTCGACGTCGCGCACCGTGTCGGTCCCACCACCGCCGGTCCGCTGCGCAGCCGAGCGCGCCAGGTCGAGGACGACCCCCTTGTCGGCGCCGGCGTAGCTCATCGTGTCCGTGCCCGCACCGCCGTCGACGTCGTCGTCACCGCCCAGGGCCAGCACCGTGTCGTCGCCCGCGCCACCGACCACCCGGTTCGCCCCGGCGCCCGGGACCACCGTGTCGTTGCCGGCTCCGGCGTCGACGACGTCGTCGCCGTTCCCCCCAAGGATCCGGTCGTCGCCGCCCAGCCCGCAGATCGTGTCGTTGCCGTCGAGCCCGGTGATGGTCTCGGCGCCGTCCGTGCCGAGGATGACGTCGGCACCGGCGGTCGGCAGCTCGCCGAGACCGAGGTTCACGGTGACCTGCTTGCCCTGGCAGGACGTCGTCGCGGGGATCGTGAAGCTCTGCACCTCGCCCCACGTCGCAGCCTGGCCGGTGGGCTTGAAGCCGCCCCGCCAGTAGTACGTCGTGCCGCGCTGCAGGACGCCGACGTCCGACCAGTCGGTCCACAGCTCGTAGGCCTGGAACGACCCGGCCGAGATCGGGATGCTGACCAACCGGTCGAGGTTGCTCGGCGAGGTGCCGAGCTCGGCCAGCGCCTCGCCGCCCTGGCCGCTGATCACGCCTTGGTAGCGCGACACCACGCCGTACGCCGGCGCGCCGGAGCCGTCCGGCAGCTGCGCCTCCGGCTTGGTGGACGGCTGGTCGTACATGATCGTCGTCTGGCCCGAGCCCGCGCCGCCGAACACGTAGAGGGGGGCGGTCACGGCCAGGGTCAGGTCGTCGTTGCCGTCGATGGTCTTGACGAACGTGTAGATGGTCTCGCCGCTGACCACCCGGTTCGACTTGATGGGCAGCCGGAACTCCCAGACGTGCCCCTGCGCCACCGGCCACAGGCCGGCCTGCAGGTTGCTGCGGTAGTAGCTGTAGTAGCCGTCGCTGTAGAAGTTGCCGCCCCACTGGGGGCACGCCGTGGTGTCGCTCGTCCCGTTCTGCCCGTCGTAGAAGCAGTTGATCGGCCGGGTGTTGTCGAAGGAGACGCCGGAGGGAAGCCGGAAGTGCGGTGCGAAGTAGGTGCCGTTGCAGGGCGAGCCGAGCCCGTAGACCACGTAGCGCATGTAGGTGCCCTGGTTGACGCCCGGCGCCGCGTCGTCGGGGTCGGCGAGGTAGCCGGTGTACGTCGCGACGCCGGGCTCGCTGTAGGGCGTGCTCAGCACGCCGAGCGAGGCGCAGTTGGTCACCAGGTTGTTCGCGTTCGCACCGTCGTACCAGCTCGGGTCGTCCACCCCCGGGTCGGCCGAGGCGGACGTGGCGGTCACGGTCAGCGTGGCGGCCAGTCCCGCCACGACGGCGAGGGGGGCGAGCAGGACGAGGGCGAAGGGCGCACACAGGCGTCCGAGATTCCGGCGCATGGGGACAACCTCGCGGCCCGGAGCCCGTGCCGCGTCAGGGGCCCACCCCTACTTTTCGGGGAGCGAGCCCTCGAGCGCCGCGGCGAGCTGCTCGCGCCGGGCGATGTCCAGCTTGCGGTAGGCCCGGGACAGGTGCACCTCGACGGTCTTGGGTGCGATGAACAGCCGCTGGGCGATCTCCCGGTTGCGCAGCCCGGCCACCGCGAGCTCGCAGACCCTGCGCTCGCTGGCGGTCAGGGCCCCGGTGCCGGTGATCTCCAGGCGGCGCGGCCGGCCACCCGCGGCGGCGAGCTCCTCCTCGGCCAGCCGGGCCAGCGCCGTGGCTCCGCTGCGCGTGGCCTGCAGACGGCCTGCGGCGAGCACGGGCCGGGCCTCGGTACGCCGCCCGGCACGCCTCAGCGCGGCGCCGAGGGCCACCTGGGCGCGCGCCAGCTCGAGCCGGGACTCGGTGCCGGACAGCACCTCGACCGCCCGCTCGAGCACGGGGACCGGGTCCTCCTCGGCGGTCACCTGGCCCTCGACCCGCAGCGCGACGCCCAGGGCGACGTCCGCGGCCTTGCGCTCGGCGTGCAGGACGTCCTCCCGCGCCAGCCCCCGCGCGCCGTCCACGTCGCCGAGGGCCCAGCGGCTGGCGACCGCGACGGGCCGCCAGGAGCACCAGGTCGGCGAGTCGACCTCCAGCGCGGCCAGTCGCGCCGCGCACTCGTCCAGGTCGCGCAGGGCCGCCTCGTGGTCGCCGGCGGCGCCCCGGACGAACCCCCTGGCGCGCAGGAGGTGGATCCCGCCGTTGAAGGCGATCGACTCGTCGTCGTCGAGCGACTCGACCAGGCTGAGCGCGTCGCCGACCTCGCCGCGCTCGACCAGCAGCTCGGCCAGGAACGCCCCGGCCATCGCTCCGACCAGCGTCCCGCCCGGGATCAGGTCGGCGTGCGCGAGGGCGTTGCGCAGGTCCAGCTCCGCGCCGACGAGGTCCCCGGACCACAGCAGCGCGACCCCGCGGACCAGCGAGCCGGACACGAACCCGATGACCGACCCGGCCGCCGCCGAGACCTCGAGGCCGCGGTCGCACAGCGCCACCACCTCGGCGTACTGGCCGGTGGCGGCGAGCTGGAGCCTGATGACCGCCCACTCGTGGGTGTCGGGGTGCTGCTCGGGGGTCAGCCCGTCGCCGATCGCGAGCCGGACCGTGTCGAGGACGCGGGAGAGCTCGACGTCGGTGGCGTTCGCGTACGACGCCTGCTGGGCGAGGAAGATCCGCTCGCCCGGGGTGGCGCCGGTGAGGCCGGACCGGGCGTCGAGCCGGCGACGGGCCCCGGCGACCCGGCCCGGGACCTGGAGGGCCGCCGCCACGAGGCAGGCCTCCACCACGAGGGCGAGGTCGCCGTCGGCGTCCGAGAGCCCCGACAGAGCCCGCTCGAGCAGGTCCGCGGAGCGGTCGTAGAAGCCGCCGAAGTTGTAGGCGATCGACAGCGCGAGGGCGCACTGCGCGCGCTGCACCGGGTCGTCGACGAGCTGCTCGGCACGCTCGAGGGACTCCACGCACGCCGCGTCGCCGGCGCGGAGCTGCGCCATCCCGAGCTGGAGCAGGACCAGCGGCAGCTCCGGCCGCCCGGGGGGTTCCGCCACCGCCCGCTCCAGCAGGCGCGCCGCCGCCTCCGGCGCACCCGAGTCGGTGGCCGCCGTCGCCGCCCGCACCAGGTGGGCGACGGCCCACTCCTCGCCCTGGCCGTCGGCGACGAGCAGCTGGGCCGCCGCCCGGTGCAGCCCGTCCGGCTCGTCGGCCAGGGCCCGGGCGGCCCGCCGGTGCAGGAGGCTGCGCGCACCGACCGGGATCGAGGCGTAGACCGCGGACCGGAGCAGGGCGTGCCGGTACTCGAGGAGGTCGTCAGGAGCGAGGAGGCCCGCGTCCCGGAGCCGGTCGGCGGCCTCGGCGACGGCCTGCGCCTCGACCCCCGCCAGGCGCGCGACCAGGTGTCCGGGTGCCGTGTCGAGCACCGCGACCCACCTGGCCAGCTCGCGCTCGAGGGTCGGCAGCGCCGTCAGGCGGTGGACCACCGAGTCCACCACCGACCCGGGGACCGCGTCCCGGACGTGGTCGACCTCCGGCTCGCGGCCGTCCTCCTGCGGAGCCACGAGCTCCGCCACGGTGGACACCAGGAACGGGTTGCCGCCCGTGACCTCGGCACACGCGGCGGACACGTCCTCGGGCACCGGACGTCCCCAGGCGTCCTCGAGGAAGGCGTGCACCGCCCCGGCGGTCAGCGGCTGGAGGCGCACGGTCGTGATGTCCCGGTCGGCGACCAGCGCGGCGAGCGCCGGCGAGCGGCGGTCGGGGTGGACGTCCCGGGCAGCGACGACCACGAGGACCGGCCGACCGTCGAGCCGGGTGAGGAGATGCCGCAGGAAGAGCAGCGACGCCTCGTCGGCCCACTGGGCGTCGTCCACCACCAGGGCCACGGGCCGCGCCGACGCCAGGGCGTCGACCAGCCAGAACAGGCTGGTGAACATCGCGGACTGCTCGACCGGGCGGGCGGGCTCGGACAGCATCAGCAGCTCAGCCGCCAGCGCCGCCGGGCCGTCGGCGGGCCGCTCCGAGGCCGGGATCTCGGCCACGGCGCGGTCGAGCAGCTGGCGGACCACCCCGAACGGCGCATGGCTCTCGAGCTCACCCGCGGTCGCCGTGAGCGTGCGGGCGCCGCGGGTCGCGGCGTCCTCGGCCAGCGACCGCAGCAGGGCGGTCTTGCCGGCCCCGGCGGGACCCAGCACGCAGAAGGCACCGCCCTGCCCGCCGGTCAGCCGGTCGAGCAGAGCGGTGCCCTGGGTCAGCTCTGCGTCACGCTCGAGCAGCCGGCGCGCGCGAGGCGGGCCGGTCACTCCTCGCGGGGGGTCTCCGGCTCGGCGGCCTCGTCAGCAGCCTCGTCAGCGGCTTCGTCGGCAGCCTCGACGGCGGGGCCCTCCTCGACGTCGAGGATGGTGCCGTCGGGCTGCAGGCCCTTGAGCTCCACGGTGTTGCCGGACGCGTCGGTGACCACGGCGGACTCGACGATCCGCGCGAGTGCCTTGCCGCGGCGGATCTCCTGGACGAGCTCCGGCAGGTGCCCGTGCTCGAGCATGTGGTTGACGAACTCCTGGGGGTCCTGACCGGACTGCTGGGCCCGGCGGATCATGTGGGAGCTCAGCTCCTCCTGGTCGACGCCGAGCTCCTCCTTGGTGGCGATCGCGTCGAGGACGAACTGCGCGGTGATGGCGTCGCGGACCCGGCGCTCGAGGTCGGCCTCGAACTCCTCGACCGTCTGGCCCTCGTCCTCGAGGTACTTCTCCATCGTGATGCCGGCGAAGGCCAGCTGCTGCTCGACGCTCTGCCGGCGGGCGGTGAGCTCGTCGGCGACCAGCGTGTCCGGGAGCGGGATGTCGACCGTCTCCAGCAGGGCCTCGAGGACCGCGTCCCGGGCGGCTGCGGCCTGCTCGAGCCGCTTGCCCCGGCCGAGGCGCTCGCGCAGGTCGGCGGTGAGCTCCTCGAGCGTGTCGAACTCGGAGGCGTCCTGCGCGAAGTCGTCGTCGACCTCGGGGAGCTCCTGCTCCTGGACCTGGGTCACCGACACGGAGACCTCGACCGCCTGGCCCACCAGGTCTCCCCCGACGAGCTCGGTGGTGAACGTCGTGGCGTCGCCGGCGGCCATGCCGACCAGCGCCTCGTCGAGGCCGTCGATCATGCCGCCGCGCCCGACCCGGTAGCTCATCCCGGTCAGCTCCGCACCGTCGACGGGCTCGCCGTCCTGGGTGGCGGTCAGGTCGATGACCACGAAGTCGCCGTCCGCCGCGGGACGCTCGACGTCGCTGAGCGTGCCGAACCGCTCGCGCATCGCGTCCAGCTGCTCCTCGACGTCGGCGTCGGAGACGACCGCGTCCTCTACGCTGGCCGCGACGCCGTCGTACGCCGGCACCTCGAACTCGGGCTTGACGTCGACCTCGGCGGTGAACTCGAAGCCCTCGTTCTCGTCGAGCTTGGTGACCTCGATCTCGGGCTGGGCCAGCGGCTCGAGGGAGTTCTGCTCGAGCGCCTCCCGGTACTTCTGGGGCAGCGCGTCGTTGATCGCCTGCTCGAGGATCGCCCCCTTGCCGATCTGGCGGTCGATGATCGCCGGAGGGACCTTGCCGCGGCGGAAGCCGGGGACGTTGATCTGCTTGGCGATCTGCTGGTAGGCCGCGTCGAGGCTCGGCTTGAGCTCCTCGAAGGGCACCTCGACGGTC